>NZ_JADOGI010000005.1 GCF_015645445.1 Nonomuraea cypriaca | reverse complement strand
CCTGAACCGGTCCATCCTGGACAAGGGCTGGCACCGCATCGAACTCGCCACCCGCAGCAAGGCCCGGTACACGGGCACCCACGTGATCACCGTCAACCCGGCGTACACGAGCCAGAGGTGCAACGTGCGTCGTCAACGCCATGGACGACCCCGGCTTCGCGGCCGCCGTCAAGGCCGCAGGCCGGCCCAACCTGATCATCGCAGGCGTCACCAACGACGTCTGCACCGTCTACCCCACCCTCACGACGCTCGACGAGGGTTACCGGGTCCAGGTCGTCGCAGACGCAGGGGGGTCGCCGAGCAAGCTGGCCGACGACGTCGCCCTGCGCCGCATGGAGCGGGCCGGAGCCGGCATCACGTCGACCAACATGATCCTGACCGAACTCGCCCGCCACTGGGCCTCTCCCGCCGGCGAGAAGCTCCTCCCCATCGTGGCCGAACTCATCCCCGCCTGACGCGCGCTTTCTCCGCTCCTCATCCACCCCGCCGCACCGCGACCAGCGCCACGGCGGATTTCGAAAGGACATCACCATGTCCATGACCTACCTGGCCCAACAGGACCAGCAGCAGTCACTGGAGTGGCTGGACGGCGGGACGTTCTCCGTCCTGCTGGACGGCCAGGCGACCGATGGTCAGCTCACCGTCGGCCGCTTCCACGTCAGCAAGGGCGAAGCGCCGCCCTTCCACGTGCACACCCGCGAGGACGAGATCTTCATGCTGATCAGAGGCACCGCCCTGGTGTGGTCCGACGATCAGGAGTTCGAACTCGACGAGGGCGGCATCGTCTTCCTGCCGAAGAATGTCCCGCACGGTTACCGGATCACCTCTGAGGAGGCCGATCTGCTGATGATCGCTACCCCGAGCGGCATCGAGGGCATGTTCCGCGAGGCCGGACGCGACCTGTCGGCCCCGCGACCCGACGGCTTCGAGATCTCCCCCGATCGGCTCGCCCATGCGGCGGACGCCTACGGCCAGGTCGTCCTCGGACCACCCCGCTGACCTTCCCGCAACGCCTGCGGCGAGGGTCGAGAAGCTACTGATACAGTGTCTTGCTATAACGCCGCGAGTTGTCGACGCCCTGCCGAAGACGGCGACTGCGGACCCTGCGGCCAGGCGCGCGGCAGAACCGTGGAAACCGGCCTTGGTGAGAGGAAAGAATGAACACGGAGAGCACGCTCGCCGCAGCGCCCGCGACCGCCGAGTCGGAAGGCATCGACCTCGTCGGGTACCACGACCTCGACGGCAACCCCGCCTTCAAGATCGCGATGCAGCGCGCGAACGGACGCCACTACCTCTATCTGAGCCACTTCTGGCGCTCGGCATGGAGCATCGTGGACGTGACCGACCCCGGGCGTCCCGTGCTCGTCCGGACGATCGACGGGCCGCCGAACACCTGGACGCTGCAGGTGCAGGTGGCCGACGGCCTCATGATCAATGCGCTGGAGCGCGCGACACCGGGCTGGGGCTTCGACCCCGCGCTCACCGAGAAGGTCGGCGCGCTCATCTGGGACGTGGCGACGGACCCGACGAACCCGAAGCTGCTCGCGCACTACGACACGACCGGTCGCGGCACGCATCGAAACTATTACGCGGGTGGAAGGTACGCCTACCTGGCCGCCGAGCCGGAGGGCTTCAAGGGCAACATCCTCGTCATCCTCGACCTGTCCGATCCGAGCCGTCCGACGGAGGCCGGACGATGGTGGTGGCAGGGCCAGTGGCACGCCGGCGGCGAGCAGCCGGAGCACGACCACTACCTGCACGGCCCGGTCTATGTCGTGGGGAATCTCGCCTACCTCAGCTACGGCAGGGTCGGCATGGTCGTCCTCGACGTCTCCGATCCCACCCGGCCGGCCTTCGTGTCGCGCCTGTCGTTCGGCGACTTCGGCAGCGCGCTAGGCTGCCACAGCGCCATCCCGTACGGGCCGGGCATCGTCGTCGCCAACAGCGAGGCGTTGCGCGAGGGTGACACGGAGTCCCTGGGCTACTCGGTGGTGGTCGACGTGAGCGAGCCGGAGTCTCCGCGCATCATGAGCTGGCTGCCGACCCCGTACCCGAGCGAGGAAACGGGCCTCACCACCTACGCGAACAAGGGCGCGCGGCACGGTCCGCACAACCAGCACCAGTGGCAGTACCAGGACTGCCTCATGCGGGACGACACGAGGGTCTACCTCACGCACTTCAACGGAGGTCTGCGGGTCTACGACATCTCCGAACCGCTGCGTCCGCGCGAGATCGCGTACTACGTGCCGGAGGACCCGAAGATCCGCCGTGGCGTGAAGCCGGTGGAGGCGCTGGTGACCCAGTTCGAGGACGTGCTCGTCGACAGCCGCGGCTACATCTACTGCACGGACAAGAACCACGGCCTGTTCGTGCTGAGGATGCCGGCCTGACGGTGCTCTCAACCTGAGATGACCGGGGTGGACACGGAGCCGACGCGCTCGATCTCCACCTCGACCAGGTCGCCGGGGGTGAGGAAACGCGGGGGGTTGCGCACGTAGCCGACGCCGGACGGCGTTCCTGTGGCGATGAGGTCGCCTGGATGTAGCGTCATCCCCTGGCTGAGGAACGAGAGCAGATGATCGATCGAGAAGATCATCGAGCGCGTCGAGTCGGACTGCACGACCTCGCCGTTGACTCTCGCCTCGATCCTGAGGCCGCCGTCGATCGGCCCCACCTGGTCACTCGTCATGATCGGTCCGAGTGGGCCGCTGCCGTCCGCGTTCTTGCCGAGGGTCCACTGCGTCGTCAGTTTCTGCGATCGCCGGGCGGTGAGATCGTTGAACGGCGCGTATCCGTAGACGGCGCCGGCGGTGTCGGCCTCGGCGGCCCGATAGAGCGGACGCCCGACGATCGCGACGAGTTCGGCCTCCCAGTCGAGCCCCTGCTCACCGGGCGGTACGGCCACCGGGACTCCGTCGGTCGAGAGTGAGGCGGTCCAGCGGGCGAAGACCGTCGGATACTTCGGGGGATCCCAACGTCCTTCTGCCGCGTGCTCGGCGTAGTTGAGGCCGACGCAGATCACTCGGGCGGACGGCAGAACGGGCGGGACGATCTCGAGGCCCTCCCGCGCCACCGGATCACCGTCGACGGCGTCGGCCCCCCACCGGAAGGGATCGTCCCAGAACTCCTCGACCGGAGCGATCGGCTGCACCGTGCCGGTGTCCAGAATTCGTGCCACCATGATCGACTTGCCGGTTCGGTATCCAATCAGTCGCACAGGCGTGTCCTCCGAGAGTGGTGGGGGGTGGAATCAGCGCGCGGCAGTGGCACGCGCGTAGGTGGACTCGAATGCCCTGGATCCGGCTTCGAGCACCTGCGACGCCGGTTGCCGCCACATGGAGTTCGCCAGCGGCTCGCCGAACGTGCCGTCGTCGGAGAAGATCTCCAGCTCGTACCAGCCGTCGTAGCCCGCGTCGTGCGCGGTCCTGATCACGTCCTCGACATTGAGCGTTCCCTCGCCGGGCAGCGCTCGGTCGAACCGGCCGCGCGAGTCGGGCTTCTTGTCGCAGACCTGGATGCCCACGATCTTGTCGATGTGGGTCGCGATGTTCTCCAGCGGCTCGTTCGCGATGTGCCAGTTGTCGAGCAACACTCCGATGTTGTCGGCGCCGACGTCGGCGATGAAGTCGAGGGCCTGAGGGATCGTCCGCACCATGCTGCCGGCGGCGCCCGGACTGATGACCTCCAGGGCCAGCCGCACACCGACGTCGGCGGCGATCTCGCTCACGCGCCTGAACGCCGACACGACACGCTTGCGCGATTCGGCCTCGCCGTCGGGCTGGGGAGCTCCGGCGAGGATGCAGACCGCCACCGGCTGGTAGACGGCGAACCGCCGCACGGACTCGCACAGGATGGTCAGCCGGGCGTCGGGATCCTTCGGATGCGCAAAATGCCCGTTACCAGTGAAGATGCCTGGCGTGAGGGGAAAGCAGAATGTGGCAGTGAGACCGGCGTCGACGAGTTGCGCGGCGCGCTCCTCGTCCCGATCGCCTTCGAGTTTGTACTCCCACAGGCCGATCCCCCGGATGCCCGCGGCCGGGTAGGTCTTGATGTCCTCGACGAAAGGGGAGTGGTACGTGGTTCCGGCACTGACGGCGAACCGCGGGGTGTTGGTCATCATCGCTCCTACTGGTTGACCTGAACGAGGATCTTGAGCTCATCGCCCGGCTTGGCGAGGGCCTGGAACCCCTTGTCGACGATCTCGTCGAGCCCGATCCTCGAGGTCACGATCCGCTCGATGGGGAGAACGCCCGCCCGCACCATGAGCACCGTCTTCTCCCAGCTCTCCCGGCTGTATCCCACCGAGCCGACAAGGGTGAGGTCGTCACGCGTGATCCGCCGTACGTCGACCGTCGTGGGCCCGGGATGAACGGCGGGAACGCCGACCGTGCCGCCCACTCGCACCGACGCGACACAGGCCTCGTGCGCCGAGGGCTTGCCCGCGCAGTCCATGGCGACGTGCACTCCGTGCCCGCCGGTCCGCTCGCGCAGGTAAGCGGCGATGTCGTCCCGCGCGCTTTCCGGCACGATCGCGGCACCAAGGGACTGAACGAGCGCCGCACGCTCCGGGTTGATCTCGAAGACGTGTACGGCCGAGGCCCCGAGCGCCTTCGCCACCATGACCGTGAGCGCGCCGATGGCACCGGCGCCCGCGACGAACACGGTGTCGCCGGGGCCGATGCCCGCGCGGAGAGCGGCGTGCAGCGCGACCGCCGCCGGCTCGATGACGGCGCCCGCCACGGCGGAAATCCCCTCCAGCGGCGTGAGCTGATAGGACTGCACGAGTGCCCGCTCGCCGAAGCCGCCCCACGGCGAGCTCAGGCCGGTCCATGCCTTGACCACACAGTGTGTGTGCTGCCCCTGATGGCAGGCGAGGCATTGCCCGCAGTGCTGAAGAGGCATGATCGCCACTTCCTCGCCGACCGCGACGCCTTCGACGTTCGCACCGACCGCGACCACGCGCGCGGAGAACTCATGTCCCAGGACGAGAGGCAGGCCGGCCCCGGTCAGCGGATGCGGCGCGCGAGAGACGCTGCCGCCGTGCCCCGTGAACTCCTTGACGTCCGTTCCGCAGATCCCGCTCCACAGCGACTCCACCACGGCTTCGTACGGGCCGGGTTCCGCGGGATCGGGCACCTCATCCACGCGAATGTCACCTTGACCGTATAGGCGTGCGGCCTTCATCGGCGCTCCCTCCAAGCCTTGACATGGGGAAAAATATAGAAAATATTTTATTTCTGTCAAGGAACAATCATGCAAGGAAGGAGTGGAGATGGCACAGAGTCCGCCCGCGCGATCCAGGCTGCTGACCCTCGCCGGCCACGCTGAGCAGGTGCTCCGGGAGATGATCTTTTCTGGGGAGTTAGCCCCCGGGGTCCGGATCTCGACCGATGAGGCCGCGGAGAAGCTCGGCATGAGCCCCATCCCCGTGCGGGAAGCGCTGCGCAGCCTGGCCTCCCGCGGGCTGGTCGAGGCGATCGCGCGTCGAGGGTTCCGGGTGCGCGCGGCCGACCGCGCCGACTTCGCGGAGACGTACCAACTGCGGCTGCTGCTGGATCCCTTCGCGACGAAACTCGCCGTCCCCCGCATGGATGCCGATGCGATCGCCGCGATGGACCGCGCACTCGACGATCTCGAGCGCACGATACTGAGCGACGACGCCGAGTCCTACGAACCCGACCACCGCGCCTTCCACTTCTCGATCTACAACCACTCGGGGTCGCGCTGGCTGATCGACATCCAGGCGATGCTGTGGGAGAACAGCCAGCGCTACCAGCGACTGTCCGCCACTGTGCGCGGAACTCCCGAAGATCGCGTCGCCGAGCACCGCGCTATCGCTGGGGCGTGTCGCCGTGGCGACGCCGAGGAGACGGCGCGTCTGGTCCACCAGCACCTTGACTTCACGCAGGCCGTCGTCGTCCCGGTGCTCGAAGCGTCCAACCAGGAGAAGTGATGACAGACAAGACGAGCCGCGCGGTGTGGTTCACCGGTCCTCGCCGGATCGAGCTGCGGGAGGCGCCTGTCCTCCCGCCGGGTGCCGGCGAGATCGTGGTCGAGGCGACGCGCTCGCTCATCAGCGCGGGCACCGAGATGCTCGTCTATCGGGGCGACACGACCCCGGGCGACAGAATGCCACCGACCTCCGAGGGGCGGTTCCCTTTCCCTGCCAAGTACGGCTACCAGATCGTCGGCCGAGTCGTCGAGGCCGGGGCCGACTCCGGTTACGCGGTCGGCGATCGGGTGTTCGCCCGGCATCCGCACCAGGACGTCTTCACGATCGCGGCGCTGCCGACCCTGGTGACGGCGATCCCGGACGCTGTCTCCGACGATGCCGCCACCCTGCTCAACCTGACAAGGGTGGCGCTGACCGGCGTCCTCGATGTTCCGGTCAAGACCGGAGAAGTGGCGGTGGTGTTCGGCCAGGGCATCGTCGGGATGATGTGCGCCAGGATCGCCCGGCTGAACGCCGGCAAGGTCATCGTGGTCGACCGCCTGGCGAAGCGACGAGAACTGGCTCTGGCATACGGCGCGGACGCCGCGGTGGAGCCGCAGGACGTCGCGGCCACGGTGGCCGGACTCTCCGACGGCAGGGGCGCCGACGTCGTGTACGAGGCGAGCGGGGCGCCGCCCGCGCTGCAGTCCGCGATCGAGATCGCAGCCGATCGGGGGGAGGTCGTGGCGATCTCGCTCTATGGCAAACAAGAGGTCTCGCTCCGGCTCGCCCCGGAGTTCCACTTCCGCCGCCTGCGGATCACCAGTTCCCAGGCGACGGATCAGCCTCGCTGGGACTGGGTGCGGCGCACCGAGGTCTCGTTCGACTTGCTACAGCGGCTGGACACCACGGAGATGATCAGCGCCACGGTCCCGTTCGACCGCGCGGCGGAGGCGTACGACCTGGTCGACGGTGATCCCGCGCACGTACTCGGCGTGGTGCTCGACTACGGTCCGCCCCGGTCGGCGTGAACGGGTGAAAAGGCCCTCGCGTTGAGGAGTGACAACCGCACCGCCTTCGTCTACAGTTCGTTAGGCCAAGACAGTGTATCGAAATACCGCACCAAGGGCAGGATCGGATGGACGGTCGTTTGACGGGCAGGGTTGCCGTGCTGACCGGCAGCGGCGGCGACATCGCCCGTGCGATCGCCCTCCGGCTCGCGAGCGAGGGTGCGGCCATCGTCGGCTGTGACGTCTCGGCCGAACTCGCCGAGCAGACCGTCGAGGCCGTGCGTCGTGCGGGCGGGCGGATGGAGTCTCTCCACCCGCTCGACCTCTCCGACGAGGCGAACGCCGTGCGGCTCGCCGAGCTCGCGGTCGAGAAGTTCGCGCGGATCGACATCGTCTGCAACACCCCGGCACCCCGCGACGCGAGATCGTGAGCCGGGCCGCCCTGTTGCCTCGCAAGGTCGGCCGTCCTGAGGACATCGCGAACGGCGTCCTGTTCCTGGCCTCGGACGAGGCGTCCTGGGTGACAGGCACGGACCTGCGGATCGACGGAGGCTGGCTGGCCTCCGGCGGAGCCGGCCCGGCCCGCCCCGAAGACATCGCGGTGATGTCGGCGCCCGCGGACTGACAAGCGTACGTAACTCACTACCGCGGTGGGATCCCCAAAAGGAGTAAGGTCCATGGCAGCAGTCCAGGATATGGACGCCGGGATAACGCGCGCGTCGATGCGCCGAGTCGTTTTCGGCGCCATCATCGGCGGAACCATCGAGTGGTTCGATTACTTCATCTACGCCAGCGCCTCAGCGCTCATCTTCGGCAAGCTCTTCTTCACCGGGACGAGCCCGCTGGTCGGCACGCTCGCCTCGTTCGGGACGTTCGCGGTCGGGCAGCTCGTGCGGCCGATCGGCGCGATCGTCCTCGGCAACCTCGGTGACAGGATCGGCAGAAAACCGATCCTGGTGACGACGTTCATCCTCATGGGGGCCTCGACGTTCTGCGTCGGGTTGTTGCCGACGTACGCCTCGATAGGCGTGCTCGCACCCGTCCTGCTCATCGTGTGCCGCCTCGCCCAGGGCTTCGGCGCCGGCGCGGAGTACGCGGGCGCGTCGATCATGATGCTCGAGTACGCTCCCCCCAACCGCCGCGGCCTGTACGGCTCCATCGGCTCCATCGGAAGTGCCGCGGGACTGATGCTCGGGACCCTCGTCTTCACCCTGCTTCAACTGCTGCCGGACGAACAACTCCTCTCCTACGGATGGCGCATTCCGTTCGTCGCCAGCGCGATCCTGGTGGGCGTCGGCTTCTGGGTCAGGACGCGCGTCGGGGAGTCGCCGATGTTCGAGAAGGTCGCCGAGCACAGGGAGGTCCAGCGGCTTCCGCTCAAGAGCCTGGTGCTGAGCGAGCGTAAGTCGCTCCTGCAGATCTTCGCTCTCGCGGCGGGACTTCAGATGGGGACGTACATCTTCCTGACGTACATCATCTCCTACCTCACCGAGCAGGCGCGGTTCGCCTCGGGGACCGCGACCTACCTCGTCTTCTTCGCCGGCATCGCGGCCACGATCGTCACCCCACTGTTCGGCTGGCTCTCCGACGCCATCGGCCGTAAGAAGGTCTTCGGCGGCGCGGCGTTGCTCGCGGCCATCTGCGTGTTTCCGTACTTCTGGCTCATCGACACGAGGAACGTCGTCCTCGCCGGCATCGCGGTCGTCGTCCTCGGCGGAGTCGTCATCCAGGCGATGGCCGGCGTACAGGGATCGCTGTTCGGCGAGGTGTTCAGCACCAAGCTGCGCTACAGCGGGTTCGCCGTCGGCCGCGAGGTGTCGGCCGCGGTCTTCGGCGGTCTGTCGCCGCTCATCGCGACCGCGCTCGTCGCGGCGACCGGAGGAGCGCCCTGGGGCGTGTCCATCTACCTGATCGCGGTGCTCCTGCTGACCTTCGCGGTCACGTTGTTCGTGCCGGAAACGCACAAGGCGGCACTCAAACTCTAGATCGCCGGTCCGCCGGCCGTCCGCACGCTCACTGTGCCTCGGCCGGCGCGTGGTATCCGAGGCGCCGGGACAGATCGCTGCCTGCCCGCATCACCGTGGCGGCGATCTCCGGTTCGCGCGCAGGGTCGTAGCGCTGGTCCGGGCAGGTGAACACGACGGATCCGAGGCACCGCCCCGAGGCGTCGAAGTACGGTGCGGCGATGGCGCCTCCGGAGGGCACCCGCTCGCCGCGGCTCGCCGCGTAGTGCCGCTCGCGATCCGCGGCGACGAGGGCGAGCAGCCGGTCCGCGTCCGTGATGGTGCGGGAGGTGACCGCCTCCAGGCCGGTACGGTCGATGATCTCGCGAACCTCGCGGTCGTCGAGCCCTATCAGGACCGCCCGGCCTCCCGCTCCGGCGTGCAGCGGCGCACGCTCACCCGGATCGATGACGTAGCGGACCTTGTGCGTGCAATCCACCTTGTTACGGAAGATGATCTCGTCACCGTCGCGTACCGCCAGATAGCACGTCTCATTGAAGGTCGTCGCCAGGGAGCGGACGATCGGCTCGGCGGCCCGCCACAGGGTGTCGCGACCGTGGATGGTCGCGGCGAGCCCGAACAGCCGCGGCCCCACCCGGAACCGCCCTGAGAACTCGTCCTGCTGCGCGGCGCCGAGTTCGACGAGCTGCTCGGACAGACGCGAGATCGCGCTCTTGTCGATGCCGAGCTCGCGCGCCAGTTCGCGCACGCCGATGCCCTCCTCGCGCGTCGCCAGCGCCTCGAGGAGGAAGACCACCTTGGCCGCGGTGTTGTGGCGATTGCGGCGCCCTGACCGGTCACCGGGCACATGTTCGGCTTCGGTGTCATCGAGCCGCGTCGCCGCATCACCGGTGGTCACTCTGTCGCCGCCATCCTCGATCATCCCGACAATCTCCTGTCGACGCCGCGCGTCCAAGACAAACCTAAGCCAAGGCCGGGGGCGATGCGGCGCGTGTCCTCCCCCCGCGAGAAGACCGCCCCAGCCCTGGTCACCCTTAGTGACTCCTGTATAGTGAGACAACGTTGCAACATAATACCAGTCGCGTGCTAGCGAAGAGGATGCCGAATGGTTCAACCAGACATCGACACCGTGCGGGGTTACATCGCCAAGTACAGCAAT
Source organism: Nonomuraea cypriaca (assembly GCF_015645445.1). Lineage (GTDB taxonomy): Bacteria > Actinomycetota > Actinomycetes > Streptosporangiales > Streptosporangiaceae > Nonomuraea > Nonomuraea cypriaca. Next base: position 99,792 of record NZ_JADOGI010000005.1, on the reverse strand, counting down.
TGGGGACGCTGGGGTGAGAACGACGAGCGCGGCACCCTCAACCACGTGACACCCGAGGCGATCGTGCGCGCGGCGTCCCTGGTGAAGAAGGGCCGCACGATCTCACTCGCGCTGCCCTTCGACGAGAACGGGCCGCAGAAGGGCACCTTCAACCGGTTCAATCCGATCCACCTCATGACCCGAGACGGTGCGGATGTCATCGCGAACACCTCGATCCGCGACTTCTACGGCGGCAAGGACCGCTACTTCCGCGGCACCGACGACCTCGTGATCCTGCCGCTGCAGAGCGGGACCCAGTGGGACTCGCTCGCTCATGTCGTCTTCGAGAACAAGATCTACAACGGTTACGGCGCGGACCAGGTGTCGAGCAAGGGCGCGCTGCGAAACGGCGTCACCAACGCGGCGGACGGCATGGTCGGCCGGGGCGTGCTCCTGGACATCCCACGGAGCAAGGGCGTCGCGTGGCTGGAGCCGGGGACCGCCATCGGCGCCGAGGACCTCGATCGCGCCGCGGAGCAGCAGGGCGTGGAGATCCGCAGAGGCGACTTCGTCTTCGTACGCACCGGCGCGATCGCGCAGGCGCGCAGCCGGGGAGACTGGGGAGACTACGCGGGAGGCGACGCCCCCGGCCTCGGCCTGAAGAGCATCGACTGGGTCGCCGGCCACGAACTCGCGGCGGTCGCGACCGACACCTGGGGCATGGAGGTGTTGCCCAACGAGACCGAGGACGTCTTCCAGCCGTTGCACATCGTGTTCATCGTGCACCTCGGTCTCTGGGTCGGTGAGATCTGGGATCTCGAACCTCTCGCTGAGGACTGCGCTGAGGACGGCGTCCACGAATTCCTGTTCTGCGGTCCACCGCTGCCCTTCACCCACGCGGTCGGCTCGCCGCTCAACCCGATGGCGATCAAGTAAGCGCTGCTCCGCGCGCCGCTGGGCCGGCCCAGGCCCGCCCTCATGGGAGTTGCGCCACAGCGGCGTCGTCGGTGAGCCAACCGGCCTGCGCGGCGAGGACGCCGGCCTGGAAACGGCTCTTGGCATTGAGGCGGGCCATCAGATCGGCGGCCAGGCGGCGTTCGGTGCGCAGCGAGATGCCGAGCTTGCGGGCGCACACCTCGTCGGTATTGCCCTCGGCCATGAGCTTGAGCAGGGAGAGCTCTTGGCCGCTGAGGCCGTCGTGCTCGCGTCGGGGGGCGACGCCGAGCGGGGTGGCCTCCTCCCAGAGCTTCTCGAAGAGCGCGCACAGAGCGGTGATCACACTGCTGTAGGGCAACACCATGGCCCCCATGGACGTGTCGTCGACCTGTACGGGAAGCAGGGCCACCCGCCGGTCGAAGATGATCATCCGGAGAGGGACCATGGGAATGGTGCGGATCGACGCCCCTTCTTCGGTCAGCCACCTGACGTACGCAAGGGTGGCGGGGTCGTTGGCCAGGCTCTCCAGGTAGATCGAGCGCATCCACACACCGCGGGCCAAGACCGACTGGTCCTGGGACCTGCTGGCTTCCATGTTCTCCTTGGTTTGGGGACCTCCGTCCACGAACGCCATCACGTCCGACACACATTCGCGCCCCATGACCTCGATGTACGTCCTGACGTCGTCCAGGCCAGAGAGGTACTTGATCCCGGCCCGGCCCGGTGAGCCGTTACGCTGGTTGTACTCCGCGATCAGGTCGCTGACCTCCGCGCGGCCGGTGGCGATCGCCTGCTGACGCTGAAGCAGCTCGGCCTCGTGGCTGGCGAGTAGCGAGGTGAGGCTGATCTCAGGGTCCACCAGGTGCAGGTGGCGCGGCCGCTCCCGGGATGGTTGGAGCAGCCCGAGTCGGGTCAGTTCGCCGAGGGCATCGTGCACGTGCTCGGGTGGTAACTGCATGCGGGCGGTGAGTGCCTCCACCTGCAGCCCCGGTTCGCGCAGGATGACGCGATAAACGGACTCGGCGTCGACGCTGAGGCCCAGCGTGGCGAAAAATCCTCGTGTCATAGATTCACTATGGCCAAGGAACGGCGACAGTGCGGCTGCACGAAACCCCTCGTGGAGATGTCCCTAATGCAGGCTGACCACCTGCCCAGGACACGCCGTCCCTGTCGGCGAAGCCGTCCGGCCGGGGGCGTGTCGGCCTGCGGGGCAGCAAGGTGCCAGGGCAGCATAATGACAGCCCACAACGGTGACAGGTCGGGGGCGGCTGCCCGAAACTCTTCTATATCGGTCTTCCGGACATGTGATACCGCGAGGAGTCCTACATTCATGAAGAGAGTCATCCTGTCGGTTGTGGCCGCCGCACTCGTCGGCGTGGCGCATGGGGCCGTCTTCGCGGGTGCGAGCGATCATGGCACGGTTGCCTTGCCAGCCGTCGACTGCCTGCCGGATGCGGTCTGCGACCCGGGCAACCTCGGCTGGCAGGACGAACCCCAACCCTAACCTTAACGTGTTGACGACATTGTGATCGCGTCCGGCCCCGGGGGCCACCGCTCCGCGCTGGCCGAGGACTCTACCTGCCTTCGCTGAAGCCGCAATCAAATATGACAGAAGCAGCATGCTGAGGGCTGAAATCATTGGAACATAATCGAAAAGTTCCAGGCCCCAGAAAGCCTGCCCCTCCGTCTGCCGATTCGCATTTAAGGAAACGACTCAACACCCATCTTCGGTGTCGACGAAGAGAGCATTGATCATGCCTGCTGACACGCTGGACCTTCTCAATCTCGTCCCTGAACCCCCTCTCCGGGATCTCACCGAAACTGAAATCAAAGCTTTTGAGCTTGATGGCGCGGTCCTGGTCAGAGGCGTGATTCCCAGTAGCTGGGTCTCGCATGTAGCCGATGCGATCGACCATATGACTTCACATCTGACGCCCTACGGCGAGTTTCTTTCCAGCAGCGCGCATCGAATGTACACAGATCTGTTCATGTGGCAATATGATGACGCTTTCCGTGACTTCGTGTTCCGCTCTCCCGCTGCGCGCATCGCAGCACAGGCCCTGCGGTCGGACCGAATCAACTTCTTGGTCGACCAGATGTTCAAGAAGGACATCGGCTGCAAAGTTCCCACCCAGTGGCATACCGATGACATCGCGTGGCCGGTGCGGGGCAGCAAACTGATGAACATCTGGTTCGCCTGCGACGAGGCGACCACGGAGAACAGCTCGCTTCAGTTCGTCCGGGGCTCGCATCAGCTGACCACGCGACGGACCCAGCCTCGCCACGACACCAGGACCGACGAACGGCTGGCCAAGGCCCTTGCCGAACTGGGCTGGAAACCCACTGTCGTGGAGCCGCTGGAACTTGACGAGCCGGTCACGACGCCGGCGCTGATGCGGGCCGCCTTCCAGTGGGTGCACCAGCGCTTCGAGCAAGAGATGATCGACGCCCCGCTTCCGGCTGAGCTGCACGGCCTCATTTCGATCGAGCCGAACCGGGACGCGCTACCCATCATCAGCTGGGACGTGGAACCCGGTGACGCGATCATCTTCCACCCAGGCATCCTCCATTATTCGACCGGCAACGAAAAAGGAGCGTCCGCCCGGCGCGCGCTCACGACTCGCTGGCTGGGGAGCGACACCACCTATTTCCCGAGTCCCGGGAACACTCCTCTGCTTTGGGACCACGGCCTCCGTCCGGGCGACGGGTTCGGCGGCCCACTCTTTCCCCAGATTCTGCCCGGCGTTATCGAAAGTGAAGTCTCCGCGCGCTTCTTGGGACCGCGGCCTGGCAACCCCGAGGTCGGCTACCGCGACCTTAGATTCCGCGTCGATCTGGATCGTCACGGAATCTAGGATCAAGAACTCCGGCCTCACCATCGTGGCGAGGCCGGGTGTCGAAGAAGAAAGGGGTAACTGATGGAACAGGACGACAAGAAGGTGGAGACGCCTTCGGAATTCACGCTCGAGACTCATGAGGAGCAGCTCCTCGAAGAGTTCGGCACTCTCATGTCGGCCGAGTACAACTACATGGCACAGTGACACCAAAGCCCGGAAATGAGGCTTTCCCTGGCCTCATTTCCGGGCGCTGGCGGTCGTTCGACAGGAACGTTTCCGGAACGTCGGTAATCGAGGGAGTCCTTGGAGACATCGGCAGAGAAGAGCGACGTACGCCATGACGTGAAAGCTCCGTCCGGCAGCGTGCTGCGCCATGTGCCATTCCTGCTGCTCTGGGCCGCCATGGCTCAGTCAGCTCTCGGAGATCAGTTCTTTAAGGTGGGCGTCCCCTGGCATATTACAGCCGGCTACGGCGGCCTGTTCAGCAGCGCGTTGGTCGGCATCGCGACCGCCCTTCCCCTGGCGATTCTTGGTCTCCTCGGCGGGGTCATGGTCGACCGGTCCAACAGGTTTACTCTGCTCGTCGCCGCCGATCTGCTCCGGGCAGTTCTGGTCGGCGGCCTCGCCGCGGTGATCAGCAGTCAGACCGGGCTTCCGGCGGTATTGACCGGTGTGCTACTGCTGGCCGTACCGGGCGTGGTGTTCATGCCTGCGTTGCAGACCGTGCTACCACTGATCGCCGGCGGAGACGTCAAGCGGGTGGCGCGCATGGACGCGATCATCATCGGCAGTACGAACACCATGGCTGTTCTGGGGCCGTCGCTGACCGGTCTTGCGCTGTCGGTCGTGTCCATTGGCTGGTTGCTCACCGCCGACGCGGTGAGCTTTGCCGTTTCCGCGCTGCTGCTCATTGCCGTGAAACGAAGTCTGCCGACACAGCCCGCGTCCCTGATGCCACCGTCGAAGGAGCCTCGGTCCATGCACGGTGTGTACAACGACGTACGCGCCGGCCTGCGCTTCCTGTCCAGCAACCCGGTGCTCAGACCACAATTCCTGGCCTATCCGGTGCTCGACGCCGCGCAATACAGCATCGCCTTCCTGCTACCCGGATACCTGGTCACGCGCAGCGCGGGGAGTTCGGAGCTTTTCGGCATCGCGATCGCCGCCATAGGTGTGGGCCGGATCGCAGGGCTGTTCCTGGTGTCCCACACACCCCTTTTGCGGCATCGAGGAATTGTGTTCGTCGGTAACTACGCGGTTCAGGGCTGCGCGGTCCTGCTGATGTGCGCGACGAATTCCGCCTGGATACCGCCGCTCGCCATGTTCTTCGTGGGCCTGCCCGCGGGAATGGCGACCGTGGCCGTGACCTCGTATCTGCAGTCTGCCGTGCCCGGCGAACTGCGAGGGCGGGTCTTCGCTGCGGTGATGTCGGTGACCACGGCGGCGATGCCCATCGGACTTCTCCTGCTCGGATGGATAGCCGCTTCCGCGACGGCGACGGTCGCGATGGTCTGTATCGGTGTCGTCTTCGTCGCCGGAGGCGCATTCCTGGCTACACGTTCCACGGTCCGGGAGGCGAAATGAGCTTGTCCACCAAAAGCCAAAGCCGGCCAAAATATCTCAGCGTGAGCCTTCGCCGTGGCTTCCCCATGCCGCGGACGCCGACGAGTACCTGGAACCTTTCGCTGCTCGGTCCCTATTTCGGGCTGCAGCCGACCCAGGTGTGCTCGTTGCACGCCCGAAACGTTCATCAAGCGTTTGCCGAACTCATTCCGACTGCACCTCAGTCGCCATTTCAGCTGCACATGCCGAAAGGCCTGCGACGCCTCACCGCCGTGCAACTCCGGATGCCCGAGTTGGCCACCGCCGACCCCGATGCGCTTCCTTCCCACCTGCGGACCGAACGCTGGGAGAAGCTGATCGAGCTGTACGAGCACGCGTCGGAGCTAGGCTTCGAGGAGTGCCTGCGTCTCGCCGTGCTGCTGTCCGCACTCGGTTTCGACGACCATGCGGTACAGGTACTGCCAGATGTCGGGATACCGCAGGGCGATGCCGACCAACTCACCGTGAAGATCGCCATGAAGCGTTCCCACGCGCTCAAACGCGCGCGTGGCGACGCCGTCAGCATCGACTATGACCAGGCGGTGCTCAAGGCCGTGGCGACCCGCGCGCCGATGGGCCGGCCGAGTCTGACCGCAGCTCTTACTCTCGTCGTCCTGCACGCTCGCGGTAGGAACCCGGATGTGGCGGCGGTGCACTACTGGCGGGACATCGCGACACAGCGCATCGCCGGGTTGGAACAAAGATCGTGGCTGGACCAACTGGCGGAAAGCACCTACTGGCGTGCGGTCAGTTATCTGCCGTTCCTGCAGGGAGACCATGTCCTGACGGGACGTGAGCTCGATCGGGCTGAGGAACTGGCGCGTACGCTTCCGACTGACACTCCGGAGCAGGAGTTTGCACGCTCGCAAAACCTTCATCCTCTCCTGGAGACCAGAAGCAGGGCCGCGCTGGCGGCCGGCGATATCGACGCGGCGATCAGGTACGGCACCGAACTCACCACGCTCGATCCCTACGACGGCAAGGTGTTCCTGGTCCTGGGCGATCTCATGGTTCGGGCTGACGACCAAACCGCTGCGCTGGCGGCGTACCGCCGCTCGACGCTGCTCGGCGCACCTTACGCGCCCCGCGCGCACTACGCGATCGCCATGCGGCACGAAGCGGCGGGCGACCTTGACGCAGCGCTGTCGAGCTACGTTCGCGCTGCGGAGCTGGACCCCCTCGCGTATTCGGCGGTCCGCAAAATCCACCAGCTGGCCGCCGCACTCGGGCGGGCTGATCTCAAGCGCTGGAGCATGGCCTGGTTGAACGCGGTACGACGGCGACTGCCGGCCCCCGATCTCGTTGAGGAGCGCGTGTTGTGAGCGCAGTGCGAACCCCCTACCAACGGATACCGGTCAACGACATGGACGTCGAGCTCGACCTGCGGCTCGATCTACGTGCCACAAGGCCGTACCTCGACCTCGGTGGAATGAGCGGTCCAGTGCACACCCAGGTGCTGCTCCATCTCGCGAATGCGCTGGCGGGCGTCTCCACGGTCAGCGCACCGTTCCAGAGCAACCCTCCAGCCAACCTGCGATGGCACATTGTGGGGGAGGCCCGAATGCTCCAGTATCACGCCGCCGGGCCTGAGGAATTGGCCGAGGCCTTGCGCAGTGATCGCTGGCAGCATCTGTGCGACTGCGTACGGAACTGGCACGACGTGCCCGCCGAGCGCCGCCGGGTGGCGGCGTCGGTGCTCACCAGGCTCGGCTTCTACGACACCGTTCTTTCGCTCGTGCCGCACGACGACATTTCGGCGCCGCTCGATCCATCGGCCGCGGCCTTGCTGCTCATCAGAGCGAACGCGCTCTACAAACGCGACGGTGGCTCCGCCCTGGCGACACTCGACATACTGCACACGGTGCACGGGCGCGCCTCGTCGGCACGGTCCCGCGTGCTTGCGGCCATCGCGATCACCGTGCACCACGCCCGCGTGAGCCGGGACGGAGAATTGGTGCGGCACTGGGCGGAGCAGGCGCTCGGCGAGATCGACGCGGCTCTGGAGGGGCAGTCCAGCGACCATGTCCTGCACAGCGCGGTCCTGAGAGCGTGCAGCTTCGCACCGTTCTTCGCCGGCGACATGGCGTGGACCGAGGAGATGCTCGACGAGTGCGAGCGACTGGCCTTGGCCGCACCGGACTCCACGTCGGAGCTTGCGGTGCTCAAGGCGGAGAATCTGCACGCGGTGCTCGAAACCCGCAGCCGCGCCGCGATGCGTACGGGCGACCAGGATCTGGCGCTGGCGCGGGCCAGACAGCTCACCGAGGTAGATCCCGAAGACAGCAGGGTTCACCGAGACCTTGGCTACATGCTGCTGGCCCACAGCGGTCCCGCAGCAGCGTTGCCCTCGTTCGAGCGGGCAGCGGCGCTCGGTCCGCCATTCGCGGCCGTGGCCTGGTGCCTGGTCGCGCACTGCCGCCGGGAACTTCACAACCCGCACGGCGCCATGGCCGCACTGGTGACCGCGACCGAACTCGATCCAGGCTCCATCACGGCATTGCGCGGAATCACTGATCTTGCACATCCCACGGGGGAGCAGGCCCTCGGCACGTGGGCACGTGATCGGATCGACGCCCTGCTGAGCTCCCACACCACCGCATAAGCCAAAGGAGTATCCATGACCGAGTTGGTCCCGTCTGTGCTGGCTTGTGTGGGGGAGGACGACCCGTACCAGGAGGCGTTCGTCAGCAAGCGCTGCGTCGCCATTCGTGTCGTGCTCCCCGCACTCGTCCGGCGCCTACCCGAGCAGGCCGGGTCGCTGATCCGGTCGGCACTGGCCGACTATGAACGGAAGTCCCCGGAGGCGCAGCGCGAGGTGGTGATGGCGCCGCTGTTCGGCTACTGGTGGCACCGGCTCTCACTCGGGTACCAACGCGGTGACGTCGCCGAGCTCATGTCGTGGGTAGAGCACCTGCCTCGCCTCATCGAGCCCACGACCGACAACGACCACGTCGTGCTACGTGACCAAATCGTCGTGGACTCCGGCCATCCATGGATTACGGAATACATCACCACCGCCAACGCCAAGACGCAACTGGACCGCAACCAGGGCGACGTCGCCCCGGCCCCACCCGGCGAAGCCGTGGCGGGGCTCACCGCCGCACTCGACCTGATCGACGCCGTGTGGCCAGAGATGGGCCGCGAGATCAACCTACTGGTAAAGCAGATTGTGCCGATTCACAGCGCGGAGACTGTCGCCTTCAGCAACACCGTGCTCAACGGACTGATCTTCCTTCGGACCGACCTCGACGACGTGGCGGTCGCCGCTGAGCGGATCATCCATGAAACCAGCCACCTACGCATGAACGCGGTATTCCACATGCACCCCGTGCACCAACACCCGCCAGAGGAACGACTGCACTCGCCGTACCGGAAGGTGCCCCGCCCGGTGGACGGCCTCTACCACGGAGCCTTCGTCTTCGCCCGGATCGCTCGATTCCTGCTGCGCGCCCACACGGTCGCCGGCGGCGATGTCTGGCTTTCCCGATTGCACGAGGTCCACGCCATGCAGACCGAGGCATTGGAGCTCATCGAGAACTCGGTGCGGCTGACCCCACTTGGACGTGCACAATTCCAAGAATTTCGCGAGGTCGCGCGGGAGATCAGCGCCAAGGTATCCGCATCGGCCCTTCACTGAACCGATCCGATCCCTTCGAGGAAGGCTATTATGTCGATTACCGGCACACACCCGACCCTCCCCCCCATCGCGGTCGCCGATGCCTATCCTGACGAGCCGCTGAACCGCTACCGCACTCGTGTCGCGCGAGGCGTTTCCAGGGTTATTCCCCGCCTGATGGACCGATTGGATCACGCTCAGGCGACAACCGTCGGAAACCTCTTGGAAATCTACGACGGACTTACCGAAAGCCAACGCGGCGACATCGCACAGCATCCGCTTTTCTGCACATGGTGGATCAAAGTCAAGGCCGCCGTAGGAAGCGGTGACAATGCACAGCTGTCCACACTGCTCAAGCATTTTGGAAGATTCGTGCTGGTACCGGCGCTGCGCGGCGGGCTTTCCGACGCAACGGTTGCGCTGCCTCTTTCCGAAAAGGGGGAGTTGCGGTTTCCCGGACACGCCAGGCACATCTCGCTCCCGGTGAGAGATGCGGCGGAGAGTATCGTCCGGGTCGAGGGCGATACTCTCGACATCACGGTCGATGACCGGACGTGGCGGGTGTCCGCAGCCCGATTGCTCGATCCGCAGGACGTCGATGCAGACCTACTCGTGTCCCGGCCGTTGATCGCAGACGGCAACGTCGAGGTAGACGCGTCCGACCCATGGTTTCTGCGGTTCTTCGAGAGTCAGAACGCGCGCAGCGCTATCCCGGGATATCCTCCCCGGGACTTGTCGGCCTATCAGCCGGTTGGTATGGACGTGGTCGACGCCATAGAGCGTGCGATCAGTCTGCTTGACTCCGCTTGCCCCGAGTTCGGAGCGGAGTTCCGCTCGTACATAAAGATCGTGGCGCCGGTCCAGAGCAAGCTGATCTCTACCTTCACCGACACGGGCTTCTTTGGCACGATCTTCATGAGCGAGCGGTTCGCGCCGTTTTCGGACACCCTGTACACCACCGAACACCTCCTCCATGAAGCGAGTCATCATCGGCTGATGTTGCTCATGGAAGACGACCCGATGATCGAGTCCACACCGGACAAGTTGGTCGCGTCGCCGTGGCGCGACGACGCCCGCCCCATGCACCAGATCCTGCACGGTACCTTCGTGTTCGCGCGGATTCTGCAGATGCTCACCGCGATGATGCGGTACGACTCCGCTCCTTCCCTGGCACAACGGTACGCGGAAGTGCGGAAAGAACTGTGGCAGGCCCTGCGCACACTCGATTCGGCGGAAACCTCCTTCACCCCCGGCGGAAGGCGCCTGGTGGAGCAGTTCCACACCGTGGCGCAGGACTGACCGGTGTCGACCAACACCTCACTGCGGTTGCGCGGCCGTACGCAATTACTGCCCCTCGCCGATGCCCTGGTCATGCGACTGCGCGCAAAAGTGATTCGGGTGCAGCCCTTCACTGAAGTGGAGGAGCGAATCCTGCACCTGCTCGCGGATGGTTTCAGCGACCTCGACCGGGCCACCGCCGACTGGCCGGACTCCGAGCGCGCACGCGCCAGAGAGCTGACCGAGACGCTCAGCGAAGCACGGTTTCTTGAAGAGGTACGTGTCAGTCCCCTTCTGCTCGCCGAAGACGCGGCGCGGTTCGACCGGCTGCTGAACTACTTCTCCGAGCTGGAGGAGGAGGGGACATCACGTCACGAGCGCCTCAGACGAATGCTTGACGCCCGCGTAGCCGTGGTGGGCACCGGAGGCATGGGGAGCTGGTTGCTCTACGGCCTCGCTTGTTGCGGAGTCCGCAATTTCGTCCTGGTGGATGCCGACCGCGTCGAGCCCTCCAACCTCAACCGCTCTATTCTCTTTGGCGAACACGACATTGGCCGGTCAAAGGTCGATGCCGCGGCGGAGGCATTGCTCCGCTTCGCCCCACGCGCCGACATTCGCACAGTCGCCCGCCCGGTGAGCGGTGCGAGAGACATGGTGCCGATCGCTGGCGACGTGGACATGGTGGTAGCGTCCGCAGACCAGCCGACGTGGCTGATCCGCCAGTGGCTGGCCGAGGCCTGCCGACAGACCGGGCGCCCTCTGCTGCACCCGAGCGGGCTGAGGGTAGGTCCGTTCTACGTGCCGGGCAGGAGCGCATGTCCCATGTGTGAATGGGCGGCGCTGGCACTGTCCACACCCGCCTTTCCCGAAACCGTCGCGCGCATGCGCCGCCTTCCCCGTGGCAATTCCGGTGGGCTGGCGACCGTTGCCAGTCTCACCGCGAGTGTGGCGACCGGAGAGGTGCTCCGGCACCTTGCCGGAGCCGGGCAGCCGTTGACGATCAATGGAATCTGGGAGTGGAAGCCGGACGGAACCGCAGGCGTGCGACCGCTGCCACCACAAAAGACGTGTCCTGTGTGCGCCGGTGAAGGGGCAGCGACGGCGGAAGAGGACGGTGCCGCATGACGGGACAGGTCGCGAGTTTCGAGCCGATCGCCGAACGGGACATCGACGGTGTGCGCATCACCGAGTTCGTGGAGCGCGTGACCGGACTGCGGCACGTCCATGTCGCCACTCCGACCCCGCACCTGGTGATCGCGCTCGCCGCGCACACGCCCACGCCTGGTCGGCCGGGCTTACCACACATGTTGGAGCATTGGATCGGGTCGGGGTCGCGGCTGTTTCCGGTCAGACATCTGTTTCCGGCGCTTCTGAACCGTACTGCGGCCACCTTCATGAATGCGTTCACCGGGCCTGGCCACACCAGCTTTGTCGCCGCCACGACCTGCCCGGCCAGCGCGGACCTCCTCACCGACGCGCTTATCGACGGCGTGTTCCACCCCCTGCTGCACGAGGAGGACTTCGCCGAGGAAGCATTCGGAGTTCATTCGTCTGCCAGCGGAACCGGCCTCTATGGCGGCGTCGTGTGGCAGGAGGCCGTCACGCGCCTGGGCGACCCGCCATCCCTTGCCGTGCCGGCGCTGGCCGCCAGCCTGTACGGCCAGAGCACCATGTCCTTGCTGCAAGGGCAGGGGTTACAGCCACTTGACCTCGTAGGGGTCGTACCGGATGACGCCCGCGAATACCACCGAAGTTTCTACCACCCCGGGCGCATCTGGCTGATCACTGCGGGAGACCTGCCTGCGTCCCGGTTCCAGCGGAGAGCGATGCGGGTGCTGGAGCACAGCACGTTCAGGCCGCCCGGTGACTTGCGCCCGGAAGTTACTCCGCAGCCTGACAAGAGCCTGGTCGTCAAGGTCGCCGGCGCGGCTGGGCCCGGGACGGGCGACGCGATGGTGGCCATCGGACTTGAGCCTGTGGATGTGCCGGGAGCGATAGCTCGTGCCCAGATTCTCCAGGACGCTCTTGCGAGGAAGAGGGAAGGGTCCTTGCGGGAGGCGCTGAAAGCCTGCGGCGTCGTACGGTATGCACCGGGCTCGGGCGTTCACGCCATCTATCCGCACACGATCTTCGGGGTGGGCGTCGTCACACGGAAGCCGGGTGACGCGGCACGGGCGCATGAGGTCTTGGCAGAGGCACTCCCCACGGCATTCGGCAGCGACGACATCCGGGCCGCGGCGCAGCGCAAGCTGCTGGACGCGTACGACCGCAGCCATCGTCCTCATCCGGCACCCATGTGGCCGGTCCAGCAGGTGCTGGACGCCGTCCTCCCGCTGACCCGGGGCGCCGATCCCCTCGACGTGTTCGACCTGGAAAGCCACCTGCGCTCGCAACTTGACGAACCGGAGCGGACATTGCAGGTGCTGACGAACGGACTCGGCTCGATCGGCCGAGTGATCGTGGACCGTACCGGGCCGACTGCCAGGCAGTCTTTCGACACCGCCGTGGCCGCGCTCCCCCTCGGAAAGCCCCGCCGGGTTGATTCCCGCATCGCAGCAACACCGCCGCTGGTGACCATCAAGGAGCTGTCTCCCCGCAGCGCCAGCAGCGAGCCTGAGCGACTCGATGACGAACTCTGGTTGTGGCGTACCGACACCAACGGGGTCGGCTACGCCACCGTGGACATCGACCTGTGCGGACTGGCGCCCCGTTTTCTGCCGATCCTCCGGTTGCTGGCCGCGCCGTTCAACCACAGCGCGCGCTGGCGGGTCACGACGGACGTCGTGGTGGAAGCGCACGAGAGCAACGTAGACGTGCCTCGCCTGTGGGTGCGGGCATCGCTGACCAGCCATCGCGACGACATTCACGCGGCGCATTCTTGGCTGATGCGGCGTTTCGCGGCAATGCGTGATGATCCCGCCGGCTGGGCGGAGCGGGCCATGCGAGGACTGCGCACCGCGGCCGCCGCACCTGCCGGATTGTCGCTGCTCCGCTCCGCGACGGCGGCACGTGTGTCGCTGACCGGAGTTGTGGATGACCGCGTGAATGGCCTGGCTGCCAGGCACCGCCTTCGCTCACTTCTCGAAGATCCGAGCACCGCACGAAGCCTGTTCACGGCGGCCACCAAGGACCTGGCCCGCATGCCACGCACGGTAGTAATCACCCAGGAGCCGAATGTTCCGCTGCCTGACGAGATCGCCTGGGGCGAGTTCTCCGGAACCGTGCGACAAGCGCCGGGTGACCCGCTGGCCGTGACGCTCCCCTCAAATGGTGATCCCGTGCTGCTGCCGTCGTCGAGTGGGCCCCCATACGTGCTGCTCACGTATCGGAGCGTTCCCGCCGCACACCCTGATGCCGCCGCAGATCTTCTCCTGGCCGCAATTCTCGACCGTCGGCTCTATCGAACGTTGCGCGCGGCTTCCGCGCACGGCAGCAAGGCCGCTCTTTCCTGGCGTACCGGTGCGTTGACTCTCGCCGCCGCCGGCAGTGACCGGCTGGGCGATGCACTCGCCGCAATGGGCGACCTGTTGACCGAGATGGCAACCCGTCCCCCGGAGGAGGACGAGTTGGCCGCCGGAAGGACGGCAGCCGTCGTGAGCCTGAATCGACCACCGTCAGTGCATGACCAAGCGGCAGATCTCGTACGCGCGCGAGCGACCGGCTGGCACTCGATACGAAAGCGAATTCTTGACGCTGCGAAACGGAGCCACCGCGATGCCGTGCTCGAATCCGCACGGCGCTATCAGGAAGGCCCCGCGGCCGCGTTGGGCGCCATCGGACCGGAGAGCGCGCTGTCGTACCTATCCGGCAGCTTGGCCACATCGACCCCCGCGGCAATCACCTCTGGAGTGCAAGCATGACCAGCGTCCTGCCGAAGAAGCACGACCCCCTGTTCACGCTCTTCCCACCGCAGTTGTCAGCGAACACCGCAGGGCACGGGTTCGCCCACGATCGGCTGGCGCTGGACGAGGCAGGCCGCGACTACGTGCTGTACCTGGCGATCCCCTTCTGCCGGGTTCGCTGCCATGCCTGCCCGTACTTCAACGAACTGTTGTCCCCACGGGATCCGCTCGACAAGGAGGAGCGCTACGTCTCCGCACTCCTTGAGGACCTGCGGCAATGGGCATCCTATACGCGCTTCAGAACAGGTCGGCTGCGCGCGATATACCTTGGCGGCGGGACCGGCTCCATCTTCTCCACCGCCAACATCAAGCGGATCGTCGACACGATCTTCGCCCTGTTCCCGGTCGCGCATGACTACGAGTTGACGTTGGAGGGCAACGCCCACGACTACAACAAGACAAAACTGGACTTCGTCGCCGACTCGCAGGTCACGAGAGTCAGCCTGGGTGTGCAGTCGTTCGACCCGTACATACTGAAAACGATCGGCTCACCACACGCCGCGGACGAGAGCACCAGGGTGATCAGCGAGCTTGGAGCCCGCGGATTCCACAACGTCCAACTCGACATGATGTACAACCTGCCGGGACAGGACCGGGAGACCTGGCAGCGGGATCTCAACCGACTGGACGCCCTGAACATCAGCCACTTCACGATCTATTTGTATCGAATCCATCAAAATTCCCCGCAGCACAGGTTCATCCAGATCGGCAAGGTCCCGGCAATCCTTCCCAAGGAATCAGAAAATGTCCGGCAAATGTACGACGATGTTATCGACGCGGCCGCCTCAATGGGCTTCCAGAACTACATGTTCGACTACTTCGCCAAGCCCGGCTACCAGAGCGAGTACAACAACTGGTCGTTAAGGAACGCGAGCTCCGAGTCGCTCGGCGTGGGTCCCGGAGCCTACGGCTACATCAATAACCACCGATATGCGACCGGCCGTAACGTCGAGAACTATATTGCCGCCGTCCACCGAGGCGAGCATGTGATAACCGGCGTCTCCGAACCGGTCAGCCTCCAGGCGCAGAAGGAGCGTTTCATCATCAATTTGCTCCAGTACTTCGTGGTGGACCTCGCGCACTACCGCTCGGCCTTCGGCACCGACCTCACCGCCGACTTCGCATCAGAGATCGAGGTGATGAGCAAGCGCGGTCTCGCGACTCTTGATGAGGAGAAGCTGACCCTGACCCTTCTCGGAAAGGAATGGCACAGGCAGCGAGTAGCCTACCAACGCACGAATTCCGGCATCAACCGGGAGTTGAGCAGAAACGGCGCACCCCCGAGCTGAGCGCCGGACCTGTACGGGGTGGGCTCGCATGTTGCTCACCCGACGGTGCCACCAGCGACGTGGCGGCGAAGGCCTACGGGCCGCTCGGCTCCGTGCGGCCACCACCTGGAACCGCATCTCCACGGTTACCGCGCCGGGTGGCACCGCGACCCAGGACGTCGGGTTGGTCGCCGGCGCGCACGTGAGAGCCGGTGTCGTCAGTCCTCGTGGGAGCGGGCGTACGTCAGCGTCTCGCCACGGGCGCCGGCCATCCAGATGTCCTGGCAGGCGGCGGCCATCTCCGCGAGGCCATCGACGACCGTGCCGAAGACGTTGCCGGGCACCCAGCCCTGGTCGCCGTTGATGAGCAGGTTGTTGCGCCCGTAGAACAGGGCCAGATCGATGATGTGGGAAAGGTCCTTGGGGCCGCCGCCGCTCTCGTAGCCGTGCGAGGGCGTGGCGAGATCATTGGCGTCGAACGCGAAGTAACAGAGGTCCCCGGGAATGGGCGTGACCGTGGTGTTCTCCTTGCCGGGCTCGACTCGCGCGAACGCCGGCACCAGGTTGTAGATCTCGTTACGGGCGTACTTGCCGTGGAAGACCTGACCGGACAGCGGAAGCGCGTCCCAGACGGCGGCCGCGGTGCGCGGCGCCTCGTCGTCGAGCAGCCTGGCGGTGCAGGAAACGCGGCGCGATTCCAGGGTGACCGTGATGTAGCGAGCCATGTCGTTCTCCCAAGCGGATCGGATGTGCTGTCAGTGGCGAGCGAGCGGCGGTAGGGCCGAGGTCCAGTCGGTGGCCGACTCGTAGGCGTGGGCGGCTCGCAGCACGAGCGCGTCGGCGTGCCTGGGGCCGACGATCTGCAGCCCGACGGGCAGGCCGGCGGAGGTGAACCCGCAGGGCACGCTGGCGGCGGGCTGCTGGGTCATGTTGAACGGATAGGTGTAGGGCGTCCAGCTGGTCCAGTCCTCGGAGTGCCAGCCCTCCGGCGTGTCCATCCCCTTGGGGAACGCGGTGATCGGCAGGGTCGGCGTCAGCAGCAGGTCGTACGTCTCGTGGAAGCGCCCCATCCGTACACCGAGGTCCATCCGGACCGCCGTGGCCGCCAGATAGTCCGCGGCGCTGACGGTTCCTGTGCGCTCGATGGCGCGGCGCAGTCCGGGGTCGACCCGTCGCAGGGCGTCGGGTCCGTACGACTCGACGACCTTGGCCGCGCCCGTGAACCACAGGACATGGAAGGCGTCGACGAGGTCGGTGAAGCCGGGATCGATCTCCTCGACGTCGGCCCCCGCGTCGGCCAGTACGGCGGCGGCGGCCCGGACGGCGGCCTCGACCTCGGGGTCGTTACGCACATAACCGAGAGTCGGCGAGAACGCGATGCGCAGGCCGCGGACGCCGTCTTCGAGCCCGTCGAGGAACGAGGTCGCCGGGGTGGGCAGAGCCGACCAGTCGCGTGAGTCGAAACCGGTGAGTATGTCGAGCATGAGAGCGGCGTCCGTGACGGTGCGGGTCATGGGTCCGCCGTGTGACAGGGTGCCGAACGGGCTGGCGGGCCACATCGGGACGAGTCCGTACGTCGGCTTGATCGTGACCGTTCCGGTGAACGCGGCGGGGATGCGCACCGAGCCACCGCCGTCGGTGCCGACCGACCACGCCCCCATGCCCAGGGCCACCGCTGCCGCGCTGCCGCCGCTCGATCCGCCGGAGGTCAGATCGGCGTTCCACGGATTTCCCGTGGCACCGTGCCGCAGGGAGTCGGTGACTCCCTTCCACCCGAACTCGGGCGTGGTGGTCTTGCCCACGAGTACGGCGCCGGTCTCGCGTAGTCGGGCCACGACAGGGGCGTCCTCGGGCCACGGCCCCTTCTCGCCGATGAGGTCGGTGCCACGTAGCGTCGGCCAGTCGCGGGTGTAGAGGATGTCCTTGATCGAGGTGGGCACCCCGTCGCCGGGTCCGCGGGGGCTACCGTCGCGCCAACGGGACTCCGACTGCTTCGCGGCGGCCAGCGCGCCGTCGGCGTCGACCAGGACGAAGGCGTTCACGTCGTCGTTGGCGGCCTCGATCGCCGTGAGGGCGGCGCGGGTGGCCTCCACCGGCGACACACTGCGGTCGCGGTAGGCGGCGGTCAGTTCGGTGGCGGTCAGCCGGGTCGGCTCGGTCATCGTGGCTCCTTACTCGGCTGCGGTGCGGGCGGCACTCGGCCGCGGGCCGGGCGGCACGAACCCGAGTCGCTTGTCGACGACGTTGACGAGATCCTCGCCGTCGAGCCAGCGCAGGGCGTTGTCGGTGAACTGCCTGGCCAGCGTGTCGAGCCAGCCGACGGCGTCGCCGGACATGTGGGCGGACACGACCACGCCCGGTGTGTCCCACAGCGGATGGTCCACCGGCAGCGGCTCGGTTTCGAACACGTCCAGGGACGCGCCCGCGATCTGCCCGCCCGCCAGGGCCGCGATCAGATGGTCTTCGACGACGCAGGGACCGCGGCCGATGTTGACCAGGTGGGCGGTGGGTTTCATGGCGGCGAGCACGGGGGCGTCGATGAGGCCCCTGGTCGCCGGGGTCAGGGGCGCGGCCATGACGACGTGGTCGGCCCAGCCGACGTGGAGCGCCAGTTCGTCGCTGGCGACGACGGTGTCGAAGTCGGGGTCGGCGGCCCGCGCGGTGCGGCCGGCGCCGCGTACCTCCATGCCGACGGCGCGGAGCAGCCGGGCGATCTCGCGCCCGATGGCGCCGGTGCCCACGACCAGCGCCGTGCCACCGGCCACCGACCGGGTTTCACGGTGTTTCCAGGTGCGGGCGAGCTGCAGATCATGGCTGCGGTGGACGTCCTTGGCGAAGGCCAGCACCGAGCCGAGCACGAACTCGGCGATGGGCCGGTCGAAGACGCCACGCGCGTTGGTGACGATGACGTCCGAGTCGATCAGTTCGTCGAAGAGCAGCTTGTCCACGCCGGCCGCGGCCACGTGGATCCACCGTAGTGCCCCGGCGCGGTCCCAGACCTGGCGTACGGCGCTGGAGAAGTAGTCCCACAGGAAGAGGGCGTGCGCGTCCGTCACCGCGGCCGCCAGGCCGCCCGTGTCGCAGTAGCGGACCGTCGCGCGCTCTTCGACGGCCTGCATGTGCGGGGGACGCCGGTTCATGTCCGCGCAGAGCACGGTGATGACAGGTCTGTCTTCCGACCCTGCCATGGACACCTCCAGAGCCTCCGTTGGACCAGGTGATAGCCATGACTGATCGCACTCGCCGTCAACCCGAGTCGCGGACCAACGTAGGAGAGCTACGTATGATTGTCAACAATGCATCGATCCTGCATGATGGCGACACGGCTCCGCACCACCATGGGGTCGGACCTCGCGACCGCAGGAGGCCGGCTGTGACCACGAATACCAGTACCGCACCGCCCGGACCGCCGGCCCAGACCGGGGTCGGCGTGATCGTCCCGTACGACATGGCGCTGGATCGGGAGCTGTGGCGCTGGACGCCCGACGACGTGACGCTGTTCTTCACGCGTACGCCGTATTCGCCGATGCCGGTGACGGTGGAGATGGCGGAGCACGTCGGTGATGCCGAAGCCATACGTGTCTGCACCCGGGACCTGATCACGGTCTCGCCCTCGGTCTACGCGTACGGGTGCACGTCGGGCAGTTTCGTACGCGGTGTGCGGGGGGAGCGGCGACTCGCCGAGGCGATGCGCGAGGCCGGGGCCCCGGCGGCGGTCACGACGTCCGGTGCCCTGCTGGAGGCGCTGGGGCGGCTGGCGGCCGGGCGCGTGGCGATCGCCACCCCGTACGACCCGCACGTGACCGACCGGTTGCGGATGTTCCTGCGCGAGGCAGGCGTGGACGTCGTCGCCGACTCGTACCTGGGGCTGACCACCGACATCTGGAAGGTCCCGTACGAGCGCACCGCCGAACTCGTCGCTCAGGCCGACGACGAGCGGGCCGAGGCGATCGTGATCTCGTGCACCAATCTGCCGACCTATGACGTCATCGCACCGCTCGAGGCACGGCTCGGCAAGCCGGTGGTCAGCGCGAACCAGGCGACCATGTGGGCGGCGCTGCGGGCCGTCGGCCGCCGGGCGGTGGGGCCGGGGCAACGTCTCCTCGACCGTTGAACATGGCCGGGGCACCGTCCCGTTGAACACGACAGAATGCGAGATCCACGTGGTGCAGCAGTCCTCCCCTTCCCCCGATCCGGATGCCGCCGAGTACGCGCGACGGCTCGCCCGTGTGCGGGCCGGCATGGCCGAGCGCTCGTTCGCCGCCCTGGTGGTGACCGATCCGGCGAACATCTACTACCTCACCGGATACAACGCCTGGTCCTTCTACACCCCTCAGTGCCTCGTGGTGCCGGCCGACGGTGCACCGATCCTGTTCGCGCGCGCGATGGACGCCGCCGGAGCCGGGTTCACCGCCTGGCTGCCGCCGGAGCAGGTCGAGGGCTATCCGGAGGAACTCGTACACCGGCCGAAGGTCCACCCGTACGACTGGATCGCCGAACGCGTCAGGGAACGCGGTCTGATCGGGACCGGCCAGGACGTGTGCGTGGGGTTCGAGGGCGACTCCGCGTTCTTCACGGCGCGCGCCTACCTCGCGCTGAGTGCGGGCCTTCCCGGCGTCAGGCTCGAAGACAGCAGGGAACTGGTCAACTGGGTACGCGTCGTCAAGTCCGGCCACGAGCTCGCCCAGATGCGCATCGCCGGGGCGATCGCACAGCAGGCCATGGAGGTGGCGTTGCAGGCCGTGGCAGTGGGGCGGCGCCAGTGCGACGTCGCCGCCGAGATCACCGCGGCGCAGACGCGCGGCACGGCCGGGCACGGCGGCGACTACCCGGCGATCGTGCCGATGCTGCCCACCGGTAAGGGAGCCGGCACACCCCATCTGACCTGGACCGATGAGAAGTTCCTCGCGGGCGAGGCCACGACCGTCGAGCTCGCGGGCGTGCACCGCCGCTACCACTCGCCGCTGGCCCGCACCATCATGCTGGGCGAGCCTCCCCGCCGGCTCGCCGACACCGCGGCGATCGTACGCGACGGCATGGCCGAGGTCCTGGCCACGCTGCGCCCAGGGCGGACCGCGCACGAGATCCACGCCGCATGGAACGCCGTCATCAGCGTGCACGGCCTGACCAAGGACTCCAGGATCGGGTACTCCATCGGCCTGGGATACCCGCCGGACTGGGGGGAGCGCACCGTCAGCCTGCGGCCGGGTGAGCACACGGTGCTCGAGGCCGGCATGTGCTTCCACGTCATCCTCGGGATGTGGATGGACGGCTGGGGATACGAGCTCTCCGAGCCCGTCGCGCTGACCGCCGACGGGGTCGAGCGGCTGACCGACCTCACACAGAACCTGACGATCGGACGGTGAACTCGATGACCCAGGCCGCCACCCACCCGCCGCTCGCGGCACGAGCGGCAGGACTGGTCGGGTCGGTCATCGACTCGAGCACGTCGCTGCTGCAGAAGCAGTCACACGACATCGTCCGCTTCGCGATGGGCAGCCCCGCCGCCGAAGCGGTCCCCACCGGGATCCTCGCCGCGATCAGCGCCGCCGAACTGGGTGCCGGCTCGGCAGACGCGTACGACTACGCCGCCACCGAGGGCGACCCCCGGCTGCGTGAGGCGGTGCTCGACATGCTGTCCGGCACCGGCGAGGCGACGACCCCGGACCGGCTGACCATCACCAGCGGCGGGATGCAGGGCATCGACCTCGCCTGCAAGCTCTTCGTCGACCCGGGCGACCCGGTCATCGTCGAGTCGCCGACCTACACCAACGGCAGCGCCACCGTCATGTCGTACGGCGGACAGGTGCTCGAAGCGCCCCTGGACGACGACGGGTTGGTCGTCGAGGCCCTTCCCGAACTCGTCGAACGGGCTGGTCGCCTGCCGAAGGCGATCTACACGATCCCGAACTTTCAGAATCCCTCCGGGACCACGATGTCGCTCTCGCGGCGCGTCGCGCTCATCGAACTGGCCCGCCGATGGGGGGCGATCGTCATCGACGACGACCCGTACGGGTGGTTGCGCTTCGCCGGCGAGGATCTGCCCAGTCTGCGCGAACTGGGCGACGGACACGCGGACGTGTTCTCGGTGCGTACCTTCTCGAAGGTGCTGGCGCCCGGTCTCCGGGTGGGCTGGGTCGACGCGGCCCCCGAGCTCGGCCAGTTGCTGATCAACGCGAAGCAGGCCATGGACACCTGCGCCAACCTGCCCGCGCAGCGCCTGGTGGCCAGGTTCCTCCAGGACGGCCACCTCGCCGAGCACCTGAGCGGGCTTCGTGAGACGTACCTGCTGCGCAAGGTGGGGATGCAGCGGGCGCTCACCGAGCACCTCGGCGACATCGCGAGATGGACCAGCCCGGACGGCGGGTTCTTCCTCTGGGTGACACTGCCTGAGGAGGTCGACGCGCAGGAGGTGTTCGAGGTGGGGCTCGCCGAAGGGGTCGCCTTCATCCCCGGGCAGGCCTTCTCGCCGAGCGGCCGGTTCCGCAACGCCCTGCGGCTGTGCTTCGCCTCGACCACCCCGGAGCGCACCCTCGTGGGTGTGCGCAGGCTGCGCCGCGCGATCGACCTGGTGATGACGGGAGCCGCCAATGCCTGACCGTGAGGCGATCAGCGAGGCTGAACGCGCGGCGATCAATGAAGCCGACCGCGCGGCGATCACCGAGGCTGAACGCGCGGTGCTCGAGTTGATCACGCTCGACGAGATACGTGAGATCGCGGTGGACCTCGTCCAGGCGGTGGGGCAGAACCCTCCTGGTGAGGAAGGGCCGACCGTGGACGTCCTCGCCGGTGCGTGCGAGGCGCGCAGCCTGACGGTGACGACCACCGAGGTGGAGCCAGGCCGGTCCAACCTGTCGGCCGTACTCGCCGGGGGCCCCGGCCCCGGGCTGCTGCTGCTCGGGCACACCGACGTGGTGCCCGTCGGCGACAACTGGACCGTGCCGCCCTTCGGGGGCGAGGTCCGCGACGGCCGGCTGTTCGGCCGCGGCTCCGCCGACATGAAGGGCGGCCTCGCCGCGTGCGTGGTCGCACTGTCCGCGCTGCGCCGGGCCGGGGTCGCGCTCTCCGGTCCCGTCGAGTTGGCCGCCGTGGTCGACGAGGAGGAGACCGGCAAGGGGGTGCGGGCCTACCTCGCCGGCGGTGACCGTTCCGGCCTGGCCGGGTGCATCGTGGCGGAGCCCACCGACCTGCAGACGATCATCGCGGCGCGCGGGGACTCGTACGTCGAGATCGCCGTCACCGGGCGCGCGGCGCACTCAGGCAAGCCCTCCGACGGGCTCAACGCCATCTACGGCGCCGCCGCGGTGGTGACCGAGCTCGAACGCTGGCACGGTGAGCTGTCGGACGCGCGGCACCCGCTGGTCGGGGCCGCCACGTGGAGCGTCGGTCAGATCGCCGGCGGCACCGGGACGTCCACCGTCCCCGCCGAGTGCCTGATCACCGCCGATCGGCGGCTGTTGCCCGGTGAACAGGGTTCGGCCGTGCTGGCGGAGACGGCCGCCAGGATCGAGGCGCTGCGTCTGGGCGAGCGTGGGCTGGGCGTCGAGGTCACCATGACCATGCAGATGCCCGGGTTCGAGACGGCGCCTGATCACCGGCTGGTCGTGCTGGCCGAACGTGCGGTGCGCGATGCCGGCGGGCCCGATCTGCCGCTGGGGGGATGGACCGCCGCGTGCGACGGCGGATTCGTCGCCAGGGACGCGGGGGTCCCGGTCATCGTGCTCGGCCCGGGTTCGGTCGCCGAACAGGCGCACCGGGCCGACGAGTCGGTCGGCCTCGACGAGCTGCTGATGGCGGCCCGGGTCTACGCGCTGTGCGCGATGAGGCTGCTCACCGGCTGAATGCGGCGGTGCACCGGCAGGCGCGGCCCCTGCCGGTGGACCGCCGGGTCAATGGCTCAGGACCGCGTGCAGGAAGCTCTTGGTGCGTTCTTCCTTCGGCGCTTTGAAGATCTCTCCTGGGGGTCCCTGTTCGACCACGGATCCGTGGTCGAACATCACGACGCGATCCGAGATCTCCTCGGCGAAGCGCATCTCGTGGGTCACCATGAGCATGGTCATGTCGGTGGTCACCGCCAGCTCCCTGATGACGTTGAGCACCTCGCCGATCAGCTCGGGGTCGAGCGCCGACGTGGGTTCGTCGAAGAGCATCACCTTGGGCCGCATCGCCAGCGCGCGGGCGATGGCCACGCGCTGCTGCTGTCCGCCGGACAACTGCGGGGGCTTGTGGTCGAGGTGCTTCGACAGCCCGACCATCTCCAGCAGGTCGGTCGAACGCTGACGGGCCTCGTCCTTGCCCAGCTTGAGCACGCGGATTGGCGCCTCGATGACGTTCTCGAGCGCGGTCATGTGGGGGAAGAGATTGAACTGCTGGAAGACCATGCCGACGTGGCGGCGGGTCTCCCGCATCTGCTTGGTCTCCTTGGGCCGTGAGCCGGGCTTGACGTCCCACAGCGTGTCGCCGTTGACCGTGACGAGGCCCGTGTCAGGGGTCTCCAGGGTCATCAGGATCCGCAGGATCGTGGTCTTCCCCGACCCGGAGGGCCCGATGATCGACACCTTCTCGCCCGACC
Source organism: Nonomuraea cypriaca (assembly GCF_015645445.1). Classification (GTDB taxonomy): domain Bacteria; phylum Actinomycetota; class Actinomycetes; order Streptosporangiales; family Streptosporangiaceae; genus Nonomuraea; species Nonomuraea cypriaca. The sequence continues at coordinate 75,802 of NZ_JADOGI010000005.1, read as the reverse complement.
TGACGTCGAAGTTCAGCGACCGGAGCACCTCGTTGTCTCCCCAGCGCTTGCTGACGTCGTCGAAGGAGATCATGACCTCGCGGTCCGCCGCGGGCGTGGATGCGGGCACCGGGGCCGAGCCGGTGTCAATGTGAGGGGGCAAGTCGACGCTCCAATCTCCGGACCATCTGGGAGGCAGGGTAGCTCACCAGGAGGAAGAGCAGGCCCGCGATGGTCAGTGGCTCCAGGTACCGGAAGTTGCTCGATCCGATCGCCTGCGCGTGGGCCAGCAGTTCGAACACGGTGATGGCGGACAGCACGGCCGAGTCCTTGAACATCTGGATGAGGTAGTTGCCCAGGATGGGGATCACCGACCGGACGGCCTGAGGCAGGATGATCCGGGTCCAGGTGGCGCCGATGGGCAGGTTGAGCGCCTTCGCCGCTTCCCATTGCCCTGGCGGCACGTCGTGGATCCCTGAGCGGTAGACCTCGGCCGTGTAGGCGCTGTAGTTGATGCCGATCACGACGATGCCGGTGGCCATCGGACTGAAGCTCAGGCCGTAGTTGGGCAGGATGAAGAACGCGCAGTACGCCTGGATCAGCAGCGGCGTTCCCCGTACGAACTGGACGTAGAAGTCGAATATCTGCGACACGACCGGCAGACGTGAGAACCGCAGGACCGCTACCACCAGCCCGAGGAGCATCGCGATGACGGTGCCCGCGAGGGTGATCTGGACGGTCACCCACAGTCCCCGAAGCAGCTCGGGAACGATCGACGCCGCGAACGTGGAGTCCCAAATCATCCGGGCACACCTGCCTTCACGAGCGGACCCGGCAGGCTTGACCTGGGCCGGCGGTCAAGGGCGAATCGCCGCTCCAGCCACTTCATCAGCAGTGAGATCAGCGACGAGAGCACGAAGTAGAACACGAGGATGGTGAGGAACACAGCCGTCGTCTGCCCGGTGGTGTTGCGCACCATCTGCCCGGTGAACGTGAGGTCCGCGACCGTGACGAGCGAGACCAGAGAGGTGTTCTTGAGCAGGTCCACCAGCACGTTGCAGAACGGCGGCAACATGGCGGGGATGGACTGGGGTATCAGCACGCGCCGCATCCTCAGTGCCCGGCCCATGCCGAGGGCCACGCACGCCTCGGTCTGCCCGGCGGCGCGCGAGCTGATCGTGCCACGTACGATCTCGGCCGCGTACGACCCCTCGTTGAGCCCCAGCGCCAGCACCGCCGCGGTGAGCGGGGCGAGCTGGAAGCCGAAGAAGGGCAACGCGAAGAAGAACCAGAACATCTGCACCAGCAGGGAGGTGCCGCGGAAGACCTCGACGAAGACGCCCGCCGGCCACCGAAGCCACCAGTGCTGCGAGAGCCGGGCGAGACCCGCTGTGAACGCGGTCACCACCGCGACGACGGCGCTGAGAACCGTGACGAGCAACGTGACGAGCAGCCCCTGCAGCAGCAGCGGCGCGTAGGCGATGACATCAGACATGGGTCGCCGGTTCCGTCGTCGAATTCGGCGCCGGGTTACGCGGCCGGTGGCGGTGATGGCCCACGCGCGTCAGCCGTCGTTCTTGCACAGCTCGGCGGATGTGACGCCCTTGGTGGCCGCCGCGTCGAAGCCCCACTTCTTGAGGATGTCGGCGAACTCGGGGGTCTCCTTGAACGCGGCCAACTCCTTGTTGTACGCCGCCAGGAACGTCTTGTCGGTGGGCCGGAAGGCCGCCCCCGACCCGGTCACGGGCGCGTCGTCGACCGGCGCGGTGACCTCGAAGTCCTTGTCCTTCTCCCGCAGGGCCTGCAGCGACAGGGTCGGCAGGAAGAAGGCGTCGGCCCGCCCGGACCTCAGCGCCTCGATGCCGCTGCGCCCGTCGTCCACCTTGACCAGTTGCCCGTCGGGCACCTTGGCCGTCTTGAGTATCCCGTCCTCGAACCCGCCGGGAAGCACCGCGATCTTCAGCTCCGCGTTCGCGAGCACGTCGGCGACGGCGACTATCCGCTTCGGGTTGCCCGGCTTGACCCCGAAGGACTCCGTCGAGACTATGACCGGCTCGGAATAGAGGACCTCGGCGCAGCGTGACTGCTTCATGAACAGGCCCGCCGCGATGGCGTCCCACCGGTTGGCCTTCAGACCGGGGATCATCGACGCGTACGGGGTGATGATGCCCTGGACGTCGTTGATGCCCAGGCGCTTGCACACGGCGCGGAACACGTCAGGCTCGGCGCCCGTGACGTTTCCGTCCGCGGTGACCTGCGTGTACGGCGGCTCATTCGCGATGCCCACCCGCAGATACCCCTGCTTTCGCCCGGTCGCGAGCAGGTCCTGGGAAGCACTCGTGGACCCGGGGATCTCCGTGCGGCTACAGCCGGCGAGCCACGCGGTCAGCGGTGCGGCCACCGCGGCAGCGCCGAGGCCGCGAAGCAACGCTCTCCGCGAGGGGTCGTTGGTCATGTCGACTCCGATATCGTCGCGGCCGTCCGAGGGGACAGCGTTTGGAAGCCTGGATCCGCCGGGGGGTGGCGCGGGCCTCTGTTGTTGCTGACCGAAGCTAATCAGCTGGTGTAGCATTGTCAACAATCTTATTGATCCCTCGGGATATTGGAACGCGCTAGAAACATGTAGGAAACGTGTTTTTTCCGCAGCCGAAAGGTCATTCGTGAACGAACACCCCCGTCCTACGACCGTCGGCCTGCTGTATCCGGGCTTCGGTGCCGAGGACGACTTCCCCCAACTCGAGCGCCGGCTGGACGGACAGGTGCGCCTGCCCCTGGTGCACACTCCGGTCGGTGAGGACGCCCACAGAGTCGACGCCCTGCTGGACCTCGGCAGCCCAGAACGCCTGGCCGAAGGCGCCAGGCAACTGGCCGGCCGCGATCTCGACTCGGTGATGTGGGCCTGCACCTCGGGCAGCTTCGTCTTCGGCTGGGACGGCGCCCGCGAGCAGGTGAACGACGTGGCGAAGATCGTGGGGCTGCCCGTCTCGTCGACCTCGATCGCGTTCGTCGAGGCGGCGCGCGCGCTCGGTCTGCGCCGCGTCGCCGTCGCGGCTTCGTACCCGCGGGAGGTGGCGTCGCATTTCGTGGAGTTCCTGCGGCGCGGTGGAGTCGACGTCGCGTCGCTGGGCAGCCACGACATCCTCACGGCGGCCGAGGTCGGGACCCTCGGAAAAGAGCGCGTGGCGGCCATGGTCCGCGCCGGTGACGTCGGCGACGCGGAGGCCGTGCTGGTCCCCGACACCGCGATGCACTCGCTGGCGTGGCTGGACGACCTCGAAAGCGCCGTCGGCAAGCCGGTCCTCACCGCCAACCAGGTCACCGTCTGGGAAGGGCTGCGCATCGGGGGAGGAAGCACGCGCCTCGCGGGCCTGGGATCCCTCTTCCGCCTGTGACATCGGTGTTAAATCAGTGATCGCGACAGCAGGATGATGAACAATCCACCATCGACACGTTCGCTCGGCTCTCCGGATCGCAAACGGACGGGCGCTGCCAAAACGGAGACCAGCATGACCCTCGGCAGGTTCATCGCACCCGTGGACAGGGAGTCCACGCCGAGCATCATCGCCCGCAAGCTACGTGAGGCCATCGCCCACGGAGAGCTCCAGCCAGGCGCCCAGCTCGGCGAGGCCGACCTCGCCCGCGAACTCGGCGTGAGCCGCGGCCCGCTGCGAGAGGCCATGCAGCGTCTGACGCAGGAGGGTCTCCTCGTCTCGATCCGCAACCGTGGTCTGTTCGTCATCGAGCTGACCGACGACGACGTCTATGACATCTACCTGGCACGCACCGCCGTCGAGCGTACGGCCGCCGCCGAGATCTTCCGCCGCGATCCCGTCGCCGCGGGTACGCGGCTGGCTTCGATCATCAAGAAAATGGCGAAGGCTTCCGACCGTCTGGACGGAGAGAAGATCGGCGCGGCGGACCTGGAGTTCCACGAGGAACTCGTCCGGATGGCCGAAAGCCCGCGGCTGTCACGCATGCACCACACGCTGCTGACCGAGACACGCATGTGCGTCACGGCGCTGCAGGAGACCTACCCGCCGCCGGACGACCGCGTCCCCGAGCACGACGAGATCGCCGACGCGTTCAAGGCCGGCGACGCCGAACTCGTCGACCGTCTCCTCATCGAGCACATGCACGACGCGGTGGTCCGGCTCCGAGCGCGGGGGACCACCGCCTAGAGGCGCGCATCGGTCAGGCTAGGCCGATACCGATGTACTTGGTCTCCAGGAACTCCTCGATGCCGATCGGCCCGCCTTCGCGGCCGAGACCGGATGCCTTGACCCCGCCGAAAGGCGCGGCGGGGTTGGACACCACACCCTGGTTGATGCCGACCATGCCGGACTCCAGCGCCTCCGCGACCCGTAGCGCGCGCGACAGGTCGTTGGTGTACACGTAGTTGACCAGGCCGTACTCGGTGTCGTTGGCCGCTGCGACAGCCTCGTCCTCGGTGGTGAACGCCGTCAGCGGCGCGACCGGACCGAAGATCTCCTCGTGCCGCATCCGGGCCGACTCCGGCACGCCGGTCAGGACCGTCGGCGGATAGAAGAAGCCTGGCTGGTCCGGGATCTCTCCGCCGGTGAGCACCTTGGCGCCCCGCTCCACGGCGTCGCCCACCAGCCGCGCCACCTTCTCCCGCGCGGCGGCGTCGATGAGCGGGCCGACGCGGACGCCGTCGAGCACACCTCGCCCAACGGGCAGGGCGGCCATCTTCTCGGCCAGCTTCGCCCCGAAGTCGTCGATGACGTCCGCGTGGACGTAGATGCGGTTCGCGGAGGTGCAGGCCTCGCCGGAGTTGCGCATCTTCGCGGCGATCGCCCCGTCGACGGCCGCGGAGAGGTCGGCGTCGGGGAAGACGATGAACGCCGCGTTGCCACCGAGCTCCAGCGAGGTACGCAGCACCTTGTCGGCACACTGCTCCAGCAGCCGCCTGCCCACGGCGGTGGAACCCGTGAACGACAACTTGCGCGCCACGCCGGAGCGGATCAGAGGCTCCATGACCTCACCGGCGTTGCTCGTGGTCACGACGTTGACGGCGCCGTCCGGTACGCCGGCCTCGCGCAGGATCCCGGCCAGGGCCAGCATGGACAGTGGGGTTTGCGGGGCCGGCTTGATGATGCTGGTGCAGCCGGCGGCGATCGCGGGACCGATCTTGCGGGTGCCCATGGCCATGGGGAAGTTCCACGGTGTGACCAGCAGCGAAGGCCCGACGGGCTGCTTGGTCACGAGGAAACGGGCGCCTCCGGCCGGTGCGACCTGGTAACCGCCGTCGATGCGGACGGCCTCCTCGGCGAAGTGGCGGAAGAACTCCGCGGCGTAGGCGATCTCGCCTCGTGACTCCGCCAGGGGCTTGCCCATCTCCAGCGTCATGAGCAGGGCGAGGGTGTCGATGCGCTCGTGCAGCAGGCGAAAGGCCCGCATGAGCATGTCGGAACGTTCGCGCGGCGGGGTGGCGGCGAACGCGGCCTGCGCTGCGGCGGCGGCTTCGAGTGCGGCCATCCCGTCCTCGGGCGAGGCGTCCGACACGGCGCACAACACCTTGCCCGTCGAAGGATCCAGCACCTCGAAGGTGGCTCCCTGCGATGCGTCCGTCCACTTGCCGTTGATGAAGAGCTGTTTCGGCGCCGCGTCGATGACTGCGAGCTCACCGGCCTGATCAGGCATTCTCGTCCCTTCCGACGGCGGGCGCCGCTTCAGGGGGCTGACGCGGACCGCAAGCCGTTGTAGGTTATCTTCCAGTTTGATTGTCGACAATCTACCAGAGGAGCTCCAGTGGCAGCACTCTCTCCGATCCTCAAGCAGGCGACCGGAGTCCTCGCCGCGCGCGGCGAAGGCGTCCACATCTACGACGAAGAGGGGCGTCGCTACCTCGACTTCACCGCCGGGATCGGCGTGACCAGCACGGGGCACTGCCACCCCCGCGTGGTCGAGGCGGCCCAGCGCCAGGTGGCGACCCTCATCCACGCGCAGTACACGACGGTCATGCACCGCCCGCTGCTGGACCTGGTCGACCGTCTCGGCGAGGTGCTGCCCACCGGCCTCGACCGCCTGTTCTTCTCCAACTCCGGTTCCGAAGGGGTGGAGGCGGCCCTGCGCCTGGCCCGCCAGTCCACTGCCCGCCCGAACGTCATCGTCTTCCACGGCGGTTTCCACGGCCGGACCGTCGCGGCCGCGTCGATGACCACCTCGGGGACCAGATTCCGCTCCGGCTTCAGCCCCCTCATGGGCGGCGTCGTCATCGCGCCGTTCCCGAACCCCACCCACTACGGATGGGACGAGGACCAGGCGACCGACTTCGCGCTGCGCGAGTTGGACTATGTCCTTCAGACGGTGACGTCCCCGGAGGACACCGCGGCCTTCTTCGTCGAGCCGGTGCTGGGCGAGGGCGGCTACGTGCCGGCCAACACCCGTTTCCTGGCAGGGCTGCGCGAGCGCGCCGACAGGTACGGGATCCTGCTCGTCGTCGACGAGATCCAGACCGGGTGGGGGCGCACCGGCGAGTTCTGGGGCGGCGACCATTTCGGCGTCCGCGCCGACGTACTGATCATGGCCAAGGGCCTGGCCTCCGGCTTCCCGCTGTCGGCGATCGCCGCCCGCGCCGACCTCATGGAGAAGGCCTGGCCCGGATCGCAGGGCGGCACCTATGGTGCGAACGTGGTGGCCTGCGCCGCGGCACTCGCCACACTCGACGTGATCCAGAGCGAGGGCCTCGTACAGAACTCGGCCGCCCGCGGCGTCGAGCTGCGGGCCGCGCTGGAGGACGTCGCGTCCGGGAACGAGCGAATCACCGACGTGCGGGGCCTCGGCCTGATGCTGGGCAGCGAGTTCCGCGACGCGGAAGGAAACCCGGACGGCGCCACCGCCGCCGCGGCGCAGCACGAGGCGGCCAAGCGCGGCCTCCTGCTGCTGACCTGCGGCGCCTGGAGCGAAGTCGTCCGGTTCATCCCCGCGCTGGTCGTCGACTCCGAGCAGGTGAAGGAAGCCGGCAGCATCTGGGCGGACGCGGTGAGCGCGGTGACCGCCTGACGATCGCTCTCCGAAATCAGGGGGTGAGCCTGGCGGGCAGGGCGCGGTACCCGTTCGAGACGAAGGCCGTAGGCGATGGAGTGAACGAAGGTCAGTTCCTTGGTCAGGCTGATGACCCCGGGAATCGGTGGTTCTCCCTGTAGACGCCTGTGGACACGACGCGTCCGCCGGGACGGGCGGCCGCGGCGGCGCTGCGGAGACTGGACCCGCTCCCCGCGGCGTCGATCACCATACTCGCCGCCGGGCTCTCCGCACCCGAGCTCCTCGGCCGCGCGCCGCTGGTGGGGATGCCTCGCATCGACGTCGACGTCGTGCCCCGCGGCCTGTGCCGCCGCGGCGGCCAGCAGCCCGATGGACCCGCCGCCGAGCACCAGCGCCGCGGCGAAGCCGATGTCTGTTCCGCAGATCCCCGCTGCGACGACCGACAGGCGTACGCCGTTTCCTTCGGGCTACGGCACATCGACAGTGTGTATTCCGCCGTCGTGAATGACCGCGCGCATCGCGTACCTCACTTCACAAACGCAGACTCATTGCCTGGACAGCGCCGCGAGGATCTTATCCTGGGTGATCGGCAGGTCGCGGATGCGGCGGCCGATGGCGTGGTGGACGGCGTTGCCGATGGCCGCGGTCAGCCCGGTCGAGGGCACCTCGCCGAAGCCGCGGGCGCCCAGCGCGTCGCTGGAGGGGTCAGGACGGTTGATGAAGGTGACGTCCATGTCCGGTACGTCGGCGTTGACGGGCAGCAGATAGCCGGACAGGTTCGGCGTGACGATCCGGCCCAGATGGGGATCGACCAGGGCATGCTCGGTGAGCGCGATTCCCATGCACCAGATGGCCCCGCCGATGGCCTGGCTGCGCGCGGTCTTGGGGTTGAGCACCCGGCCGGGGTCGAAGACGCCGACGACCCGGCGTACGCTGACCCGCCCCAGGCCGGGATGGACGTGGACTTCGACGAAGAAGGCGCCGACCGAGTAACGCATCGGCGTCTGCTCCGGCGGCTGGACGGTGACCTCGATCGGCTGGCCGTGGCGGCGCATGACCTCGCGGTAGCTGATCCGCCGCGCGGGCCGGTCGGTGTCCGACAGGTAACCGTCGCCGACGCCGATCCGGTCGGGGGGCAATCCGTGCAGGGGGCTGCGGGGGTCGGCCACGGTGAGGGCGATCACCCGTTCGCGGGCCTGGGCCGCACACCGTACGACGGCGGCGCCGACGCTCGGCACGGTCGTCGAGGAAACGGACGGGACCGACTGCGGGAATGACGAGTCTCCCAGCGCGAACTCGACATTCCAGAGCCGCATGCCCAGCTCCTGGGCGCCGATCTGCGCCATCACCGTGTACGTGCCGGTCCCGAGGTCCTGCGTGCCAGAGCGGATCCGGGCGCCGCCGTCCACGGTGATCCGTACGGTGGCTCCCGCCCCTCCCAGGCCACCCGAGACGTGGGACGCGGTCGCCATTCCCCAGCCGATCAGCCCGTCGCGGTCCCGCATGGAACCGGGCCGGGGATCGCGCCGCGACCAGCCGAAGCGCTCCGCGCCCTGCCGGTAGCACTCGCGCAGGTAGCTGCTGCCGTGGCGCTCGCCGGTCTCCTGGTTGGTGGCCGACCAGTTGCGGATCCTCAGCTCGACCGGATCCAGGTCAAGCGCGTGGCTCAGCTCGTCCAGCGTGGACTCCAGGGCGTAGTTGGCCGAGGTCTCGGGCGAACGGGCGAAGTTGGCGGTCGGCAGGTCGAGGCGCACCGCCCGCATCGTCGTCCGCACGTTCGGGCACGCGTAGAGGATCTTGGTGGGTTCCGGGCCGTTGAACATCAGCTCATCGGTACGTGAGACCGACTGGGTGATGGTGTGGTCGATCGCGGTGAGCCGCCCGTCGCGGGTGGCGCCCATGCGCAGGAGGTGATGGCTCTCCGCGCGGTGACCGTGGCTGGTGTAGGCGTCCGCCCGCGTCAGCACCAGCTTGACCGGCCGCCTGACCTGCCGGGCGACCGCCGCGGCGAGGATGGGTTGCGGCCAGGTCAGGCCCTTGCCGCCGAACGCCCCGCCGATGAAGGGGCAGATGACACGGACGTTCTCGCGCGGGAGCCGGAAGGCCTCCATGAGCGAGTTCTGGACGTCGGTGATGGACTGGGTCGACACCCGGACCGTCAGCCGGTCGCCGTCCCAGATCGCGACCGCGGCCGTCGGTTCCATGGCGTTGTGGTGCTGCAGCGGACTCGAGTACGCGGCCTCGACCCTGACCTGCGCGGACTCCAGTCCTGCTGTGACGTCGCCGCGGGCGTAGGTGCTGGGACCGAAGGGCCCGGGCTCGGGCACGTACGCCTCGTCCATGCTGTCGGCCGGCACCACCTGCGGCGTCTCGGCACGGTAGGTCACCTCGACCAGGGCGGCCGCGTGCTGAGCCTGTTCGAGGGTCTGCGCCACCACCACCGCGACGGGCTGGCCGGCGTGCCGGACGCGGTCGTCCTGGACGGGCAGGAAACCCTTCACGTACAGGCTCTCCGGGCCCGGCACGGTGATGCGGGGCATGTTCCGGTGGGTGAGAACACCGAGCACTCCCGGCGCGGCGGTCGCCTTGGAGGTGTCCAAGGCCGTGATGCGGCCCCGCGCGATCGTGCTCATCACCAGTACGGCGTGGGTCACTCCGGCGACGTCGGCGTCCGCGACATAGCGGGCGGCGCCGGTGACCTTGGCGACACCGTCCACCCGGTCGATCGGCCTGCCGACCGTGGATGCGCTCATCGGGTCCTCCCGAACTGGTCGAGGATCTCGGACAGTGCCCGCCGCACCAGCGGCACCTTGAAGGCGTTGTGCCGGCGCGGCACGGCCTCGCGCACCAGCGCCGCGCCGGCCGCCCGGATCGTGGTCTCGTTCAGCGGGCGCCCGACCAGCGCCTGCTCGGCCGCGGGTGAACGCCACGGCTGGGGAGCGATGCCGCCGAACGCCAGACTCGCCTCCTCGACCACGCCGTCGCGCGACCGGATCAGCGCGGCCACCGAGACCACGGCGAACTCGAACGTCGCCCGGTCCCGCAACTTCAGATACCGCGAGCCGGTGGCCAGGGGAGTGACGGGGACGTCGATCCTGGTGATGAGCTCGCCCGGGCCAAGCACGGTCTCCCGGTGCGGGGTGTCTCCCGGCGGCAGGTAGAAGCCGGACATCGGGATGCCGCGCGGGCCTTCGGCGCTCAGGGTGCGCACCGTGGCGTTCAGCGCGGTCAGGGCCACCGCCAGATCAGAGGGGTGGACGGCGATGCAGTGGTCGCTGCCGCCCAGGATGGCATGCCACCGGTTCTGGCCCTCCAGCGCGGCGCAACCGCTGCCGGGCGTTCGCTTGTTGCACGGCATGGCGGAGTCCCTGAAGTACCAGCACCGCGTACGCTGCAGCAGATTGCCGCCCAGCGAGGCCATGTTCCGCACCTGCGGCGAGGCGCCGGCCAGCAGCGCCTGCGACAACACCGGCACACGACGGCGGACGGCCGGGTGCGCGGCCACATCGCTCATCCGGCTCAGCGCGCCGAGCTCGATCCTCGCATCGGATTCCCGGATGCCGGAGAGCGGCAGCGCGTTGATGTCGATCAGCCGGTCGTGGTGTTCGGCACCCTCCTTCATCAGGTTGAGCACATCGGTGCCTCCGGCGATGAAACGCGCGCCTGGCTGGGCGGCCAGGCGGACCGCCGTCTCTGGCCGATCGGCGCGGGTGTAGACGAAATCGTCCATCAGCGTGTCTCCTTGGCGGCCTGGCGGACCGAGGCCACGATGTTCGGGTAGCAGCCGCAGCGGCACAGGTTGCCGCTCATCCACTCGCGGATCTCCTCATCGGATCCGGTGTGTCCTTCGTCGACGCAGGCGACCGCCGACATGATCTGGCCGGGGGTGCAGAAGCCGCACTGCAGTCCGTCGTTCTCGATGAAGGCGGCCTGCACGGGGTGCAGCCGGTCGCCGCGGGCGAGGCCTTCCACGGTGATGATCTCGCGGCCCTCCTGCATGACCGCGAGGGTCAGACAGGACTTGATCCGCCGCCCGTCCGCCAGCACCGTGCAGGCGCCGCACTCGCCGCGGTCGCAGCCCTTCTTGGTGCCGGTGAGGCCGATCCGCTCACGCAGCGCGTCGAGCAGGGTCACCCGCGGCTCGAGCGTCTGATCGTGCAGCACGCCGTTGACCTTCAGTGACGTCCGTACGGGGCCGCCGTCCACGGCGGCGACGGCCTCGCCAGGACCGGAGAGCGCCGGTGCCGTCGCGACGACGGCAGCCGCCTTGATGACGGTACGCCTGGTCGGCTCGAATTCCGAGGAGGACTCCTCGCTGGACATGCTGATCACCTCACGGGTCGGGGCATTCACGCACCGGGGGAGTGGTGTCTCCATCGTTCGAGCGAGCAGCCGTCCACGTCCAAAGCCTGTTGCGCATCGCATTGCGATTCAGGCATCACCCCAGCTCAGACCGAGCAGTGGAAACGGGCCACGAACTTCTGCGCGGTACGCTTCATGAATGGCCGACTCAGCTCCCGCCCTGGACCTCGATCTACGGTTGGTGCGCTACTTCACGGCTGTCGCCGAGCACCGGCACTTCGGCCACGCCGCCGAGTCCCTCCACGTCACCCAGCCGTCCCTGAGCCGTCAGATCCGCCGGCTCGAGCAGCAGCTGGGCGCTCGCCTGCTGGACCGCACCCCGCAGGGCACGCGCCTCACCGAGGCGGGAGAGGTCTTCCTGCCCCGCGCCAAGGCGCTGCTGCGCTCGGCCGCCCAGGCCGCGGCCCACACCCGTGCCGCCGCCCGGCCCAGCAGGATCATCATCGGTTACACCATGAACGTGACCGTCACGCCCGCGGTGCGTGAGCTGCGCCACCAGCACCCGGACGCCGACGTACGCACTGTGCTGCTGGCCTGGAACGAGTCGCGCGAGGCCCTGCTCGAGGGCCGAGTGGACGCGGCGGTGACCCGGCTGCCGCTCCGGACCGGCCGACTCCATGTGACGGTCCTCTACGACGAACCCCGGGTGCTGCTGGTCCCCCTCGACCACCGCCTGGCCGGCAAGGAATCGGTCACCCTCGACGACATCGCCGGCGAGCCCCTGCCCCAGCTGCCCGACCCGGCCTGGAACGCGTTCTGGCGCATCGACCCCCGGCCCGACGGAAGCCCCGCGCCCGACGGCCCCCTCGTCGAGGCCCTCGATGACAAGCTCGAACTCATCGCCGCCGGCCAGGCCGTGGCCATCGTTTCCGCGGGTCTCCGCGCGGAGAGCCTCCGCCCCGACCTCACCACCGTCCCCCTGCACGGCGTCGAGCCGAGCCACGTCGTGCTCGCCACCCGCGCCGGCGACGGCAACCGCCTGCTCGCCGCTTTCCGCAAATCCGCCGAGAAGCACCTCACGGGTGACTTCGCCTGACCGAGCGATGATCAGGATTGCTCGGGCCTCAACTCCGACACCTCGCGGACGCCGCGCAGCGGGGAGAAGACCAGAAACAGCGGCGCGGCCGCACGTCGAAGGTGCCCGCGAGGGGTGAGAGGTCGTGCCTGGAACGGTCCCTGTAGCCTTGAGCGCATTGCCCTCGCCCGGGATACCGATCAAGTCGGCATGGAGTAAAGGAGTTGGTAAAAGCGCGCACACCCGGAGACCAGCCGATCGCACCACACGAGGAGATCCGTGGATCTTTCGAAAACAGCCCTCATTCTCATCGATATGCAGCAGGAAAGTAAGTACGGCATCGAGAATGTGAATGGCGCCGTCGCGGCGACCGTGCCTCTCATCGGCGAATGCCGGCGACTCGGCGTCCCTGTCATCTACACGCGGCACGTCAGCCGGGCCGACGCGATCGGCCTGCCCAACAACGAGGTGCTCGACGACGAGGGCAAGCCCGTCCACTACCGGTCCGATTCCGACACCATGCAGGTCATCGACGAGATCGCCCCGCGTCCCGAGGACATCGTCATCGACAAGCACCGGTGGAGCGCCTTCTATGAGACGTCACTCGACCTGGTGCTGCGCAGTCTCGGCGTGAAGCACCTGATCATCGGCGGCTTCGTCACGGACGGCTGCCTGATGACCACCGTCTTCGACGGCTACGCGCGTGACTACCAGGTCAACCTCGTCAAGGACGTCTGCGCCGCCACCAACGACGGCTCCCACAAGGCCGCGATCCTCATGATGGCCAACTGGGTCTACGACATCGAGATCTTCGACTCCACCGAGATGAGCAAGAAGCTGCGCGGCGAGCCCTACCACTCATGGCGATCGACCGCTCCGGACCAGTTGCAGTTCACCGCCGGCACCCTTGACGGGGTCTTCGCCAAGCTCGGCTGAGGCACGAGGGATTCCCCCATGAATACCACCGAAACTGAGCACCCCCAGGACCTGCCGGAAATCGACGACTCGCACGACGTCACCGCGAAGGACCAGCTCTGGCTCTTTCTCGTCGCGCTTCTTCCGTTCATGGCGGCGACCATCTGGTACGTGCAGCGTTGAACCCGGCTCTGGATGACTTTCACATATGACTAACAGCGAAACCATTCTCCCGCTCGCCCGCAAAGACAGGCACGCGGGTTTCCTGTCCATCTTCTGGCTCTGGGCCGGCGGCAACGTACTCCTCACCAACTTCGTCTCGGGCAGTTCGTACGCGCTCGGCCTCGGTTTCTGGCCCATGCTCGTGATCTCCGTGACGGGCTATCTGCTCGGGCTCGCGTTCTGCTCGTGGGACTCACAGCGCAGCGCCCGGTACGGCATCGACGAGATGGTGTCGCTTCGCCCGACGTTCGGCTACCACGGCTCGATCTACGGCGTCGTCGTGCTGGTCGGGGTGAACTTCGGCTGGGTCGGGATCCTCGCCTCCATGGCCGGATCGGCGATGAAGCTCGTCGTCCAGGACGTCGGCCATGGCCTGACCTTCGCCGGCGACTACACCGTCTACGCGCTCGGCGTCGGCATCGCGCTTCCCCTGATCATCGTCATGTTCAGCCAGAAGGCGGCCTTCCAGCTGTCGAAGATCGCCGTGCCCGTCCTGCTGGTGTTCGTCGCCTACATCCTCGTACGACTGGTCGCCGGCGGTTACTGGACCAAGGTCATGACGACGCCCAGTGACGGCTCCCAGTCCTGGATGAGCGCCTTCGAGATCATTTTCGCGTTCACCATCTCGTGGTTTCCCTACCTGGGCTCCTGGAACCGCTTCGCCAGAGGGGAACGCATCGGTTTCTGGGGGACCTACCTCGGTCTCGCGTCCACCGGCATCCTGTTCGCCGTGGTCGGCGGGATCGCCACCCTCGCCACCGGGCAGACCGACCCCGCACTGTGGTCCAACCAGCTCGACCTGGGCCTGGCCGCTCTGGTGATCATCGCGCTCGGCACGGTGACCTCGGTCACGCACCTGCTCGGATCCGGATCCATGGGCATCCTCAGCGTCGCCCCGAAGTGGAACTACCGCTGGGTGTGCGCGATCGTGACCATACCGTCGATCATCTTCGTCTTCGCGACCTCGCTCCAGGAGATCTTCAACTTCCTGCTCATCTTCGTCGGTCTCCTCGCCGGCCCCTACTGGGGGATCGCCCTCACCGACTACTTCTTCCTCCGCGGGCAGAAGATCGACGTGCGCGCGTGCTACGACCCGAAGGGAAAGTACCGCTTCACCGGGGGCGTCAACCTCGTCGCCGTCGCATGCATGATCGCGGGTATGGCGGTCTGGCTGTTCCTCGGCGGCTGGCTCAGCGCGATCGACATGTTCACCTTCTCCGCCGGCGAGTCCCTGTTCCAGTACATCTCCGCCACGCTGCCCTCCATGATCGTCTCGGGGGCGCTCTACTACGTGGTGGCGAAGTGGTTCTTCGCCGACCGCGTGATGGGCGGTTACCAGCGGACACCGGAGACCGTCGGCCGGGGTGACGCGGCGCGGCCTTACGAGGTCGGCCCGCGCTGAGGCGACGCCGAGCTCGTGGGATGAACAACTTCTGATCGGCCACGCCTCGCTGCCTGGACGACAGCGAACCGTGGACCTCCCGTTAAGAGCCGTGTATTCCCTGCCAACGACATCGCGGCAAACGTCCCCAACAATAATCGAGAGCGCCGGGCAGGATGCGGCTGGAAAGGACGCTCTCGCTCCAGGTGAGAGGGTCACATTCTCGGTACGACTGTCACACAGTGGCGCCTTCGGAGCTCTTAGGGTGCGAACTCACGACAAACCACGGGGAGAGCCATCATGGGAAAAACCATCGCGAGGGTGGCAGTAGCCATCGCGGCGTCGGCAGGCCTCTGCGTCGCTGCCTCACCCGCGCAGGCCGATTCCGCCCAAGTTTTCGCGGGAAGCTGCAGCACCGGAAATTTCTGCCTCTTCGAGAACAACGACTTCAACAACGGAAACACCAATCACTGGCGCGATATCGTGCACGACGACAGCGACTTCAGGGGCAACCACTGGCGGGATGGAAACGGCTACCTCACGGACGACGACATGAATGACGAGACCAGTTCGATCAAGAATCGGGCCGGTTGCACGGTGACCCTCTACAAGGATCCGGACTATAAGGGCGACAGCACTCCGTTCGCCAATGGGAAGAACGACGGGTACCTGGCAAACGACAACGTAGAGGACAACGCCGCGACGTCGGCAAGGTTCGACGGCTGTTGACGGCGAGCTGAGTGGCCATGCGGAGGCCGGGATGCCGTGTGCCCGGCATCCCAGCCTCGCATCCCATCCAGTGGAACCCGAGGTCACATGTCGCGAATTCGCGCAGGCGCAGCGCTGATCCTCGTGCTGCCGATGCTCGCCGCCTGTACGGCCCAGCTTTCTCCGGGCTCCGCCGACGCTCCGACGCCCGTGGGCTTCACCGTTCTCCGGTTGGATCTTCCCTTCGATGAGTACAAGTGGAAACCGCGGGACATATGGTCACTGGAACGGGGACGCCAGATACTGGTGAAACGTTGCGTACGCGGGCGCGGGCTCAACTTCACCATGCCGGAGAACACCGGCGCCGAAGCACCCCCAGACGTATACGACAACAGCCGGCGATATGGCGTGGCGGACGAGAACGCGGCATCGCGATTCGGCTACCACCTTCCCGTGCGCCCGGACCAGGAACGACGCCGGAATCGAATTGAGGCGTGGAACAAAGGGGTGAGCGAAGCGGAGGAGGCCGCGATCTATGGCGGTAACGGGCAGCCCGGCTGCTACCAGCAGATCGATTCTTTTCTCGAACGCGGACTTCCCCGAGCGGATACCGACTGGCTGTCCGCGCAGAGTGCCGACTCCTTGCGGCGAACCGAACAACTCGAAGCCGTCACCCGAGCGAAGGAGGATTGGCGCAGGTGTATGTCGAGACTCGGCTTCGCCTACGCCAACCCTGACGCGGCGATCGGCGACCCGCGTTGGGACCTCGATGCCCCGGCGATCACCGAACGCGAGATCGAGACCGCGCAGGCAGACGTCCGATGCAAGCAATCGTCCGGACTCCTGAAGACCTGGCATGAAGCCGAGAGGACATTACAACACCAGATCATCCAGCGTAACCTGGAAAAATTCGATCTTCTCAGAGCCGGCAAAAACATACACCTGTCGAACGTAAGCCGGGCCGTGGCCGCCGAGTAAGTCAACCACCCGATAGTCCTTGAAAAGGTGGTGGCGGAAACTCGTCCCGGTCTCATGAAGCCAACTGGCGACACACCTTCCGCCTGAAGTTGATGGCCGAGCTCCCGAATGCGCGGCGGAACGCTCGGCTGAAGTCGGCGGGATGGGCGAAGCCCCATGCCGTGGCAATGGCGTGGATGGGAACGTCACGCAGTGAGGGATCGGCCAGATCGCTACGAGCACGTTCCAGCCGTTGCCGTCTGATCCAGGCGGTGACGGTGAGGCCCTGGGTCTGGAAGAGCCTGTGCAGGTGGCTGACGGAGATGTAATGGGCGGAGGCCACCGCGCTGGGTGTCAGGTCGGGCTCGCGAAGGTGCTGCTGGATGAAAGCCATGATGCGGCGGATGAGCGCGTTCCGACCGGATTTGTCGCGCACGTCGGCCAAGCCGGTCTCCAGCGCGTTGTTGAGCAGCGCGGAGATCAGATCCAGGAGTGCCATTCCCACCCGCGGGCCATCGGCGGGCCGGAAGCTGGGCCCGTGGTCGCACAAATCGGTGACGAAGTCGATCAGCAGCCCGCCGATCCCGTCCGCGGCCGGGATGGGCCGGCCCAGCAGCCCGTCCAGGTGTTCGGCCGGCACGTTGACCAGGGCCTTCGGGATGGAGACGCATGCCGTCCTGAGCCACTCGTCCGGCGGCCCGATCACACCCGAGATCACGCGTGCGGGATCATGGAGGAGCAAATCGCCGGCGCGGGCGCCACGTAAGGGAACGAACAGTTGGTAGGAGTCATCGGGCATCGGTTCTGGACCACGCGCCGGGATCACTGATTCCTTCGCCACGCGGAGGCCGCCGAGCTGTATGTGCTCCGTCATCATGGGCGCACCAGCCCGGCGATGCTTGCTCCCACGATCAGCACTCGTCTGTTCATCGATTGCCTTCTTTCCGCACGCCGAGGAAAGGGCTCCCCGCCCGCCTTGCCGGCGGGCGCGGCCGCCCCTTCGGCTGAGGGTGGATCTCGCTCAGGGATCGCCACGCGGATCGGGCCGATGCGGGGGATCGACAGGTACCGCATCAGTTCCTCGACGTGTCTTGCCCCAAGGCAACCGTGCCGTAGAGCGTTGAAAACTCGCTGAAAAGACCGTGAAACGCCAGCCCGCCGCCACTTCTGTCGCGCGCCGAGCCCGATCAGCGGCCGTAGGTGCCGACCAGCGTGCCCGAGGCCAGCACCCTTCCCTCGATCGCGCGCCGGAGGTCCGCGGTCGAGAAGCCGTCCGCCAGGCCGGTCGGCTCGGACAGGGCGTAGAGGCGGAAGAAGTAGCGATGAGTGTCGCCCGGCGGCGGATGCGGGCCGCCGTACCCCTGACTGCCGAAGTCATTGCGGCCGGTGACGAACCCCTTCAGTTCTGCCCCGGCGTCCAGCTCCGTGGTGTCCGGCGGGATGCCCGCGGCCAGCCAGTGGGTGAAGGTGCCGCTGGGGGCGTCCGGGTCCTCACACATCAACGCCAGTTCGGCCGTCCCGTCGGGTACGTCGGCCCACTGCAGATGCGGTGAGACGTCGCCAGCCTCGTGGGAGTGCCCGTGCGGGATCATCGCGTGATCGTTGAAAGCCATGCTCCGTAGTGCTATCCCAGCCATGCTCACCTGCTGCCCCGCAGGCCCGGTTCGACACACTCGGCTCATCCGACGCGCTGTCCATCGGCGTCGGCGCTGATGTTCTGGTCATCCATCACGGGTAGCCGATCGGGGAACCTGCGGCGCACGGAGGTTCCCGGGCCGGTATCAGTCGGTGAAGTAGTGGCCCTGCTCAAGGTCGGCGATCAGGCCGGGATGGACCGGCTCCCAGTCCAGTAGTCTGCCGATGCCCATGAGGGTCTTGCCCGTGCCGGCCAGCGTGGCGCCGAGCGTCTGTACCACGGCGTGGTCGGCGGAGGCCGCCCCGGCGAAGCCCGCCGCGGTCATGGTGCCGTGGTCGAACGCGAGGTGCACGACTGCGTCCGATCGGCCGCGGCTTCGCGCAGCCCGTTGGAGGTGGCCGAGGTCGCCGCGGCGCACCTGGGCGCCCATGGCCTGGACGGCGGCGGCCGAGGCCCCGATGCGATCGCCGCGTCGCCCGGCCCAGCCACGCCGCTGCAGGCGGTCGCCGCGGCCTCGACGCCCTCACGGCCACCTTCACCGACGGCCGCCGCGAGTTCGCCGCCGGCCGGGGCGATCGCGCCTCCAGGGAGTGGCCGAGCACGATCGCCCCGTCGATCCCGGCCGCTCTCTCATACCAGGTAGCGCAGCCACAGATACGGAACGCACAGCACGATGGTCACCACGGTGACGATCAAGCCGTACTTGGTGAACTGCCAGAAACTGATCGGATGGCCGTTGCGGGCAGCGATGCCCAGGACGACCACGTTGGCCGCGGCGCCCACGGCCGTGGCGTTGCCGCCCAGATCGGCGCCGAACGCCAGCGCCCACCACAGCACGTGCGGCCCCCCGCCGGTGCCGCCGTCGGCGTGGACGAGTTGTTCCACGATCGGGCTCATCGTGGCCACGTAGGGGATGTTGTCCACGATCGCCGACACCACGGCCGAACCGCCGAGCAGGCCCAGCGCCGTCAGTTCGGGCTGGCCCGCGGTGGCGCTGACCGCGGCCTGGGACAACTGGCCGATGACGCCGGTGTGCACCAGCGCGCCGACCATGACGAAAAGGCCGGCGAAGAACGTCAGTGTGGGCCATTCGACCTCGCTGATCGCCTCCTGGGTGGTCACCTTGGTGGCGGCCACGAGGATGCCCGCCCCCAAGATCGCCACCACCGACGGCTCGTAGTGCAGCACCGGGTGCAGCACGAACGCCGCCATCACCACGGCCAGCACCACCAGGCTCTGCGTGAGCAGCCGCCGGTCCTTGATGGCCTCGCGCTCGTTCAGGCTCATGATCTCCGCGGCCCGGTCCGGATCGTAGCGGAACGCGTCGCGGAACAGGACCCGGCACAGCAGGATGAAGACGGCCAGCAGCACGACGACCAGGGGCGCCATGTGGACCAGGAAGTCGTTGAAGCTCAGGTCGGCCCGGCTGGCGATGATGATGTTCGGTGGGTCGCCCACCAAGGTGGCGGCGCCGCCGATGTTGGAGGCCAGCACCTCGGCGATGAGATAGGGAATTACCGGCAGCGCCAGCCGCTCGCACACCAGGAACGTCACCGGCGCGATGAGCAGCACCGTGGTGACGTTGTCCAGCAGCGCTGAGGCGATCGCCGTGATGACCACGAGCAGCACCATCAGCTGGTACGGCCGGCCCTTGGCGCGTTTGGCCGCCCAGATCGCCAGGTACTCGAACACGCCGGTCTGCTTGAGCACGCCGACGATGACCATCATGCCGAGCAGCAGGAAGATGACGTTCCAGTCGATCCCGGTGTGCTCGTCGAAGAATGCGGTCTCGGCGTCGGTCGCGTGGATCAGCAGCATGATCCCCGCACCGCCCAGCGCGGCCGCCACCCGGTGGATCTTCTCGGTGGCGATCAGCACATAGGCGCACACGAAGACAGCTGTGGCCACCCAGGCGACGAAGCTCACAGGCCCGTCACCCGGTCCAGCAGCGCCTGCAAAGTGACGGCCCCCAGCAGGCGGTCCTCGTCCACGATCGCGACCAGCGGGCTGTGCGTACGGGCCATCATCGCGGCCAGCTCCAGCACGGTCGCGCCCGGATCGGCGACCGGCAGCTCACGCGGTTCGGGCGGCAGCGCCTCACGCACCGTACGGCCTGCCAGTGCGTCCAGGAAACGGTCGGCGTGCTGCTCGTCGATCACCCGGGCCAGCGCGGGATCGTCCTGGCAGTATCCGGGCACGGCCAGCCGCAGCACCTGCGTACCGGGCAGGATGCTGAACGGCAGCCCGCGATCGTCGACGACGATCAGCCCGGGAAGATCCTGCTCGGCCAGCAGCCGGGCGGCCTCGATCACAGGAGTGTCTAAGGAGAGCGTGGGGAACGCGGAGAGCAGGTCGCGTGCACGCATACAGGAGGCCTTTCAGGTTGACGACAACGACTGCCGACCAGGCTTCCCGGCGCACCAGTGAAGAACCTATCAAGAAACGTCAAGATCGGGCACAGTGGAGCGGCGCCGGTCATAGAGGTCGAAGGCGTCGTCAAGCGCTACCGCGAGGTGACCGCGGTCGACCATGTGAGCCTGCAGCTGCAGGCAGGACAGATCTACGCCCTGCTCGGCCTCAACGGCGCCGGCAAGACGACCCTCATCCGCATGCTGCTCGGCATGATCGCACCCACCCGCGGATCCGTACACGTCCTCGGCGCGGCCGTCTCCGCCGGTGACCGTTCGGCCTGGGCCCGCACCGGCTATTTCGTGGAAGCCCCCACGGCGTATCCCGAGCTGACCGTGCGCGAAAACAAGGTGTACCGCTTCAAGACGCATGTGTAACGGCCCGAGATGGTTTCTCGACGGCGAAATCTGCTGCGCCGCCAAGGCTTCGACACTGCGGAGGCGACGTTCCCCCTCAAGATCAGGAGCTCTCCCGGGCGGCTTGATCCTCGCAAGGCGCAAGGCGAACCGCACCGTGGCCCCGGAACCGCCGTATGCGGCCGCATGTGAAGTGACGATCAAGCCACCGCTCCGTTGCTGTAGGGGTGCCGCATGAGCTCTTTCAGCCTAGGCGAAGGCTACTGTAGGATCGTTAAGAAAGCTCCGAAAGATCCGTATGGAGATGGACGTTGGCGACACCCAAAGAACGTGACTTCGTCGAGCGCTACGCCTTGTTCTTCGAGGCGACGACGGGCGTCTCGCGCACCGCCGGCCGCCTGCACGGCTGGCTGCAGATCTGCGACCCGCCGCACCAGTCCCTGACCCAGCTGGCGAACGTCGTCGAGCTGAGCAAGGCGGCGGTGAGCCCGATGATCCGGCAGCTGGAGCAGCTCCAGTTCGTGGAGCGTGCCCCCATCCCCAGCACGCGCGAGCACTACTACCAGCTCAAGGGGGGCGGCGACGCGTCACGCATGATCGAGGGCCGCGCCAAGATGCTCACCCTGGGCCGTCAGATCGCCGAGCTCGGCCTGGAAGCCGTCGGGGACGACGCGGCCAGGCGGGAGCGGCTGGAGGAGTTCCTGGACCTCTACACCTTCATGGAGGAGAAGCTCGGTGCACAACTCATCACAGAGTGGGAGAAGTACCGCCAGGACCGGCGCGCCCAGCGCCCCCAGGCAGACGACTGATCCGGTCGTACTGTCCGGCCTGGTCAAGAACTACGGCGCCACCCGTGCCCTGGACGGCCTCGACCTCACGGTGCGCGCCGGTGAGGTGCACGGCTTCCTCGGCCCCAACGGCGCCGGCAAGACGACCACCATCCGCATCCTGTTCGGCCTGCTCCGCGCCGACGCGGGCAGCGCGGAGCTACTGGGGGGCAACCCGTGGCGGGATGCCGTGGAGCTGCACCGGCGGATCGCGTACGTGCCGGGCGATGTCACCCTGTGGCCCACGCTCACCGGCGGGGAGGCGATCGACCTGCTCGGCCGGCTGCGCGGCGGACTCGACGCGCGCCGTCGCGAGAGCCTGATCGACCGCTTCGACCTCGACCCCACCAAGAAGGCCCGCACCTATTCCAAGGGCAATCGCCAGAAGGTCGCCCTGGTCTCCGCGCTGGCCTCGGACGCCGAGCTGCTCATCATGGACGAGCCGACCTCGGGGCTGGATCCGCTGATGGAGGCGGTGTTCCAGGACTGCGTATGCGAGGCGAAGGAGGAGGGGCGCACCGTCTTACTGTCCAGCCACATCCTGGGCCAGGTGGAGGCGTTGTGCGACCGGGTCACCATTGTCCGGCGCGGCCGTACGGTGGAGAGCGGCACGCTCGCCGACCTGCGGCACCTCACCCGGACCACGATCGAGGCCGAGACCGCTCAGCCGCTCACCGGGCTCGGGGCGCTACCGGGCGTCCACGACGCCCACGTCGAGGGCGCGCACGCGACTTTCGACGTCGACGCGGAGCATCTGGACACCGTGATGCGGCACGTCACCGGCTTCGGCCTGCGCGGCCTCGTCAGCCGGCCGCCCACTCTGGAGCAGCTGTTCCTGCGCCACTACGACCAGGAGCCCTCCAGCGCCGGAGCCGGACGATGAGCGCGACCGCCCTGGCCGGGCTCGGCACGCTGACCTGGTCCATCCTGCGCCAGAACCGCGTGCGCGTCCCGCTGTGGATCGCTGTGGCCTGCGGGGTCGTGCTGGGCAACGCCAGCAGCTACCGCGACCTGTTCACCACTGAAGAGGCGCTGGCCGACCGGGTGGCGGCGGTGCTGGGCAACCCGGCGGTGCTCGCGGCGACCGGCCCCGGACACGGGCTGGCGGACGCGACGGTCGGCAACCTGGGCCCGTTGGTGGCCAACGACAGCTCGTCGGTCTTCATCCTGGCCGCCTTGATGAGCGTGCTGCTCACCGTACGGCACACCCGGGCGGAGGAGGAGAACGGGCGCCTGGAGCTCGTGCGCGCGGCCGTGGTCGGCCGGCACGCCCCGCTGACCGCCGCCCTGGCGGCTGTGGCCGCCGCGAACGTGACGCTTGGACTGGTGCTGGCCGTCGGACTGGCCGGGATGGGACTGCCGGAGGCGGGATCGATGGCCTTCGGGGCAAGCGTCGCCGCGGTCGGCCTGGTCTTCGCCGTGGTGGCGGGGGTGGTCGGCCAGCTCACCCAGTATGGCAGGGCGGCCTCCGGCATCACGCTCGCCGGTGTGCTCGGGTTGTCCTTCGCTCTGCGGGGCATCGGCGACGTCTCGGGCGGCGCACTGTCATGGGTCTCCCCGATCGGGTGGGCGCAGGCGATGCGGCCGTTCGCGGGTGAGCGGTGGTGGCCGCTGCTGCTCCTGCTGGCGCTCATCGCGGTCGGCGTCGCCGCCGCTTTCCTCCTGGGCGCCAGGCGGGACCTCGGTGCGGGGTCGGTGCGGCCCAGGCGCGGGCGTGCCGCGGCCTCCGGCCGGCTGCGCGGCCCGTTCGCCCTGGCCGTGCGGCTGCAGGGCGGCACGCTGGCCGCCTGGGGAGCCGGGCTACTCATCCTCGGCCTGTTCGGCGGCGGTCTGGTGAGCGCGCTGGACGCCGCTCAGACGGTCCAGACCGACGTCTACCGGCAGCTGTTCGGCGGCGGCGGCGCCGAGCGGTTCGCCGACCACGTGTTCGTCTATTACCTGCGGCTGATGGCCCTGCTTACCTGCGTGTACGCGATCGTGAGCGTGTCACGGGCGCGCGCCGAGGAAGGTTCGGGCCGCGCGGACGCCGTGCTCGCCGCGGCGATCTCCCGCCGGCGGTGGGCGGGCGCCCAGCTCGCGACCGCAGTGACCGGCAGCGCTGTGGTGCTGCTGCTGGCTGGCCTGGGAGCCGGTCTCGCCTACGGGGCCGCCACCGGGCAGGTGTCGCACGTGCCGCGGCTCGTCGCAGGTGCACTCGTCCACCTGCCGGCGATCACGTTGCTGACAGGCATCGCCTTCCTGCTGTACGGCCTGGCGCCCCGGGCGTCGAGGCTGGTCTGGGCAGTGGTGGCGTACGCCTTCTTCGCCTCGCTCTTCGGGCGGGCGCTGGGCCTGCCCGGCTGGCTGCTCGACCTCTCCCTGGTCGAGCTGAGCCCCGACTATCCCGAGGCCGCCATCGGGCCGCTCACCCTCACCGCCCTGACAGTGGTCGCGCTCGCGCTGATGGCCATCGCCGTCCGGGCCTTCCGGCACCGAGACCTGCACGCCTGACCTCGCCGACCCGTAGCGCGACGCCGAAGGAGACCGGAATCTGCTCACGATCCTGCCAGGAGTCGTGAGCAGAGTAGCGCCGACGGGTTGTGTGAATCGGCGAGGAGGCACACGCGGTTGACACACACGGAGCACCGTTGTCCGGCCCCCTGGCACGTCAAGCGGAAGCAGAGAGCGGGATGGCTAACGTCGTCTTCGTGGCTCTGACGTTCTACGATCTTCGCTATCTTGGGGCTGGTTGTCGAGGCGGTGGAGCGGTTGCGCTTACAACGGGAAGAGGCCGACGCCGCCCGCCCGTATTACACGCTCGACGGGGTTGGGGCGGTGCTGAAGGTCTTCTCTGCAGTCAGCGTCAACCATGCCTCCTCGCGTAGCCAAGGAGTGTGGCCTCGACATCCGGACTGTCCGGGCGGGGGTCGATTCCCGTGCGTGGCCGCATGGGGCGTCCAACCTCATCCGGTCGGGCGGACGGCATCTGCGGATCGGGGCCCGGAATCAGTCCTCGTTCGATGTGGTCAGGCCGCGGGCGAGGGCGTTGATCGTCGCGTCGAGTACGTCGTCGTAGGTGTCGCCGTACAGGTGCCGGTTCATGACGATCAGCCCGATGGTGCGCATCACGCCCATCACGACTTCGGGCTCGACCTCGCTGGTGATCACGCCGTCGGCCTGCCCTTTGGCGATGTACTCCAGCAGCGGTGTGATGACGTACGGCGTGACGTGGGCGATCTCCTCCGCGCCGATCCGCCGGGCCACCGCCTGGAGTTCGTCGGGGTGGGTGAACAGCCGCCGGTAGAACGGGTCGGTGGTCAGCACGGTCGTCACCCGCCGCATCACCTCCGCGAGGGACTCCACGCTCGGCGGGCGCCGGAACACCGTGCCGTGTTGCCGCGCGATGAGAGGGGCCCTGCGGATCATGACCTCCTTGTAGAGCGTCTCTTTGGAGTCGAAGAAGGCGTAGAAGCTCGCTTTTGAGATTCCGGCCGGCGCCACCAGTTCCTCCAGCGAGGTCTTCTTCAGCCCTTGGGAGGCATACAGCCGCTCGGCGGCATCGAGCAAGCCGGCGGTGATGCGCGCCCGCTCCTCGTCGGTAAAGGCAACAGCCACGACATCCACCTATGGCCAGATCGGATATTGGACTACAGCTTAACCGGGCTCCTACCACGCGGCCGGCTCCTCACCGTCATCGCCGGCAACAGCGAACTGCAGGAGCGCGCCGCGTTCAAGCACACCTGCCTCGCAGGAGCCATGACCGACGCACTCCGCGAGCGCGGCGTGCCGGATCCGACCGCACGCCCCGCCGCCGAACTCGGCGTCCGCGCCTTCGACGACGCCTTCGACCTCTGGTCCGATCCGGCCGAACAGCGGACGCTCGCTGACCTCGCCCGCCGGACGCTCGACGAACTACGGGCCGCGATAGCCACACTCGACTGAGCGCGTGGCCTTTTCACATGGCTCTCGTCCACGAGGGCATGGGTAGCGAAAGGTCCATTCGTGAGGGTGGGGCGCCATGAGCACAATCGATCACGCTGCGGCTGTGGCCTACCGCTTTCCGACCGACCAGCCAGAAGGTGACGGCACGCTCGCCTGGAATGCGACCACGATGGTGGTGGCCACCGTCACGGCGGCCGGAACGACGGGCACCGGCTGGACGTACGCGCCCGCCGCGGCGGCATCCTTCATCGACGAGGATCTCGCCGGCACGCTCGCCGGAGCCGACGCGATGGACATTCCAGCCCTGTTCGCCGCGCTGAATCGTAGGGTGCGCAATGCCGGACGCCCTGGTGTGGCCGGTTACGCCATCTCGGCTCTCGACGTGGCGCTGTGGGACCTCAAGGCGCGCCTGCTCGGCGTGCCGCTGACCCACCTGTTCGGCCGGGCCCGCAGGCGGGTGCCGGTGTACGGCTCGGGCGGTTTCACCACCTACGACGACTCCGCTACCACTGCCCAACTCGAGCACTGGGTGCACGAACAGCGGATTCCCCGGGTCAAGATCAAGATCGGTGAGTCCTCGGGAAGCGCGCCCGAACGTGACCTGCGCCGGGTCGCGCTGGCCCGCCGCGTGATCGGTGACCAGGTCGAGCTGTACGTCGACGCCAACGGCGGCAACACCGCCAAGCAGGCGATCCGCCAGGCGCAGTGCATGCGCGAGCACGGGGTGACCTGGTTCGAGGAGCCGGTCTCCTCGGACGATCTGCACGGGCTGCGTCTGGTACGGGAAAGCGTCGAGGCTGACGTGGCGGCCGGAGAGTACGGTTGCGACCTGTCGTACTTCACCCGCATGTGCCAGGCCCGGTCCGTCGACTGCCTGCAGATCGACGCGACCCGCTGCGGCGGATACACAGGATGGTTCGCCGCCTCCGCCGTGGCCGCCGGCCACAACCTCCCGGTGTCGGCGCACTGCGCCCCCAACCTTCACCTGCCGGCCGCCGCCGCCACCGTCAACCTGCGGCACATCGAGTGGTTCCACGATCACCAGCGCATCGAGGCCGGGATGTTCGACGGCGCCGCCGATCCCACGGGCGGGCTGGCCGAAGCACGGTCCGATGCTCCAGGACATGGCCTGCTGTTCCGCGAGCAGGCTGCCGAGCCTCATCGGGTGTCATGAAGCGGGCATGGCATGAAGCGGGCATGGCATGAAGCGGGCATGGCATGAAGCGGGCATGGCATGAAGCGGGCATGGCATGAAGCGGGCATGGCATGAAGCGCGGACCTATTCGGCCGTCTCCTTCAGCCGCTTGAGGCGGCGGTCGGAACGGCGTACCGCCCATACCGTGGTGAGCAGGGCGAGTGCCAGCAGCGGATAGCCCATGGTGATCTTCGCGACCGCCAGCCAGCCGGTGTAGTCCTCCTCGTACAGCCAGCGCTGCACCACGTACCTCGCGGCGAACACCGCGGCGAGCACGGCCGTGGCCACGTCGTAGCCGAAGCGGGACGGCCTGTCCTTCGTCCACTCCAACGGCACACGGTTCAGCACGCTCCAGGCCACTCCTGCGAGCGGCCTGCGAATCAGGATCGAGAACACCAGTACGGCGAAGCAGGCCAGGCTGAACCAGATGCCGAACAGGAAGAATCCGCTCGCCGAACCTGAGCGGTAGGCGATGAACGAGGAGATGGCGATGCCGATGAAGCCGGACAAGGCAGGCCCCAGCGGCTCCTTACGGACCACCCGCAGCAGGATGAACGCGATCGCGGTGCCCACCGCGCTCCAGATGCCTGCCTGCAGTCCGAACATCGCGTTGCCGCCGACGAACACCATGACCGGGAAGGAGGAGTAGAACAGCCCGGCCAGACCACCCGTCTGCTCCCACGCCGTGGGCATCCGCCGTTTTCCCTGCCCGGCGGGGGAGTCGGTGGGAGGGGAGCCGATCATGACAGGTCCGTACTGGGGATCCAGCTGCCGTGGAAGCCCAGCGGCACCCGTACCGGCAGGTGGACGGTGGCGATCGGGGTGCCGGTGAAGTCCTGGGCGGCCAGGATCACCAGGTCGCTCGCGCCCCGGTCCGGGTCGTGCACGAAGGCCATCACATACCCGTCGTCCTCCGCCGCGCCGGCCGCCGACGGCACGAACACCGCCTCGCCGACCGCGGCGTCACGGCCGAATTTGTGCGTCTCCACGGCGCCACGCACGAGATCGTGCTTGAGCAGCACGTTGCCGAAGGCGTCGTCGTCCAGGTCCTGAGGGTCCTCGACGTCGGGAGGCACGGTCCCGCTCACGGCGGTGTAACCGTAGCGGTGCGGCGCGCTCACCACGCGCTCGTCCACCCGCGGGAACTCCTGGGCACGGTCGTGCAGCCGCTGTTCGGCGACCTTGCCGCCGGTGACGTCCACGGTGAACCGGTCGAGCGTGGGGGTGTCGGTCCCCTCGAACCTGGCCATGTCGAACGCCTGGGGATAACGGACCACGTCGATCACGACGCGGTCGCCGTCGTCGTACGCGTTGAGGGTGTGGTAGATCCAGCAGGGCTCGATGTCCAGCCAGCGAACCCCGGAGCCGTCGCGCGGCAGCAGCCCGAGGCGCGCCCCGTGTGCCTCGTCCCACGCGTACGGGACCGTCGCCCCGCCCGCGGCGGCGTCCGTGATCGCGATGACCGGCAGGTCGTAGAGGATCACGTACTTCTCGGTGAGCGCGAAGTCGTGCATCATCGGCCCGCCGGTCACCGGCACCTCTCGCACCGAGGACACCTGGCCGTCCGCACCGACGACGACGTGCTCGACCACGTCAGGCCGCCCCCAGCGGTACGTGATCGCGTGCAGTTCTCCCGTGCGCGGGTCGAGCTTGGTGTGCGCCGCGTAGCCCGTCGGCAGCGTGCCGCCGAAGTCGAATGGGCCGACCGTCTCCAGATCGTCGGTGAGCTCGTACGGCCGGGGCCCCGACTCCACCAGCGCCAACGTCCGGCCGGCGTGGCCGATCACATGGGTGTTGGACGCGAAGTCCATCCCCTCGAAGACCGGCCCTGGCCGCGGCTGCTCACCGAGTGCCTGGGACACCATGGCCGAGCGCACCCAGCGGTTGCGGTACCACTCGGCTCGCCCGTCCCGCAGGCGGACTCCGTGCACCATTCCGGTGCCGAGGAAGAGGGAGCTCGCGCCGGGATCGTCGAGTCCCAGCGCGTTCGGCCCGTTGCGTAGGTAGCGTCCGTTCAGCCCGGCGGGAAGGGTGCCGCTGACCGGGAGGTCGTACGCGGTCACCTCCTCGGTGACCGGGGCGGAGGCGTTCTTCGGAGGCATGCTCGTCCTCTCAGGTGGTCGGCCCGCTGAGAGCACGCCGGCCGATTCAGGTTGTATAACATTGTTGTGTAACAACGTTATGGCATAATGTCAACCATGAGCCCCAAGCCTCCCGACCCTGCCGTCCGCACCGGACTCATCGAGGCCGCCGCGCGTGTCCTCGCCGAAGAAGGCCCGAAGGCCCTGACCACCCGGCGCCTCGCCAATGAGGCAGGCACGTCCACGATGGCCGTCTACACCTACTTCGGCGGCATGGACGAGGTGTGGCACGCGGTACGCAGAGAGGGCTTCGCCCGGCTCGTCGCGCGCCTCGACGCCACTCCCGACCTGGCGGACCCGGTGGCCAACCTCGCCGCCGGCGGCGCCGCCTACCTCGCCAACGGGCTGGCCAACCCGCATCTCTACCGGGCGATGTTCCTCGAACGCCAGGAGGGGCCAGGCGTCGGGGACGACACCTTCCAGCGGCTGGTCGACACGGTCCGCCGATGTGTCGAGGCCGGGCGGTTCCATCAGGGCGAGCCGATGACGTCGCTGGGGTGGGCCGTCCAATTGTGGACCATGAGACACGGCATGGTGAGCCTCGCCATCGCCGGGCTGCTGCCCGCCGAGCACGTCCCGCTCCACTTCGCGGACATGTCGCAGCGCCTGTTCATCGGTTACGGCGACGACCCCGAGGCGGCCCGGCGTTCCGTGGACCTGGCGATGCGCGACCACCGGCGTCCTGTGCCGTGACAGCCGAAGGGCCGTTTTCGTGCTGTCGGGCTACCAGGCGCCGCCGGCGGAGTAGAGCTGGCCGCGGACCGCGCCGCCGGGGAACTGGCCGGTGTGCAGGTTGGCGTACCAGTTCTTCGGGTTCTTCGAGATGCCCTTGGCGGTGTCCTTCTTGATCGGCGCGGTGCCGGCCAGGCCGTTGACGCCCTTGGGCAGGCCGTTGGCGTCGGCGAACAGGTCCACGGCCACCGGGCCGTTCTTGCCCTTGGCGCCGCTGTGGATGTGGGCCAGGGTCGGCGCGGCGATGCCGTGGAACAGCGTCGCATACTCGATCTTGCCGCCCTTGACGTCGAACAGCCACTCGGCGAAGCCGTTCTTGTCACCGACCTTCTGGCCCGGAGCCGGAACCTCCTGCTTGCCGTCGGCCTTCACATGGAACCGGCTGCCGTTGCCGATCGCGAGCACCGAGGCCAGGTTCACCGGCCGGATCCGGTACAGCTGCGCCCGCACCGCGCCGCCGGGGAACTCGCCGGTGTGCAGGTTGGCGTACCAGTTGGCCGGCTTGTTCTTGATGCCGGCCAGCAGGTCCTTGTCGGTGACCTGCACGGTGCCGGACACGGCGCTGGTGCCCTTCGGCAGGCCGTCCATGAAGAAGCCGATCTTGACGTCCCCGTTCCTGCCCTTCTTGCCCTGGTGGATGTGGAACATCGACGGCGTGGCCGTGCGGTCCCAGCGGATCGCGTACGACACCTCGTCGCGGTCGATGACGAAGACCGCGAAGGCGCTGCCGTCCTTGTCGCCCACCTTGGGGCCGCCCTTGACGGGCACCTCGTTCTTGCCGACGAGCTTGGCCGCGAAGTAGACGGGGGCGGAGTACGGCGAGGCGTCCGCCTGGGCGGCACCGGGCGCGAGGGCGCCGGCGAGCAGGCCGGCGGCGAGGACGGTACCGGGAAGGGCGAGGACGCGCTTGTTCATGGTGAACCTCTTGGGGTGTGCTGGCGGAGGGGCCGTCGGGTCACGGCCGGAAGCTGACACCGAAGAGACTGTCGGGAACCCTCCTGCACCAACACGTACAAATGCGCACTGACCACTGTCGATGCTTGACATGGGGGCAAGTCTGCAAGTTAATGTCAACATGAAGTCAAGCGACTCGATGCGTATCGGGGAACTCGCCGAGCGGTTCGATCTCGCGCCGCACGTGCTGCGCCACTGGGAGTCGATGGGTCTGCTGACCCCGGCCGCCAGGGTCAACGGCCGCCGTCGCTACACCCGCGACCACGTCATCCGGGTCATGACCATCATCCGCGCCAAGGCAGGAGGGATGAGCCTGGAGCAGATCCGCGAGGTGCTCGACGCCGCCGGCCAGTCCGAGCGCCGGGCACTCCTGCGGCAGCAGCACACGGAACTGGAACGGCGGCTTGCGGAGATATCGGCCTCCAAGAGGCTGATCGAGCACCTCATGGAGTGCACCGCGGACGACTTCACCCAGTGCCCCGACTACCGGCGCATGGTAGAGAGCGCCGCCGAGCTCCAGAACCTGCACGAGGACGTATGCGTGATCTGACAGAGAGTCCGCCGCTTCTCCGTCGTGCCACCCCGCAGCGATCCATCGGCGAAGGCTGGGCCCGTTCAGCCGGCCACTGGTGTCCGCAGACTCGCTCGATGTGCTCGATTCGTGGCCATCAGCCCATCGAGTGCGTCCCGCGTGCGTATGAGGTCGGTGATGTGCTCGGAGAGCCGGTCGCGCTCCTGCGCCATCCGCTCCAGCGCGGCGTCGGAATTCTCCGTGCTGGGCTTGTCGACGCAAGGCAGCAGTTCGACGATGGTGCGGCTGGACAGACCTGCGGCGTACAGCCGTTGGATGAACATGACCCGTCCGACCTCGTCGTCCGTGTAATGCCGCTGCCCGCTGGAGCTGCGGATGCTGGTGAGCAGTCCCTGCTCTTCGTAATAGCGCAGGGACCGGACGCTGACTCCGGTCCGAGACGCGAGCTCCCCTATGCGCACATCGTCCTCCTGGCTGTGATCTGCGGCACACATCTTGCCTCTGACATGGATGTGAGGTTCTAGCCTAACCGTCGTGCCCGAGATCCGGGCACCACGGAACGAGGAGTCCTTGCGTGATGACCCTTTTCAATGGCTATCAGCTCGGCGACCTGACGCTGCCCAACCGGGTGGTGATGGCCCCGATGACGCGGGTCCGGGCCGCCGCCGGCGGTCTGGCGACGCCGTCGATGGCGACGTACTACGCCCAGCGAGCGACGGCCGGGCTGATCGTGACCGAGGGCGTGCAGCCGAGCTTGATCGGACAGTCCAATCCGGGTACGCCGGGACTGCATACCGATGAGCACGTCACCGCGTGGCGCCCGGTGACCGATGCCGTGCACGCCAACGGCGGCCGGATCTTCGCCCAGCTCATGCACGGCGGACGGGTCTCGCACCCCGACACCACCGGTATGCGGCCGATCGGGCCTTCTGCCGTCCCCGCCGTCGGCGAGGTGTTCACCCCGACCGGACCCAAGCCCGCGCCGACCCCGCGTGCCCTGGACACCGCCGAAGTGCCTGAGCACGCCCAGGCATACGCCCATGCCGCCCGCCGTGCCATCGACGCCGGCTTCGACGGCGTGGAACTGCACGGTGCCAATGGTTACCTGATCTCGCAGTTCCTCTCTTCCAACGCCAACCTGCGCACGGACCTCTACGGAGGTTCGGTGAGCAATCGGATCCGTTTCGCCGTGGAGGCGGTATCCGCAACCGTCGAGGCCGTCGGCGGGCCCAGGACCGGCATCCGCCTCTCCCCGGGCGGGACGTTCTGGGGCGTGGAGGAGAGCGATGTTCCCGAGCTCTACACCGCGCTGCTGACCGAACTGGCCCGCCTGGGGGTGGCCTACGTCCATCTCGAAGCCACCACCGACGAAGAGACGCTGGCCGGCCTGCGCCGCGCATGGCCCCGCACCCTCATCATGAACCCGGTGCCTGGGATGGGACCCAAGCAGACCGGGCGGGCCGACGCCGATCACTGGCTCGGGCTGGGGGCCGACCTCATCAGCTTCGGACGCGCTTTCCTCGCCAACCCCGACCTGGTCGAACGACTGCGTAACGGACTCCCGATCGCTCCCGTCGAGGAGGCCACGTACTACCAGGGCGGTGACGCGGGTTATCTGACCTACCCGACGTATCAGTACACGGCCTGATGCGTGGCTTGTGATGTTGTCGACGAGCGTGGTTTTCGCGAGAAGTTGCCGTGATCAAGACACTGATGATTACATCATTACGGAGGCGATGATGATCATCGAGTACATACGCTACCGAGTGCCCGACACACAGCAGTTCGAGGACGCGTACCGGCGGGCCGTGGTACCGCTCGGCGCCGCGCCGGAATGTCTGGACTTCGAGCTGTCGAGGAGCACCGACGAGCCGGAGTGCTACATCCTGCGCATCGAGTGGACGTCGGCGCGGGATCACACGGAGGGGTTCAGGAACAGTGAGAGGTTCCGGGAGTTCTTCGCCGAGATCAAGCCGTATGTCGCGAACATTGAGGAGATGCGCCACTACGAGCAGGTGATCGCCAAGACCGAGACCACGCTCTACGAGTGGGCGGGCGGAGCCGAGGCGTTCGAGCGGCTCACCGAGGTGTTCTACGGCCACGTGCTCAAGGACGACCTGCTCGCCCCGATCTTCGCCCACATGAACGCGCGGCACCCCGGGTTCGTGGCCATGTGGCTGAGCGAGGTGTTCGGCGGGCCCGACCGCTACACCCGCGAGCGAGGCGGATACCCGCACATGCTCGCCCAGCACGTCGGCAAGCACATCAGGGAGGAGCAGCGGCGCCGGTGGGTGAGCCTGCTGATGGACGCCGCCGACGAGGTGGGGCTGCCCGGCGACCCCGAGTTCCGGGCCGCTTTCGCGAGCTACATCGAGTGGGGCACCCGCCTCGCGGTGCAGAACTCCGCGCCCGGCGCCACCCCGCCCACCGAGGCGCCGGTGCCGCGCTGGGGCTGGGGCGTCGCCCCGCCGTACCAGCCTTGATCCCGGCTCGGGGAGCAGCTACGCCGGGCGGTGAACGCCTTCGTGACCAGGCGGCGCAGCCGGGTGTGGTCGGGCGGGTCCATGTTGAGCAGGTTCGCGTCCAGCGCCGGCGGGAGGGCGAACCCGCGATAGTTCCCGGGACTCGCGTTGCGCTTGTCCAGGGACAGTCGCGGGTCGGCCAGCAACCGGCGGACGTCGTCGTGGTGGGTGAACAGCCAGGCGGGCGAGCCGACGGGACCCTGGATCCGGTGTACGGGCCCGGCGTCCCGCAGCCGGTCGTAGGCGGCATGCGGATCGGTGATGAGCAGGGCGGGGTCGATGGCAGGACCGTCGGGAGCCGCGGATCGCATGGCCAGCCACCCTACCCCGGGCCGGCTCAATGGGTGGATCGGGTCCAGCCGTCGGCGACGAACAGGGCGGCGTCGTGCGGGTTCTGGTCCTCGAAGTGAAGCCCAGGACCGCTGATCCGCACCTTGTCCACGTACACGCCGCGGCCCTGGTAGAGCGGGTCGCTCACGTAGCGCCACCGCAGCCCGGTGGTCCCGGCAGGAAGGTGTGCCTCCGCACGCAGCCACTGGCGGCCCTGGAAACCCGAGAACGTGCCGTCCGACGACCAGCGGTGCGGACCGGCGCTCAGCTCCATCGGCAAGGGGTTCCAGGTGGCGCCGCCGTCGGCGCTGGCCTCGAGGGACCCGATGTCGGAGTCCGCCTCCGTGTCGTACCACAGGGCGAAGGAGAGCCGCCCGCCCCGCGGCGCGCCGACCGGCAGCGTGAGCGTCGCCGTCCGGTCGTCCCCGACTTCGGAGAACCACGCGTCCCGTCCCTGGGCCGGCCGTACCGGAATGGCCATCGCCAGGTCGCGGGCGACCGCCCGGCGGGCCGGGTTGTTGGAGCCCCAGTCCCGGCTGGGGTGCACCCGGTTGGTCAGCAGGATCACGAACGAGCCGGACAGCGGGTCGATGACGAACGACGTCCCGGTGTAGCCGGTGTGCCCGCCGGTCACCGGCGAGGAGAGCCCTTCCATGTACCACATCTGGTCGAGTTCGAAGCCGAGGCCGTGCGAGTTGCCGGGGAAGGCGGTGTTGAAGTTCGTCAGCAGCAGCCGCACCGAGTCCTCCGACAGGATGCGCGCCCGGCCGTGGTGACCGCCGTTGAGCAGCGTCTGGGCCAGGATCGCCATGTCGTACGCCGTGGAGAAGACCCCGGCGTGGCCCGCGACCCCGCCGAGTGCCCAGGCGTTCTCGTCGTGCACCTGGCCCCAGATCATGCCGCGGTCGGGCTCCGTGGTGGTTTGGTACTCGGTGGCGGCGATCCGCGGTTTGAGTGCCGGGTCGGGGTTGTAGCCGGTGTCGCGCATCCCGAGCGGCCCGGTCAGGTCCTCCGCGACGACCGCGTCGAGCCGCCTGCCGGTCACCCGCTCCACGATCACCCCGAGCGTGATCAGGTTGAGGTCGGAGTATCGGTAGATCGTGTCCGGCGGGTTCGTCGGTGCGACGTTCCAGACCGCGGCGTACCGTTCCTCAACGGTCGGGGAGGTGTACAGCGGTATCCACGCCGGCAGCCCCGACGTGTGGGTCAGCAGGTCCCGGACCGTGATCCCACCTTTGCCGTTCGCGGCGAACTCCGGGATGTACGCGGTCACCGGGTTGTCGAGCGCGATCCGGCCCTGCTCGATCTGCCGCACGGCCACGATCGAGGTGAACAGCTTGGACACCGACGCCATGTCGAAGATCGTGTCCTTGCGCATCTCGATCTGCTGGTCCGGCGGCAGCTCGGTGGGCGTGGAGTCGGCGTAGCGCACCGCCTTCCCCATCGCCTCGTGGGTCGCGATCACGCCGTCCCGCCCCGCGATCACGACCGCGCCCGGGTAGAGCGGCCGCGACGGCGACGGCTGCATGAACCCGGCGGCGTCGGGCGCGATCCGATCCACGTACTCGGAGACCAGGCCCGCCTTGCGGGCGTCGCCGTACCGCAGTTTCTTGTCGGCGAACCGCACGTCTGCGGCGGTGACGGTCGGCGGTCCCGCGACAGCCGCCGCCGCGGGCAGAGGGGTCGTCACGGTGAGCGCCACAGCGACCAGGACGGGCAGAGCGCGCACCACTAGTTACCTCCGCGGTAGATCAGGTACTTCGCGCGCGTCTCGGCGAACTCCTTGAGCGCGCCGGCCCAGCCGGCCTCGACCTCGTCCGGGCCCTTCCCGGCGTCGATGTCGGTCCGGACCTGGGTCGAGCCGGTCATCTTGTCGATCCAGTACGGCCGCGCCGGGTCGGAGGTGTCGTATCGCCAGGCGAAGTCGTCCGGATAGAGCTGTTTCACCGTGACGAGCATGGCGATGCCCGTCTTGACCGGGTCGAATGCCTTCTGGTCTGTGACGTACAGCTGCACCCCGCCGCACAGCGTGTTCACGTGCTTGGAGAACGTGGGCGTGAAGTAAGACAGCCGGAACCCGGCGCCGGGCAGGCCCAGCGCGTTGAGCGCGTCCGCCCACCGGTGGTCGGCGTACGGGGCACCGATGAGCTCGAAGGGCCGGGTCGTGCCGCGTCCCTCCGACAGGTTGGTGCCCTCGAACATGCCGGTGCCCGAGTAGACGATCGCGGTTTCCACGGTCGGCATGTTCGGCGACGGCAGGACCCAGGGCAGGCCGGTGTCCTCGTACGCCTGGTCTCGCTTCCAGCCGCGCATCTCCACGATCGTGAGATCCACCGGCTGGTCCAGGAACTCGGCGTTGAACAGCTTCGCCAGCTCGCCGACGGTCATGCCGTGTGCCTGGGAGATCGCCTCCCGGCCGATGAACGTGGAGAACCGCGGCGTCATGATGGGCCCGTAGGCCCGGCGGCCGGTCATCGGATTGGGCCGGTCAAGGACGACGAACCGCTTGCCGGCCAGCGCCGCGGCCTGCATGGAGTCGAACAGCGTCCAGATGTAGGTGTAGAAGCGGGCGCCCGCGTCCTGGATGTCGAACATGATCGTGTCCACGCCCGACCCGGTGAAGATGTCGGCCAGCGCCTGGCCACTCTTCAGGTACGTGTCGTAGACCGGCAGCCCGGTCTGCTCGTCCTCGTAGAAACCTTCGGAGCCGCCGGCCTGAGCCGTGCCGCGGAACCCGTGCTCGGGACCGAACACCGCGACGAGATCGATCTTGTCGCTGGCGGCCATCACGTCGACCTCGTGGCGGAGGTCCGGCAGGATGCCGGTGGGGTTGGTCACGATGCCGACCTTCTGGCCCCGTACAAGCTCGTAGTCATCGGCCATCAGGACCTCGACGCCGGTCCTGAACCTGCGCGATGGACGGTCGTCGAGCGGGGAGATGCCCACGCCTGTCCCGGCCACGGTGACGGCCGCGGTGGACAGCAGAGCCCGCCGGGAGAAGAAATGGCCCATATCAGGTGTTGCTCCGTCCTGGGGGAGGGTTCAGTAACTCAGGCTGTGTCCGTAGGGGTAGAGGATGGAGCCGTCGCCGGCAGCTTGCCCTTGGGGTCGGTCTGGCCGAACAGCACCCGTGCGGTGGCCTCCATCGCCGGCTTC
Organism: Nonomuraea cypriaca; assembly: GCF_015645445.1. Classification (GTDB taxonomy): domain Bacteria; phylum Actinomycetota; class Actinomycetes; order Streptosporangiales; family Streptosporangiaceae; genus Nonomuraea; species Nonomuraea cypriaca. Next base: position 38,547 of record NZ_JADOGI010000005.1, on the reverse strand, counting down.
TCCCACGAGTACGTCGCGAGGTACGTCGGAGCGTTGGGGAAGTCCGTGATGTCGTACGACGCATCTGTCCTCCAACCCCTCGCATGGACGAAAAAATTCATGCAAAGGTGACCGGCGCCTTGAAAGTAACTTTCATCCATATGGACGGTCAACGCTTTCCTGGCGGAAATTTCGCGCGCCGCCGATCCCGGTGACCCTCGACTCGTCGTTGACCCGCTTGCCCGACTTGAAGTCCCACGCGCAGAAGCGACCTTCCCGCCTTTCGGGAGCCTGTGCTCGGGCTAGGCCATCGCGAAGCCGGATGGCGGGGCAGATGTCACAGGGGAGAGAAGACCGGGTAGCGCTCGGCGTTGTCGTCCAGCGCCGTCACCGGGCGGGAGGTGCGTTGCGCGCACCGCCCCGCCGGGTCAGGCTGGTCCGGCCCCGCAGGCGACGTCGTGCCGCGGGGTGAGCGGCCGGTCTCCTTCCGAGCACCCGGGCTGGGTGGTCAGTCGCGCCGGCGGCATGTCAGGCGCAGACCCGAGGGAGTCAGCGCACCTTCGGCGTCCTGCTGGTAAGGGGCGGTCGCGGGAGCGCGGAGCCGGTGGTGGCGGGCCATCATCGCGGTGATGAGGATCAGCTCGGTCGAAGCCAGCGCCGCCCCTCGGCACATGCGCGGCCCCGCGCCGAAGGGCAGGTAGGCAGGGTTGTGGTCGGCCGTTTCCCGTCTGAGCCAGCGCTCCGGCCGGAAGGTGTCCGGTTCGGTGAAGTAGCGCCGGTCGTGGTGCAGCAGGTACGGCGAGAGCAGGAGGTGGTCACCGGGGACCAGCTGATAGCCGCCGAGCTCGGCCGGTGCCGTGATGGTGCGGGAGACCAGCCAGGTCGGCGGGTGCAGGCGCAGCGTCTCGCGGACGAACGCGTCGGTGAGCCGGAGCCGGGCGAGATGTCCGGCGTCGATCTTGGCCGGGTCCTCCGGCAGGCTCATGGCCTCGGCGGCGATGCGGTCGGCCCACTCCGGCTCGCGCGCCAGCTCCATCATGATCCATCCGGACGCCCGTGTGGGCATGTCCTGGGCGGCCACCATCAGGGTGGCCAGGCCGTAGGCGATTCGGTCACCCGGCCGGGTGTCGTCCTCCTGTGCCGCGTGCATCGCGGCGGCGAGCAGGTCCTGCTCCTGGCGGCCCTCGTCCAGGCGCCGGTCGATGACGGCACGAATGCGCCCGGCGAGTCGCCTGTGACAGCGGTACACGCGGGTCCGCGATGGTGAGGGCATCCACGACGGTAGATGGAGGTACCTGTGGGTGAGCTCCGTGCGCAGCCGGGCGAGCTCGGCTTCGGCGTGCGTCAGAGCTGCGGCGTCGGGGCCGAAGTAGTAACGGGCTCCCATGCGCGAAACCGCGCCGTTGACCTGGGAGAGGACCTCAACCTCCTGGTCCGGCGGCCAGGTGGCGGCCAGGGCGGCGGCCTCGGCCGCCAGCATGCCGGTCTGCTCACAGACCGCGGCGTGACGGAACCCGCGCACCAGGGCCGTGGCGGAGCGGTCGTCGGCGTCGGCCGGTCGCCGGGCACGGCGCTGCACGGGAGGGGACGCGAACGCTCCCTCAAGAAGGTCGAATCCGTTTCCCGTGTGGCGAAATACCTCTCTGGCCAACTCCACCCCCGCTACGACGTAGACGCGGGGACGGATCGCCCACAAATCGCCATAATGCGCCGTGCCCGCGACCAGGAAAGACGTCCTGTCAGCCGCGAATGGCGCCGCTCCCGGGATCTCCCCTTTTCGCGGCCCCGGCGGTCGGCGTGCGGACATCTTCCCGGTCATGCCCTGTTCAGGTCCAGGTCGGGTACGGCCTGAGCCGGGCGGCCCGCCGCTTCGTCAGAAACTTCTTGATTGCCGTCATGGCGCTCACCTCCTGCAAGAAATGGTGCAGGCATTCTGCGTGAATTCTCAGGATACCCGCAGCCGTCAACGCAAATCCGGCCGGTTGAGTGCGCACTTGTAAATCTCCCTCCTTTTGGCCGGAGCGGGGCGACTTTTTGTTCTGCTCGACGTTTGTCGTCGGCGACGGCCGGACGCTGGTCAGCCATGCTCGGCCGCGTGCGAGGCGGAGGTGCGCCGGCACGTGGCGGCGAAGCGCCACTCGGAACCGGAACGGCTGCGCACACCGCACGGTGGAGCGACCCGCGCAAGTCGCCGCGTGCTGATCCTTCACTTTGGAATACTCTTCTCGCGATCATGTCAACGAGTCGAAGTGGGACGACCTCTTGCGTATCCCCCCTCGCCCCAATCCCCATTGGACCTTCAATCCTCCCCCCCGGATGGACCGTCGCGGAGGGATGGGAGCCGCCCGCCGACTGGGCTGGTCCCGAGCCGCACTGGCCGGCGCCGCCGCCGTGGTGGACCGAGCCCGCCCCGTCGAGCACCCCAGGTGTCTCCGCCCCGCGGCAGGGGGATCCGGCGGAGGTGGGGCCGTACCGGATCGTCGGACGGCTCGGGGCCGGCGGCATGGGGATCGTCTACGCGGGCGTCGACTCCGCCGGCCAGAGGGCCGCGGTCAAGCTGATCCACGACATGCATGCCGCGAACCAGGAGTTCAGGGTACGGTTCCGGCGCGAGGTGGCGATGCTTCGCCGGGTCCAGGGCGCCTGCTGCGTACGGATGCTCGCGGCCGACGCCGAAGCCCGGCAGCCGTGGCTGGCGACGGAGTACATCGCCGGGCGCACGCTGGACGAGCACGTCGGCGTCGAAGGACCGCTCAGCGGTGACGGGTTGTACGGGCTCGCCGCCGCCCTCGACCTGGCGCTCAGCGCGACCCCCGCCGCCACCTTCTCCTTCCACGGCGCCTTCACGCAGAGCACCGTCTCCGCGGAGGCGAGTGGCCGCCTCCTGACCCGCGATTCCCCGTACGAGGACGACTTCCAGATGCGGATCACCCCCTTCGACGCACCTCGCGCTCGTTACGTTGTCGCGGGCGGGGACCTGTACGTGGACGAACCGCGAGCTCCCGCCATGGGGCTGACGGACCAGGATGCCGGGAGCGCGAGTTGGTACGCGTTCATGGTCGCCGGTATGGCCGGGCCGTCCGTCATCCACCAGGTGGTCCTGAACTCCACCAACGTACGCAGAACAGGCGCCAGGCAGTCACCGCCAGCGGAGCCTCACCGCCGCATCGGTTGACTCGGTGCGGAAGCAGCCGTTCCCGCCGCTCGCAAGATATGTGCTGTCCAGGGATTGAGCTCGATCGGTTGGTCTTCGCCGACGATGACCGTCCCGCCGATGTAGGCCAAGTGTCGTCCGAAGACGTAGTTGGGCTCGAGGGCGAAGGTCATTCCGGGTTCGAGTTCCATGCCGCCATTGATGGTGGGGTGGTCGGGCTCGGGAGGGTAGGCCTCCGCGCCGGCGATTCGACGGCCGGCGTCCGCGGGGAAGCCGCTGAGCGCGATCGCCGGGTTCAGCGCGTGTATCGATGGGCCGAACTCCCAGCCGTCGGCCGCGTCCAACGGCTTGCGCATGGCGTCGACGACGTCGCCGAACGTCCGGCCGGGGCGCAGCGCTCGCAGGCCCGCGTCGTACGCCGCGCGAGCGACGTCGGCGGCGCGCAGCAAGTCCTCGTGCGGCTCACCTACGGCGATCGTGACCTGGTGCTGTGTGTGGCGTCCGCCGAAGTTGCAGAACACCTCGGCGGAGATGATGTCGCCGTCCTGCAGGATGCGGGGGGCCTGCGGGCGGTAGCCCCACTGCGGCAGGCCTGAGGCGAGCGGGTCGGGGCCCGACCAGAAATGCATGGCCGCTGGAATCGTTCCGCGCGCGTATCCCGCGGACATGCCGGCTGCGTACACCTCGCTCTCGGAAACACCGGCGGCGGCGGCGTCGACCATGGCCTTCGCCATGGCGTCGCCGATGCTCGCGGAGTGGCGTACGACGGCGATCTCCTCGGGGCTCAGCGGCATGATGAGCCGGGACAGGGCCATGGCCACCGGCTTGAACTCAACACCGGGGAACTCCCGCAGGATGTTGTCCCAGAGCCGGTAGGGCACGATGCCTTCGGGGTGCCACGGTGGATAGACCTCCAGGCCGACGACGCCGACAGTTCCGTTGACCAGGCCCAGTTGGTTGAGCGTTTCCGCGATCGCGCGGGAGTCGCGCCGCGATCGGATGTTCTGTGGCGCGATCCACATGATGTCCCCCCTGCGCGAGGACTCGAGGTGGTCCATCGCGAACATCTCCATGGGGAACAGCGAGATCGGGTCGCCGTCTCGCGGAAAGACGACCGTCGTCCCTGCCCTGGCGTTGGTGAACCACGTGTCGTAGGCGAACGGCGCCGGGCCGGCGTCTTCGTGCTCTCCGAAGACGAGCAGCGCGTCGAGGCCCTCGCGCTCCATGAACGCGCGCGCCACATCCCATCGGCGATCACGCTCGGCCATCGAGAAAGTCGGTACCACCACATCACTCATGTCGTTCTCCTCAAGGTTTCCCATCAACGGGGTTGGGGCCATCGATACCGGTCGGGATCCAGGTCAGCGGAACGTGATGCTCTTCCGGGCCGCGCGCGCCCTCACCAGGGGAGGGCGCCGTCGCGATCGCGGTACTGCCCGGTCTGCCCGGGGGAGGTGACCGCCAGTTCGACGATGGCGTCGGTGCCCTCGCTGACCGTCTGGGTGCCCTGGTGGCCGTTGAGGTCGGTGGCGGTGAATCCGGGGTCGGCGAGGTTGAAGCGGATCTCCGGTATGGCCTTGGCGTACTGGATGGTGATCATGTTGAGGGCGGCCTTGGACGTCGGGTACATCAAGTGGGGGAAGGTCGACTCCTTCCGCTCGGGGTCTGTGATGATCGTCAGCGATCCGGCGCCGCTGGAGACCATCACGACCCGTGGGTCGTGCCCGGCGCGCAGCAGCGGCAGGAACGCGTGCGTCACGCGGACCGTACCGACCACGTTGACGCCGAAGACGGGAACGAGGTGCTGCGGCAGGGTCGCCGCGGGGCCGATGAGCTCGCCGGTGATCCCCGCGTTGTTGATCAGTACGTCGAGCCGGTCGGTGCTCTCGCGCACGGTCTGGACGGCCGCGGCGACCGAGTCGTCGGAGGTGACGTCCAGCTGGACGAAGGTCACCTCCGCGCCGCCGGCGGCGAGCCGCTCGCTCGCCTCACGGCCGCGGGCCTCGTCGCGCGACCCGAGGAAGATGCGCCAACCGAGTGCGCCGAGGCGGCGCGCCGTCTCGTAGCCCAGGCCCTTGTTACCGCCGGTGATCAAGACGGTGGTCGTGCTGCTGGAGGTGCTGTGTGATTCGCTCATGCCTCGACGATGCCGGACCGGCCGGGAGCCATCCAGAGATGCCTGAGACTAGGAGCGGCCGTACCAGGATGTCCGTGCTGGACGGGTGGAGAATGGACGCATGGATCGTCTCGAGCTCGCCCGCCTTCTCAAGGCCGCACGGGCACGCATCGTGCCTGAGGAGGTCGGCCTGCCGACCGGCCCGCGGCGGCGGGTGGCCGGGCTGCGTCGCGAGGAGGTGGCCCAGCTCGCCGGGCTGAGCGTCGACTATGTCGTACGCCTCGAGCAGGGCCGCGGGCCGCAGCCGTCCGCCCAGGTGCTGACCGCTCTGACCCAGGCGCTTCGGCTCGAGAGCGACGAACGCGACCAGGTCTTCCGCCTGGCCGGCAGCGCCCCGCCGCTCGCCGGCCGGGTCGAGATGTCGATCCGGCCGAGCATGCTGCGTCTGCTCCAACGGCTGACCGACCTGCCGGCACTCGTGTTGTCGGCCAAGAGCGACGTGCTGGCACAGAACCCGATGGCCGAGGCGCTCCTCGGCGATCTGAGTCGCTGGCCCGAGCGGCAGCGCAACATCATCTGGCAACGGTTCCTCGGCACCGGTGGCGCTCACGTGGCGCTCGCTCCCGAGGAGGACGAGACGACGGCGCAGCAGGCCGTCGGGTCGCTGCGCACCGCGCTTTCCCGCTATCCGCACGACCCGGACCTGCGATCGCTGGTCGATGAGCTGCTCACCGGCAGCGAGCGATTCCGGATCATGTGGGAGGAGGGACGCTCGACGCTGTGGCGGTCGATGCACAAGACGGTCAACCACCCCGACCTCGGGCTTCTCGTCCTGGACTGCGACACCCTGCTGCTGCCGGACACCGACCAGTCGATGATCGTCTACTCGGCGGCGACCGGCACGCGCGAGGCCTCGGCCCTCGACATGCTGTGTGTCACCGGCACCGAACGACTGGGTGTGAGTCGCTAGGGCCGCTTCGGTGCCGTGATCGGCGAATACCAGCATGCCGCTTGAACTGCACGGACGGAGTTTTCGGCAGGCACAGGGCCCGCCCGTGCTTCATTCGGTTGACAGGCCGGCGCGAGAGCGCAGACGGTGGAAGATCTCGCCGAGCTGAGCTACCTCATCCGCGGTGAGTGCGTCGAAAACCAGGTGTCGTACGGCGCGTACATGACCCGGCGCGGCACGTTCGATGGCCGCTCGCCCCGCCTCGGTGATGCGGACGAAGGCACCGCGACCGTCGTCCGGGCAGCCAAGTCGGGACACCAGGTCTCGTTTCTCCATCCGCGCGACGTGGTGGGACACCCGGCTGCGTTCCCACTGCAACGACGCGGCCAGGTCGGATACCCGGATTCGTCCTTCGGCGGAGTCGGTCAGCACGACGAGCACCTGGTAGTCGGGGTTGGACAGCCCAGCGTCGGTCTGCATGTCGCGGTTGAGCTTTGCCAGGAGCTCCGCGTTCAGGCCCATCCATTGTCGCCACATGTACTGCTCGTCATCGTTCAGCCAGGGGATGTCATTCGTCACAGCCACACCTTCAGTGTAGCAGAGTAGGTGACACATCATGTATGGTCCATGTCATGTAGATGACGTGTCACCAACAGGGTGGCGCTCACGGATTTCAGGAGTACCGACGTGACCAGCACCGCAACGACGACCGACCTGTCCACCCTCTCCGGCGACTACGTCCTCGATGTCGCCCACACTCGGATCGGGTTCGTGGCCCGGCACGCGCTGGTGACCAAGGTGCGCGGCCAGTTCAACGAGTTCGAGGGCGGCGTGGGCATCGACGCGGCGGAGCACGGCAATACCACCGCGCACGTCACCATCAAGGTCGCGAGCATCGACACCCGCAACAAGCAGCGTGACGAGCACCTGCGCAGCAGCGACTTCCTGGCGATGGACCAGTTCCCGGAGATCACCTTCGTCTCCACCGGAGTCCGGGTCACGGGCGAGCAGACGGTGGAGTTGACCGGCGACCTCACCATCAGGGGCATCACCAACTCCGTTACTGTGCCGTTCGAATTCCAGGGCGGGGTCGTCGACCCGTTCGGCAACCACCGCATCGGCTTCGAAGGCTCTGCGGTCATCAACCGCAAGGACTTCGGCATCACCTGGAATGCCGCCCTGGAGACCGGTGGTGCCCTGGTCAGCGACAAGATCACGTTGGAGTTCGAGCTGGCCGCCACCAAGCCTGTCTGACATGTCACGGCGAAATCGCCCCTCGGGGCCCGTGGCAAGGCCAAATCCCTCATGGCCAACGTTGCATTCGAGGACGGAAATGACACCTCCATTCGAAGTTGGGATCATTACCTTCGGCGAGATCAGCCCCGATCTCACGACCGGCAAGCTGATGTCACAACACGACCGCATGGCCGAAATCGTGGAGCAAGCGGTCGTCGCCGACGAAGCCGGTCTGGACGTCTACGCCGTCGGTGAGCATCACCGATCGGATTTCGTCGCTTCGGCGCCGCCGGTCATCTTGGCGACGGTAGCCGCCCGGACGAAGCACATCCGTCTGACCAGCGGTGTGACCGTGCTCGGCTCGGAGGACCCGGTCCGGGTCTTCCAGAACTTCGCGACCTTGGACCTGCTGTCCGCCGGCCGGGCCGAACTCATCGCCGGTCGAGGTTCCTTCACCGAGTCGTTTCCGTTGTTCGGCTACGACACCGCCGATTATGCGGACCTTTACCGGGACAAGCTCGACGCCCTTCTCGCGATCCGCGACGGCAACCCCGCGGTTTGGCGTGGCGGGCCGCACACGCGTGACCTCACCGGACTCGATATCGCTCCCCGGCCGGTCGGCGAGTTGCCGATCTGGATCGGCAGCGGAGGCACTCCCGCCTCTGCCATCCGAGCGGGTTCCCTGGGCCTGCCTCTGGTACTCGGCCTGTTACTCGGCCCAGTCGGCCAGTTCACCGACGGGGTGGCGAAGTACTACCAGGCCTTCGAGGCCGCCGGCCATCCGGTGGCGGACGCGCGGGTCGGCATCACCGCCCACGGCTATGTCGGCGCGACCAGCCAGGGCGCTCGGGACACGATGTATCCGTATTTCAAGGTGGGTATGCGGGAAAACAACCACCAGCGCGGAGCCGGATTCGACTTGCCGCGACCCGCCTTCGACGCGCAGGCGACACCGGGCGGCGGGCTGCTCGTGGGAAGTGCGCAGGAGGTCATCGACAAGTTGATGACCTACCACGAACTCTACGGGGTGACCCGAGCCGTTTTCCATCTCGGCTACGGGCACATGCCGCAGCGGGACCATCTCGCCGCCATCGAACGTCTCGGCACCGAGGTCGCGCCGGTGATGCGGCGTGAGCTGTCCCGCACTGCCGGGAGCCCGGCATGAGCCGCACCCTGAGAGTCGTCGTCGTCAACGGCAGCCCGAACGAGCGATCCAAGACCATGGGCCTCGCCGGCCTCGTCACGTCCCGGCTCAACGAAGCCCTGCCGATCGAACTCCATCAGGTCGACGTCTACCGGCTCGGGCCGAGCTTCACCGGAGCCGCCATGCGCGAGGACGTATCGCCCGAGGTCGAGCTCCAGATCCGGCTGGTCGAAGAAGCCGACGTGGTCGTCGCGGCGACACCGGTGTTCCGAGCGTCGTACTCCGGAATGTTCAAGCACTTCTTCGACCTGGTCGACCAGTACGGCCTGGCGAACAAGCCCGTCATCCTGGTGGCCACCGGGGGAAGCGATCGGCATGCGCTCATCATCGAGCACGAGCTCCGGCCGCTCTTCGGCTTCTTCCAGGCCGCGACCGCGCCGGTCGGCTTCTATGCCAATACGGGCGACTTCGACGGCACCCTGGTCCTCAACGGCGAGGTGTACAGCCGCGTCGAAGTGGGTTTGAACGACATCATGCCGCAGCTCAAGGCGCTGGCCGATCGCGAAGAGGTCGCCGCGGTTTAACGTCCTCCGACGGTGTGCGACTGCGGCTCCACCGCGTGTCAACGGCGACCGCGGGGGCGCCTCGCAGTTCGGCTTGGCGCAGGACGTTGACGAGGCGCGGCTCGGTGTAGACGGCGATGATCAGCCACGTCCACCGACGGCCTCGATGTCGACCATATTGTTGATCTTTCAATCATATAGATTAAGATTCAACTGTTAGATTCTGAAACATCGCCCTAATGATCACCTCACTCCTACAGGGAGCACCCATGACTACTGTGTTCGTTGCCGGCTCCACCGGCCATCTGGGCCGCTTGGTCGTCGAGAGTCTGCGGCGGCGGGACGTGCGGGTCCGCGCCCTCGTCAGGCCCGGCAACACCGAGGGCCGCAAGGCGTTGGCCGGCGACTCGGCCATCGAGATCGTGGAAGGTGACATCCGCGATTCCCACGACAGCCTCACCCGCGCACTGGAGGGAGTGGACGTCCTCGTCTCCACCGTCTTCGGGGATGCGGGCGTCTTCGTCGACGGCCAGGTCAACCTGCTGCGTGCCGCCGAGAAGGCCGGGGTTCCGCGCTGGATCCCCTCGGACTACTCCCTGGCCATGGACCGGCTCGACTACGGCGACAACGACCTCGTCGACCTGCGCAAGAAGGCCGGCGACCGCACCCGCGACAGCACCGTGGCATCCACGCCGATCCTTATCGGCGCCTACCTCGATACGGTGAACATGCCCTGGTTCCAGTGGATCGACTGGGAGTCCGGCACCTTCAGCTACTGGGGTGACGGCGATCAGCCCGTCGACTTCTCCACCTATGCCGACACCGCCGAGTGGACCGCCGAAGTAGCCCTCGACCCCTCGGCCGCCGGGCGCACCGTGCGACTCGTCGGGGATGAGCTGACGATGAAGGACCTGCACCAGGCCATGGAGCGCGGCTCGGGACGACGGCTCGAGGCACGGCAGTTGGGCAGCATCGAGGAACTCAGCGCCGAGATCGAACGCCTCAAGGCGGCCGGCGACTCGATGGCGTACATCCCGCTGCAGTACAACTTGGCCATGGTCAGCGGGAAGGGGAAGCTCGACCCGCTCGACAACCACCGCTACCCCGGCGTCAAGCCCACCAGCGCCGAAGAGTTCTTCCGGCGGGCCACGAGATGACACTCATCGCGGTGAACGTACGAGCCGGCCGCCTCGAAGACGACGCGCGCACAGACTTTCTCCCCTTCATGTCGAGAACCTTGCTCGTGACCGCCTGATCAGGTTGGGCCGGCTCGTACCTCTTCATTCATGGACGGATCTGCCTGAACACCGAAAGGAACTTCATGGATCTTGAATTGTCCGGTCGTGTCGCCATCGTCACCGGCGCGTCCAAGGGCATCGGCCTGGCCATTGTCCGCACCCTGGCCGAGGAGGGGGCACTCGTCGTGGCCACCTCGCGGACCCGTGCGGAGGAGTGGCCCGACACGGTGGTGTCCTCGGGCTCCGCCAGGCAGCCCGGCGCCATGAACATCGACTACGCCGCCGCCAAGTCCGCCATGAACCACGTCGGCAAGGCCGTCTCCGAGGAGTACGGCGCCCAGGGCATCCGCGTGAACACCCTCTCGCCAGGACCGACACTCAGCGACATGTGGACCAGGCAGGGCGGGTCCGCCGAGGCGTTCGGCGCCCTCACCGGGACCTCGAAGGAGGACGTCATCGCCAAGGTCGCCCCTGAGATGATGCGGCTGGTCACCGGGCGCCTCGTGCATGCCCAGGAGATCGCCGACGCGATCGCCCTGCTGGTCTCCCCACGCTCGGGCAGCACGACCGGCGCGGACGTCGCCATCGACGGAGGCTACCTGGAGGAGTTGTAGCGCCGTGAACCCTGGTGGGAGGTTGTGGCAAGCCGGCTGAAGACAGCCGCGGACGGCACGCTCTTCAACGCGACGCATGTCCTGACGGCGCCGTCTACTGCGCCACCAAGTACGCCGCCTGGGCCATCACCGAGGGCCTGCGCCCGGAAGTCGACCCGAGCATCCGCGTCACCACGACCTCTCCCGGGGCCGTCGAGTCCGAAATCGCCGACTCGATCCCCGATCCGGGCACCCAAGAGGCCATACGCGCCCTGCCCGAAACACCAATCACCAAATCCATTTGAGGAGCTCACGGATCGTGACCGCAGCACTCGGACTTGGCCTCCCTCAGAACCATCAGTACGACGTCGGCAGGGACGTGCCCGACGTGGCACGCACTGCCGAGCAGATCGGATACCGGAGCCTGTGGGCCTATGAACGGGCCCTCTTCCCCGAGCCCACGACCCAGGGCCTGTTCGGCATTCCCGGCCTGGCCTGGCCCGACGACTACCGTTCCGTGGCCGAGCCACTGATCACGCTGTCCCTGGCGGCCGCGGCCACCGAACGGGTCCATCTGGGCACGTCCGTGCTGGTGGCGCCGCTGCATGGGCCGTTCCAACTCGCCAGGACCCTCGCCACGCTGGACGCGGCGAGCGGTGGCCGGGTGGTCGCGGGCTTCGGCTCGGGATGGTCCCTAGACGAGTACGCCGCCGCGGGCGTCCGGCCCTTCGAGGAGCGCGGCAAGGTGCTGGACGAGGTGATCAAGGTCTGCCGGGCGGTGTGGGGGCCAGACCCGGTGACCTACGACGGCGAGATCGCCCGGATCGCGTCGGCCGTGGTCGGCCCCAAGCCCGCCCGGCCGATTCCGATCCTGCTGGCCGGGGGCAACAGGCAAGCCCAGCGCAGGCTCATCGACCACGCCGACGGCTGGCTGCCGTTGGCCATGGGCGCCGAGCAGACTGCCGCCCAGTGGCGCGAACTGCAGGAACTGGCGGCCGAACGCGGGCGCACCAAGCCGATCCAGACGGTGCTGCGGGCGAACGCCGCGTACACTCCCAAGCCGTACGACGGAAACGACCGCGCCCTCTTCCAGGGCAACGCTGAGCAGATCGTCGAAGACCTGGTCCCGCACGCCGGGATCGGCTTCGACGAGATCCTCATCGATCTGCAGAAGGGCACCCGCGACGCCCAGGAGTTGAAGGACGTCGCCGCCGAGGTGTACGAGAAGGCGCGTGCGGCCGGGGTGTGAACGCCGCTCGGTCTTCAGGACGATGACAAGTGGACGCGGGCCCTGTTTCGATCGGCTGGCTCAGCCACCACCGATCATCAGGGTCCGCCACCCTACTCCGCTCAGCGTTGCACGCCTCGGCGGCTGCGTTGTCGAGCAGCCGACTCGGCCCATGGATCATCGCCGCGCGTTCCGTCCCGCACGTCACGAGTCCTGACCGGTATGAGGGCTGGACGTGGGCGAGTCCCTCGCCGGGGGCCGCGCGCGGTGACGGCCGCGGCCATCGAGTTGGCGGGGGACTACGCCGACAACGCCACGGCGCTGTCGCAGGCTTCGTCGCTGGGCCTGCGGAAGTCGGAGGTCAGACCGACACCGTGGTCTCGCTTGTCGGCCGCTCGCGCCCTGCTTGGCAATGTTCCGAATCCGGACGTACGGCGTGCTCGATCACCTGATCCAGCTTCCTGCCCGCTTCCTCGAGCTCGGCGATGCTCACGGTGATGCGGGCACGTTCGGCGCGCAGGCTGTCGACCACCTCAGGTTCCGCGTGCCCGGCGTCGACGCAGGGCTTTGACGTCAACGTCAAGTCTTAGCGTATGGCCGGCAGGGCAGATCCGATCGCGTCCGCCACCAATGGAGGGAGAACCCATGAACATCGCCGGCTCAATCGCCCTCGTCACCGGCGCGAACCGCGGCATCGGCCGCTGCTTCTTCGACGAGTTGCTCGTGCGCGGGGTCGCGAAGGTCTACGCCACGGCCCGCTGACCCGAACTGATCGAAGTGTCCGGCCCGCGGGTCGCAGCGCTGTGCCCCTCTTGGATCTAGTTGGCCGCGTTCTTCCGGATGATCGTGGTGAGCGCGTTCTGGTGCCCCACGAGGTGAGGTGCTGGTAGATCACCTCACCGAAGGCCGACGCGGTCTTCTCGTCGCGGGTCCAGCCGCGCAGAAGCTCGGATCCGACGGCAAGCCAGTTCACCGGGATCACCCCGGCCTGGACCAGCCGCATCACCGCGGTATCGTGCGTCTCCTTGGTGGTGGCGATTGATGACGGGGTGGTCGCCGAGGACGTCAAGGAGCTCCGGGTACAGCACGCGGGCGCTCGGCTGAGACGTTGGACAACTCCGGACAAGACTGGCAGACTCCCGGAACCGTGACGACGCCTTACCAGCCTGAAGACCAGCGCCGGCAGTACGCGCCGGCCAGTCGGAACCCGCCGCAGCAGGTCCAGTACAACCTGGGGACGGCCAAGCTGAACAAGAAGTTCGGCACGCTGGGCACGGTCGTCTGGGTCATCCTCGGGGTGGTCTTCGCCGGCGGCGTGATCGTGTCGGTGGTGGCGCAGAGCATCGTTCCGATCGGGCTCGTCGTGATCGCGTGCATCATGGTGGTGGCGCGCCGGTTCCTGCGGCCCAGGCGGACAGGTGTGATCGGCAAGCAGGCGATGGGGACGATCACGATCGGCGGTCAGGGGATCGCGATCGCGAACGTCCAGGGGCGAGCGAACGTCTTCTCCTGGAACGAGATCGACGCGATCGGTGTGCTGCGCTGGAAGGAGAACATCGCGTTCCGCAGCGGCTCGGCGCGGGTCGCCCAGATGCTGCGTCCGATGCGGCCGGGCGTACCCGTGTATCTGCCGATCTCCCTGCTCTACGTCGAGGCGCCGAACGAAGAGGTGATCGGCGCGCTGCATCACTTCGCCGGCCCTCGGTTCGTCGGCGTCGACCTGGAGAAGAGCGCTCTGGGCGGTTAGAAGCCGGGAATCACGGCTGCACGTCCGTGACTGGCACGGGGTGGCCGACAACGTCGCACAGGCGGTTCCGGATCAGTTGCCAGCTGTGTTACGTCTGGTTCCCCGACGTCCCGGCCCACCCGCGGCTTCCGGTCCAGGCACAGGTCCCGGCCGGTCGGTGACGTCGTCGCACCCTGCTCACGGACACGATCACCGTCACCGTCGGCGCGGGCGTGTCGAACTCGACCAGCCTGGAGTTGGGGGCCGTGCCGGTACAGCGACATGACCTCGACGCCGAACCGCTCTGCGGCATCGCGCATGCTGACCACCGAGACGCGCCCCGCTCGTCGGCGACGGCCACCGCTGCCTCGATCACGCGCTGCCGGCCGAGCGGCGGGCGGGCTGTCGACGCTCCGGGCACCCGGACTTCTTTCTGCAGCAGAACCCTTGCGGCCTTACGCCCGTAAGGGTAGCGTCAGCAGCGTCCTTACAGATGTAAGATAAGGCGCAGCCAGCCTGCGGCATACCGGAAAAGTGTTATGAATACAAACAGGCGGGCAACCGTAATTGCCGGTGCACTGGTCATCGTGGGCATGATCGCCGGGGTGCTAAGTGTTGTTCCCGTTCTCGAGGAGCCGCGCTATCTCCATCTCATTTCTGCACATGAGCGCCAGGTCATCGTCGGCGCAGTTTCTCAGTTCATCATGATCCCCGCCTATGTCGGGTTTGCACTGTACCTGTATCCGACATTGCGGATGGAGAACGAAGCGCTCAGTCTGGGCTTCCTTGGATTCAGACTGATCGCGGCGACGTTCCATTTTGTCGGCGTGCTTCTCTTGCCTTTGTTCCTTGTGCTGGGCCAGGAATTTGCCCACGCCGGTGCTTCAGACGCGGTCCGCCTCGAGGTCATAGGTGAGTTGCTGCGGATGGCGCGCGACTTGGTGAATCATGTCGCATTGATCCTCTCACTGGGCCTCGGAGATCTCCTATTTTTCGCTATTCTATATCGGTCGAGAATTGTCCCACGTTGGTTGTCTGCCTGGGGACTTCTTGGAGTCGTCCTGGCCATGTCGGCGAGCTTCTTGGTGCTGTTTCGTCTGACTGATGTCGTCACGCCACTATACCTATCAATAAATGCGCCGCTGGCCCTGCAAAGCTTGGTCTTGGCCATATGGTTGATCACAAGAGGATTCGATACAAAGGCATTGCCCACGGGCCACCGGCGCGGCTGACGTGCACGTCGTCCCGCCTTGTTGCGACGTCCTGTGGGTGCCGAGAACTTCGTCGCGTCATGCGACCCGCGGAGTCGATCTCGCGGCGTGGCCACCCCGTTCGACAAACTCGCCGTTCGATACGAGGCGACCGCCCACATCGCTGCCATCGATGGGCAGGCGGGGCTATCCCTCCAGCGCGCTCAGCGTGCCGATGTCCTCGGCGGCACGACGATTCTGCGCAAGATAGAAACGTACTGGGACGGGATCGGCGGTTGGATGAAGTAACCGCCGACGGAGCGGCACCGGGCCGGAACTGAGTAGTGGCACCTTTGGCCGGTAATGCGCCTGAACCGGTCGACTCGGGGCCTCAGTTACCGTCCCGGCTTGAACCTTCGCCGGGCGACGGTACCAGCATTCCCTTCATAGTCGCTGATCGACGACGAGGCCACTGAGGAGCCGTTGCACGACCCGCAGGTGAAGAAGCTCTGCGATCGATGTAGAAGCCGGCGGGGTCCGGCCAGACGAGGCCCTCGGGCGCGAGGTTGGTCACGCCGGGTCCCTCGCTGGAACACCCCAGCCGAGCGCCGCCGCCGAAAACCGGCCGAGGGCTGAGTCATCGCGAGCTTTGAAGTTCACCTGAACAAGTCGCAGCTTCCGAGCTCGCGGCCTGGGCCGCCGAGACCGGTTTGGCCATCACCGTGTGTCACTTCCCGCCCGGGACGTCGAAGTGTGACGTCGACGAGTGCGGCGGCGAACCGGCCAGGATCGGCGTCGAGTATCGCCCGATCTCGGCCGGCGGTACGCCGGCGGCGGTCGCGGTCGCGTTACGACCTGATGGACGCAGAGTCGTCGCTGTGCGCGATTGCTGCCGGCGCGGCCATGGAGGCGAGGAGGGTGAGCTTTTCGCCGCTGTCCGTCTGGGGCTCGGGGTGATAGACGACAAGCATCGCGCCCTCGGTGCCGCTGACGGCGAGTTTCTCGCGGTCGAGCCGGATGGCGCCGACCTGCGGGTGGTGGAATGTCACGGTCGCTCCGGCGCGTGGGCCGACGTCGTGACGTGCCCACAGGCGGCGAAACTCTGGGCTCGCGAGTGTGAGCTCACCGACGAGCTCGATGACCCGTGGGTCGTCGATCTTGCCCGCGACTGACCGGCGGAACCCAGCGAGCAGTCCGGCTGCGGCGCCCTCCCAGTTCGAGAAGAGGGCTTGTTCCGCGGGGTCGAGGAAGACGTCACGAAGCCGATTCCGTCCTACCCGCAGCCGCGGCGAGATCGCCGCGGCGAGCGAGTTGGCCACGAGCACGTCCAGGTATCGACCTTCGATGAAAGCAGGAAACGGAAGTTCTGCGACAAATCGGGCGGTGCTCGCTGGAACGGTCTCGCGCCGGACTTTCCCTCGATTCCGACGCGGTCGCTCCACCGCGAGGCCGAGTAGGTACGTGTCGTCCTCAAGCTGCAGGACATGTCCAATCGACTTGAGCACCTGGACCGACGGGTTGCGGTCGCGGCCCTGCTCGAGGCGCAGGTAGTACTCCGCGCTGATCCCAGAGAGCATCGCGACCTCTTCGCGGCGCAGTCCCGGGACGCGGCGAGTTCCGCTCATCGGGATCCCGACCTGCTCGGGAGTGACGAGCTCGCGGCGAGCTCGGAGGTACTCGCCAAGAACGTTCGGCTCATCTGTCATACCTCTCACGGTAACCGCAGGGTGGCTCGGCCTGGCTACTCCCTGCCACTACCAGTGTCACGGGGAGCCTGGTTCGCCGACGCCGGCCCGCGGAACGTTGATCCCGGCTGGAAAGACGCAGCCGTTCACCTCGAAAGGAATGGCCCATGACTCGAGAGCACGCCCTCGTCACCGGCGGATCCGGCTTCGTCGCCGGGCACTGCATCCTGCGGTTGCTCGAACGGGGCTACGACGTCCGCACCACCGTTCGCTCCCTCCGTCGCGAGAACGAGATCCGTGCCGTCCTGGAAGGAGCGGGGATGCGCCGCGGTGCCGCCCTGAGCTTCGTGGAGGCGGACCTGACGAACGACGCCGGCTGGGCCGAGGCGGTCGAAGGCGTCGACTACGTCCTGCACGTCGCCTCACCGATCCACACCGAGAACGTGAAGGATGAGAACGAGGTCATCACCCCGGCGCGCGAGGGCACCCTGCGTGTCCTCCTGGCGGCCCGCGATGCCGGTGTCAAGCGTGTCGTGCTGACGTCGGCCTTCCACGCCGTCGGGTTCGGGCACGGCCACATCGACCATGTCTTCACTGAGGACGACTGGTCGCCCCTTGACGGCCCGGGCATCGATGCGTACGGCAAGAGCAAAGTCCTCGCCGAACGAGCGGCTTGGGACTTCATCCGTGCTGAGGGAGGCAGCACCGAGCTGACCACGATTTGCCCGGTGGCCATCATGGGACCCGTCATGGGCAAGGCCGTCTCCGGCGCGAACCACATCGTCCAGCGCAGCCTGAACGGTGAGATGCCCGGATACCCGAACATGTACGTCCCGGTGGTCGACGTTCGCGACGTCGCGGCCGCGCATGTCGCGGCGATGACCGCACCGGGTGCCGCCGGCCAGCGATTCCTTGTTGCAAGTGGTGAGGCTGCCATCGCGATGAAGGGGATCGGCGCCATCCTCCGCGAGCATTTCGGCGATGCGGCGAAGCGCGTCCCGACTCGCTCCATCCCCAATGTGGTCGTCCGTCTCACCGCACTCTTCAAGGCGGAGTTCAAGCCCGTCGCCGCGGACCTTGGCTATGTCAAGCGCGTGTCGAACGAGAAGGCACGCAGGCTCCTGGGACTGCAGCCGCGAACGTCCTTGGAGGCGATCATCGCGTCCGCCGACAGCATGATCGCCAAGTCGCTCGTCAAGGCTTGACCAAGTGAGCGGGCCGGACCGCCGGATGACAGCGGCAGCCCGGGCCGTTCTGGGTCTTTCTCGTGATTGTCATACTCCGCACCAAGGCCCTGATGAGCATGAGAGCCGTCGGACACGGCGAGCTGCCGAGAAAGGACCAACGTCGTTCGCGCACGGACGGCTACGCCGAGGAAGACGAGCTCTGGCGGGCCGCCGAGCGGTATGTTCTCGTGGCGTCTACCGCTCGCACGCGATCACCAGGCACGCCATCCGCAACGCCATGAACTTGGGACCGTGTCGGCGGTTCAGGCGGCCCTGTGCCGTGCTGAGGGATAGCCCGGAGATTGCTGATCCTGCGGCTCGGCACGCACCAGCCACGGGAGCCCGGCGTAGTTCCGGTGCGGCCAGCCTCAATGTTGGGCAAGTGTTCCGCAAAATCCTGAATGGTGGATCTCTGCCTGGATATGGAGGACGGGGTGCCGGGGGAAGGAGCGGATCCGTCATGGCCGCTCAGAGTTATGCCAGGCCTTTGGGTGGGCGTGTGGCCGTCGTCACCGGGGCGTCCAGCGGTATCGGTGAGGCCGCTGCCGAGCATCTGGCGTGGCTGGGTGCCAAGGTCGCGGTTGTGGCGCGGCGCGAGGGGCGCCTGGAGGACCTGGTCGCCCGGATCGAGAAGAACGGCGGCAGCGCGATGGAGATCGCCGCCGATGTAACGGACGCGGCCCGGGTGCGGGCCGCCGCCGATGCGGTGGAGGCGGAGCTGGGTGCTGTGGACCTGTTGTTCAACAACGCGGGCGTCATGCTGCCGGCGCCGATCGAGGAGCGGCGTACCGATCAGTGGCGGCACCAGATCGACCTGAACATCAAGGGGTTGATGAACACCATCGGCGCCTTCGTCCCGCAACTCATCCGGGCTGCGGGAGCGCGTGGGGTGGCCGATCTGATCAACACGGCTTCGATCGCGGCGCACAACATCTTCCCGAACTTCGCCGTCTACTCCGGCACCAAGGCCTTCGTCGCGATGGAGTGGCTCACGCCGCAGGACATCGCCCAGGTCGTCGGCTTCATCGCGGCCTTGCCACCGCAGGCGAATCTGCAGGAGGTCATCGTCATGCCGACCGGGCAGCCCACCTGACGGCGCTCGCCGCGTGCGCCGGCACCGTACAGCGGGAGAGGAAGGGTGATCAGTGCGATGAAGATCGATCTGAGTGGGCGTACGGCACTGGTCACCGGGTCCACCTCGGGGATCGGGGAGGCCACCGCGCAGGCGCTGGCGGGCGCGGGCGCCGAGGTCGTGATCAACGGTCGGGAGCCCGGCAGCGTGGCGGAGACCACGAAACGCCTCGGGGTGGGCGGGATCACGGCCGACGTCGGCACCGCCGAAGGGGCGGCCGCGCTGGTCGAGCAGCTCCCCGATGCCGACATCCTGGTCAACAACGTGGGGATGTTCGTCACCCGGCCGGTGTTCGAGATCACCGACGAGGAGTGGCTGCGGATCTACGAGGTGAACGTGTTGTCCGGGGTACGGCTGGCGCGGCACTACACCCCGCGGATGGCCGGCCGCGGGTAGGGCCGGGTGATCTTCGTGAGCAGTGAGTCGGGGGTCCAGACGCCGGCCGCCAAGGTGGACCGCATCAGGGCCGTCTGCCGGCAGTACGGCATCAGCGTCAAGGCCGCCGCGCTGCAGTTCTCGCTGGCTCACCCCGCCGCCCGCGCGGCCATTCCCGGCTCCACCAAGCCCGACCACGTCGCCGAGGACGTCGCCGCGATCAGCGAGCGGATCCCGGCAGAGTTCTGGACGGCCCTGCGCCAGGAGCGCCTGATCGCGCCCGACGCTCCGGTGCCCACCACCTGACCACACGCGCAACCGCACCCGTTCCGAGCGGGCTCACGAGACGCTTCGGTGCCCGTCTCCCGACTGCAGACATCCGCCTCCGGCTTGTGGAGGGTTCCCATGGCCACCACCAGCGCATCCATCGACCTGCCTGTCCCGGCCGAGCACGTGTGGCGGCTGATCGGCGGCTTCGGCTCGCTGCCCGACTGGCTGCCGTACATCCCGGCAAGCGACCTGGCCGAGGGCGGCCGCGTCCGCAGACTCACCAGCAAGGGGGGCGATGTCATCGTCGAGCGCCTGGAGACGTTCGACGAGCGGGCGCGTACGTACACCTACTCCTTCGTCCAGTCGCCCTTCCCGGTGACCGGCTACCGGTCGACACTCGCGGTACGCGAGGCACCCGGGCACCGGGGGTGCCGGGTGGAGTGGTCGGGCAGCTTCACACCCGTGGGCGCCACCACCGACGACGAGGCGATCGCCCTGTTCCACGGCATCTACGCCGACGGTCTGGCTGCATTGAAACAGGTCGTCGGTGCCGGGCAACCACTCGGTGTCCCGTGCCGGGCCTTCGCCGGGCCGCGCCGTGACGGCGTAGCGGCCAAGCAGCACGGGCGCGAGCACGATATCGGCTCACTCACCGTTCCCCGTCACCGGCGGCTGGGAGAACTTCCAGAACCTCTCCACCCCTGACCGGCACCGCCAGCGGACCTCTCCATCTGGTCTTCACCGGCGGCAGCGGCTCCCTGTTCGACATCGACACCCTCACCCTGGAGACCTCGGCCTCGTGAGCGCGGTCACGTCACTGAAGGAGAGGTGAACACCTAGGGTTCATCTGGTTGAAGCGGGCAGTTCGGCGATGCGGCGGCGTAACTCCTCGGTTGAGCGGCCAACCTTGTCGAAGAGCTCCAGCGTCCACTCCCAGCACTGGCGTGCGTGTTCACGGACCAAGGCCGCGCCCAGGGCGATCCCCTACCGGCTCTGGGCCAACCGCGGACCGTCGACGATGCGGGTCTGAGCCCCGGCCGTCCACGCGCCGTCGATCCCGTAGGACACGAACGTTGTCCAGTAGAGCCGGGCGATGCCGCGCCCCCGAGGCGGCCTACCGGCTCGGGGACCACGCCTGGCATCCGTCACCGGCGCAGCTTGTACCGGATGGGCAGGTGCTTGATGCCGCCGACGAAGGTCGTGGCGGTCCATTCCGGTTGTCCGGCGAGTTCGACGGTGTCCAGGCGGGGCAGCAGCTCGGCGAACAGCGCCCGCAGCTCCATCCGGGCCAGCGCCGCGCCCAGGCAGTAGTGCACGCCGAACCCGAAGGCGAGGTGCCGGTTGGGGTCGCGGCCGACGTCGAAGCGGAACGGGTCGCTGAACACCGCTTCGTCGCGGTTGGCCGATGGATACGACAGCAGGACGGACTCGCCTGCGCTGATCTGCACGCCGTTCAGGCTGGTGTCGGCCGCCGCAGTCCGCATGAACTCCTTGACGGGGGTGACCCAGCGGATCATCTCGTCGACCGCCAGCGGCAGCAGGTCGGGGTTCGCGCGCAACCAGGCCAGTTGGCCGGGGTGCTCGATGAGGGCGTGGAGCCCGCCGGCCACGGTGGAGCTGGTGGTGTCGTGCCCGGCGGTGGCGATGATGACGTAGTAGGAGGCCGTTTGAAGGTCGTCGAGCGGCCTGCCGTCCACCGTGGCGTTGGCGATGGCGGAGGCCAGGTCATCGGTCGGGTGGGCGCGACGGGTGGCAGTGAGCTCCTTGAAGTAGGCGAAGAAGTCCAGCAGCACCGCGAACTGCTCCTCGGCGCTCGCGCCGCGCCTGTTCTCCTCGTCGGCGCCGCCGAACAGTTCCTGGGTGAGCTTGAGCATCCGCGGGAAGTCGGACTCGGGCAGGCCGAGCAGCGAGAGGATCACGTACAGCGGGTAGTGCACCGCGATCCGGGTGGCGAAGTCGCACTCGCCGCCGTAGTCGGCCATGCGGTCGACGTAGCGGCGCGCGAGGTCCTGGACCCGGGCCTCCAGGGCGCGCATCGCCTTGGGGCGGAACCAGTCGGCGCCGATCGCGCGGACCACCCGGTGCTCCGGGTCGTCCATGTGCACCAGGGTCTTCAGCGCGATGCCCTCGGCCGCCCGCCCTCTGGCGAGTTCCTCGAACTCTCTCTTCGCGAGGATCGGGCGTGGCTCGTTGAGCCACAGGGCGTTGTCGCGTTCTATCTGCATGATGTCGGCGTGCCGGGTGACGGCGTAGAAAGGCCGGTATCCGGGGGCCGCCACGAGGTGGACCGGGGCCTGTCCGCGCAGCAGGGCGAGCGCCTGGTGCAGGCGCGCCTCGTCGGTGTAGGAGGCGGGGTCGGCGAGCATGAGCCCCGCCTGTTCGATCGTCATGTTCATGTGGGACTCCTGACCAGGACCTGGATTTCGGTGAACCGTACAGGCCCCACGGCCCGTTCTCGATGCCGAGGCCCCATTTGTGGCCACGGGGAGACGCGAGGGCGGCCGCGACCGCCTGAACGTGCCAACCCCAGTCCCCACGCCCACCACTGGCAGCCTTCGGTCGGAACGAACGGCATGGCCGGGACTGTACGGGTTACTGGACACACTCGCATGGCCCAGTATTGTCCTCGTGCCCCGTATCTCCGCGGAGGCTGAGCCATGTCCTCCTCCCACGCGCCCCTGGACCAGAGCCTGGAGCCTCCCGCTGAGGCGGGCCATGGGAGCCGTGCTCGGTATCCGCAGTGGCGCGGCACGATCCCGCGACGCGGGCTCCACACGTTCATACACAGTGACGGCGTACGAGCGCACCGGATGCTCGTAAGGATGCTCGCTCACCTTGCGGAAGAAAGGGTCCTCGTCGAGGTGCTGGTAGAGGCGGCGTGCCTCGGGCCATTCGTGCACGAGGACCAGGACCGCGCCCGGCACCATGAACGAGCGAAATCGCCCGAAAACCAGGCGCAGCCGTTCGCCGCGGCCCACGTAATACAACGTCTCAGCGCAGATGACCAGATCAAAGGTGCCGCCGGGATCCTCGTTGAGGAAATCGAGCGCCGCGAACCTCGCCACCCCAGCCGCCGCCCGTATGACCGCCCGATCCGAGACGTCCACCCCCCAGCACTCCGCCCCCGGGTACGCACCCGCCAGCCGGCGAGTGAACGCCCCTTCGCTGCATCCCACGTCCAGGACCCTGCGGCAGGCACGGCGGGGCACATGCTGCAACGTCCTCTCATACTTCTCGATCTCATATGGCTCGGTGTCATACCGCCACGGGTCAGGTACGTGATGAACCCACTCGAAGTAGTGGCGCAGGAAGCGCCCATGATCGGAGGCGGGAAGAAGCGAGACGACTCGGAAGAACATCCGATGCAGGCGATCGTGGATGGTGGACATGCACTTCAGCCTGCTGAAGCACATGCATCGGTTCATCGACCGCAGGAACGATCTCTCACCGAGACCGAACTCCTGACACAGCGGCGTCGCCAGGTACTCCAGACCTGGAGCTGTGGTACTTCCGGCCCAGGCCATGGGGTCCGGCGGAAGCGGCCGGATGAGGAGCGCGCTGGTGCGTCGGGAGTGGGAACCGCAAGAGTTGGGCGCGGAGAACGGATTTCGTCGCCGGGGCCGCCGCGGCGGTCGTCGGCGTCTGGCTTGGCCCGATGCTCCTCTGGGCAGTGCCGTACCAACTCGGCCTGACCTGGGGACAAGCCCATCCGAGGCTGGAACTCCTGCCGCCAGGCCCGCAGGCGAGGAGCCGCCTGGTCATCCTGAGCAACCGCTTCGCACTGCCGCTCCACGGCCCGGCGCTCGGGTAACGGGCGGCAAACAGGGTTCCCGGGCAACTGCTGACCGCACACCGCCCGTGGTGCTGGATGGCGCATGTCAAGGCGTTGTCCCCCAGCCCCTCAACAGGCTGGGGGACAACGCGCCGCCCTCGACGGCAGACGACGCTATGTCAACGTGAACCCGTTCACGATCTCAATCAGGCGGCGGGAATTCGCGGTGCCTTCTACGCTCCTCCGCCGATCTTCACGTGAGCAATCACGGGGTAGTGGTCGGAGGGGAACTGGCCGTTCCGCTCGAATGGGTCGATCTCGGTCCAGAGCGTCTCGATGTCGCCACGAGACAGGATCCAGTCGATCCGGTCGCCATTCGGGACAGGGGGGTTCCAGCCGCCGAAGGTGTTGTACGCGGGGCCGCGGCGATGTGCGGTCAGCCACGTGTCGGTGAAGGCGTTCTCGCCGGTGAGGATCTTGTAAGGCTGCGTCTTTTCGGCGGCCACGTTGAAGTCTCCGGTGAAGATGACCGGACGGCCGGCCTCGAAGCCACGCACCCGCTGGAGAGCCAGTTCGGCGCTCTTCACCCGGGCGTTCTCCGATTCGTGGTCGAAGTGGGTGTTCACGTGGTAGAAGTCCGCGCCGGTCCTTTTATCGCGAAATCTCGCCCAAGTCACCATCCTGGTGATGTTGTTACCCCAGGTGGCCGACCCGATGACGTTGGGGGTGTCGGACAGCCAGAAGTGGTCGAAGTCGAGCACTTCGAAGCGGTCCTTACGATAGAAGATCGCGGAAAACTCGTCCCGAGTGCCGCCCTGTCGGCCCATTCCGATCCAGTCGTACTCCGGGAACCCACCCTCGATGTCCCGCATCTGGCGCCACAACGCCTCCTGCACACCGAGCAGGTCGGGACGATGATCGCGCAGGACACGCTTCATCACCGGAAGGCGGTCCGGCCAGGCGTTGGGCGGGGTGTCCGAGGCGTAGCGAATGTTGTAGGTCATGACGCGGACGGAGGCGTCACTTGCCGACGCAGGGCTAGCGGCCGTCAGCATCGCCAGCGCGATGGTGAGCGCGCTGACCACGGCGGCGAGAGGTACGAACGATGACTTCTGGAAGAGGCGGGAGGCTAAGGTGGCGCGACCTCGTGCGAGCATGTCGGTCCCTTCGAAAGATCTTCGATGCGCGCTCGATCCTGATCCGGCGAGATGTCCACCCAACGGCAGCGGCATGTCCGTCTCGGTACGTTCTGATGGCGCAAGACCTGACCGCAGGCGCTATGCAGCACGGTGATCCCTGCCTATGGCTCACCAACATGATCCCGCGAGGTCCACTCCGGCTCTCGGGGCATCTACGGCGCCCGATATTGAGGAGCGCGATCATCCATGCGCGCTGTACCCTCGTGTGCTCGCGATCTCCCGCGTGGATCCACACGGGCTCGGACGCGACCTCGGCCCCGACCGACCCGGGTCGCTGGGCGGGGCGGGTCCACCGCATCGGCTGTCAGGAGGAAACAGCGTATGCCGCCCCCAGTGAGGTACAGGTCCGACGAGGAGGACAGCGGCCGATGGAGCGGATTCCCCTTCCGGCAGGGGGACATCGTCATCAGCACGCGCTCGAAGAGTGGTACGACATGGATGCAGATGATCTGCGCCCTGCTGGTCTTCCAGACACCTGATCCGCCCGAGCCGCTGTCGGTGATGTCGCCCTGGCTGGACCACTTGGTCGTCCCGGAAGACGAGGTGTACGCGCGGCTCGCGGCCCAGCGGCACCGGCGGTTCATCAAGACGCACACGCCGCTCGACGGGGTTCCGATCGACGCGCGGACCACCTACATCGTGGTGGCCCGCCACCCGCTCGACATGGCCGTGTCGCTCTACCACCAGGGCAGCAATCTCGACAGGGAACGAATCCGCGCGCTCACGAACCAGCCCGAGCCCTCCGGGTCGTCGGCACCGAGGCCGCCGTTGCGCGACTGGCTGCTCCGATGGATGGACAAGGATGTGGCGCCCGTCGATGAGATGGACTCCTTGCCGGGGGTGATGTGGCACCTGTCGGACGCCTGGCGACGGCGCCTGCGGCAACCGAACGTCCTCTTGGTGCACTATGACGATCTCCTGGGAGACTTGGCCGGTGAGATGCGCAGGCTCGCGGGGGCGCTGGGCATCAGCATGCCGGAGGAGGTCTGGCCGGCGCTGGTGAAGGCCGCGACGTTCGACAGCATGAGATCCCGTGCCGACCGGCTCCTGTCGAACGCGGGCGGCTTGCTCAAGGACACCGCCGCGTTCTTCCGCCGGGGCGCGTCCGGCTCGGGTCGCGAGTTGCTCACCGACGACGAGTTCGCCCGCTACCAGGAGCGGACACGCCAGCTGGCCCCGCCGGACCTGTTGGAGTGGCTGCACCGCTGATGTAGCGATTTCACCTCAGCACCCTGCCGGCCGCGGTATCGGCCTGGTGGGCTTAGTGCCCATGGGGCAAGCGGGCGTTTCAGGGGCGTTGTCGTCGCGTGGCTGAGGAATACAGGCCTCCAGAAGTAACGCCTTATGCAGGCGGCAACGCCATGCCTGCTGGTGGTGATGAGGCATAGGCCTTGCCGGACGCGGGCGGCCAGGGCGCGTATCGAGTCGTGATCACAGACTCGGACCTTTGGCCGGGTCAACCGAGTTTGTAGCCGCCGCTTCGTTCCTTGGCGGACAGCAGGTCCATGATCATCAGAACGTCGCGTTCGACCGGAACATAGGCCATGTGAACCACGTAGTGTTCAGGGCGCGGGCAGGGAACGGGCCCGGATCGAAGCGCCGGCCGTATGTGATCAGCGCGATCTTCTTTCCGACGGAGGAACGGAGGGTGGACGAAGCAAGCCCGTGAACTCGCCCGATTGAGCCTCGCCCGTCGATTCGTCCCTGGACGGCAATGCCCGGTCCGGCCAGCCGTCGGCGCTGCGGCGAGCATGTACAAGGACATGGAGGCGGTGCCCGGGGCAGGATGCAGGTCCTGCCGCCCTTCGCTTCCAGCGAGGGATCCCCGGGGCTCTGCCGTCTGCCGGGAGGGGATGCGACGTCCCGAGGCTGCGAGCAGCTGCAGCAGGCCGCCGTCGAACGCGAGATGGAACAGGCCGCCCGGGCGCACGCCGCGAAGTCCGGGTCATGTCCAGGTTGGTGGCGGCGAGCGAGGTGTGAACGCCGCGATGCATCCCCCAACTTCAGCAGGTAGGGGCACACGTGCTGTCAGTCAGGAAGAAGCCTGACGTACTGTCGCCTCAACCGGTGGAGGGCAGGTCGATGGCGCCGAGAAGTTGCAGCAGCGCGAGTGCCGCCACGACGGCCAGCACGGTCCAGGCCACGGGGTTGCCGAGATTGAGCGTCCATCGGCTGCCGATGCGCTGGTGAATGAGGATCGCGGGGTCGTGGCGGTTGGCGTACATGGTTCCGGCCAGATGCCAGTATCGGTCGTCGTCGCGCTGCACGTAGCCGGAGTCGGATTCCCCGGGCAGGGAGGGGAGGCGGTGGCCTGCCTCGCCGACCCGGACACCGAAGACCAGGCAGGCGGTCGCGGCGACGGCCAGGGGCGCCCAGGTGGCCACCGTGGTCAGCGGCGCGGGTGTGAGGACGTCCCATTGCTGCAGGGCCAGCAGGAGCAGGGTCAGGTTGGCGCAGGCCGCGCCGGTCAGCAGGAGCGTGGTGATGCCGCGCAGGTAGACGCGGTAGTGCCGGGCCGAGCTCGCCGGCCGTTCGGCGTCCGTCTCCGGCCTGGCGCGAACGATGGCGGCCAGCAGCAGGGGGACGAGAAGGGTGATCGCCGTCTGGGTCAGGACCGGGGCGAAGGCGGTCGCGGGGGTGGTGGCGACGCGATCGGCGCCGTCCACGCTCAGCCCGCGCAGGGTGGGCAGGGTGCGGGGCAGGCCGCCGTATCGCCAGAGCCCGATGGCGGCGGTGCCGGCCAGCACGACCAGTGAGGGGATCAGCAGCGGCCATGGTGGGCGTACGGGATCGGTACGCCAGGTGGTGTCGGCGGTGACGGCCTGTCGTGTGCCGTTGTACCAGTTGCCACGCCGTTTGGCGGCGCGGACCGCGTGGTGCGCGGCCGCGTAGAGCGCGATGTCGGCGGCGCCCAGCAGCACGGCGGTGGCCGTGAGCACGTCGGGGGTGCCGCGGAGCACGACGGCGGCGGCTGACGCGAGGGCGGCCAGCACGCCGAGAGTGATCACCGCACGTGAGTATCGGCGGCGTTGCGCGGTGATCGCCGGGTCGGCCATGCGCGCGGCCGGCACCCGTACGCCGAAGGGCAACGTGGGACGGGTCAGCACCGGCAGCGCCCAGGCGGCGACGGTGAGCAGCGCGACCTGGCCGAGGCAGGCGAGGACGAGCATGGTCATGCTGGTGTTCCTTTCGTGGTGCGCTGGGCGTGGAACGAGGTGAGGGTGTCGCCGCACCGCTGCAGCACGTCCTCGGGGGTCATGCCGTGCACCGTGGCCTCGGCGACGAGCGTGCGCAGGCGCGTCTGCCAGTCGTCGGCGTAGCCGGGTTGCGGAGGTCCGGAGCCGGAGTCGCGGCGGACCACGGCTCCGCTCTTGCGGTTGATGCGGATGATCCCTTCTTGGCGGAGCAGGTCGTAGGCCTTGTTCACGGTGTGGAAGTTGATCGCCAAGTCGGCGGCCAACTGCCTGGTCGAGGGCAGTGCCGATCCCTCCGCCAGCTCTCCTTCGGCGATGGCCTCCACGATCCGGTCACGGATCTGCTGGTAAATCGGGACCTCGCTGTCGAGGTCGATCGTCAGAAGCACATCGCTAGCCTATCTGATATAGAAGATATAGAACAGATGGCCGAGCGACCCGCTCCGCACCTCCCCGCTTCGAGAAGGGACTCCCGATGCCGTTGCCACCGACCTCGCCGGTGAAGACCGGTACCCGCTTCGCCCTGTCCGATCTGCGTCCGCGCGAGTTGAGCACCTTCTTGGTGCTGGCGTTCGCCATCCCCTGGTTGCTGTGGCTGGTGCGGCTGCTCACCGGCGCCGACCTCGTCGCGGCCGGTGGCATGCTCAGTGCCGGGGTGGCCACGTTCGTGGTCGTGCGCTGGATCCGCCGGCCTGGCAGCATCCCGCGCGACACCGCTCTGGCGCCGCTGCGCCCAAGTGGCCGGCTCATCCGCTTCTGCGTGATTGGGCTGGGCGTCCCGCTCCTGCTCGCCTTCCTGGCCGTGGCGATCGGCGCGCTGGCGGGGTTGTATCCGGCCGACCTGGCCGGGTTCTCCGAGCTGCGCAGCGTCTACGCGCCGGACACCGTCGGAGAGCAGGGCGTGCCGGTCGGCCCGATCCTGTCCGCCCTGGCCGCCAACCTCGGGCTGTTCGTGCTGCTGCTGCCGTTGGCCTTCTGCGAGGAGTGGGCCTGGCGGGGCTTCCTGCTCCCTCGGCTCCGGCCGCTGGGGCTGTGGCCGGCGCTGCTGCTCAGCGGCCTGATCTGGGGTCTGTGGCACCTGCCCGGTTACATCGCCACAGGCACCGCCTCCCGCCTGGTTCCCTTCCTGATCACCGTCCTGTTCTTCGGCGTGCTGCTCGGCTGGCTGCGCCTGGCCTCGGGGCTGATCTGGCCCGGCGTGCTCGCCCATGCCGCGAACAACACCCTGGTCACCGGCTTCGTCAACATCCTGTTCGCCGCCGACGACCCCCGGGCGCTCAGCAACCCTTGGACCATCGGGATCAGCGGATGGCCGGGCTGGCTGGTCATGCTCACGGTCATCGTCGCCCTGGTGGTGAGCGGCGCGTTCCGTCGCGCCGACGCACGCGAGGCAATGCGAGCCGCGTGAAAGCACGGCGACTACCGCGCACGCAAGGCCTCCGAGCGGCGCATCAAGATGGCGGGGTTCCCGCGGCAGAAGTCGCTGCGGGAGTTCGATTTCGACGCCAACACCAACATCGATCCGGCCGTCATCAACACCCTGGCCACCAGCGACTGGGTGCGCAAGCACCTGCCGCTGTGTCTGATCGGCGACTCCGGGACGGGCAAGTCTCACCTGCTGATCGCGCTGGGCACCGAGGCCGCCATGGCAGGCTTCGAGGTCAGGTACACCTTGGCTGCGAAGCTGGTCAACGAGCTGGTTGAGGCCGCCGATGAGAAGGTGCTGACCAAGACCATCGCCCGCTACGGCCGGGTCGACCTCCTTTGTATTGATGAGCTTGGCTGTGCGCCACGAGGCGCTGACGGATCTCGCGGGATGATGGGCGTACTTCTTGAATGCCCGCTCTCGCGGACGGTACTCGACCACAGGCCGGACCCTCATGCACCTCCTCCGCGAGGCCGGCCCACCGTGCTCATCCCTGCTCTGCCCAGTCGCCCAGCGACCAGTCCCGCACCTCCGGCATGTCCTGCAGGTGCTCGACCACGTACCGCTCGTGGCGGAGGAGCTGCTGCTCGCACCACGCCTTCAGCTCGCTCGCCCCGGCCGGGGTCCGCCGCGCGGCGTTCAGCGCGTCGATCACCAGGTGGTACCGGGATGCCCGGTTGCGCACCACCATGTCGAACGGGGTCGTGGTCGTGCCCTCGTCGACGAACCCGCGCACATGGAACCTGTCCGGGTCCGGCCGGCCGTGCACCAGCTGGTGGATCGCGCCCGGGTAGCCGTGGAAGGCGAACAGCACGTCGACGTGGTCGGTGAACAGCTCCCGGAACAGGATGTCGTCCATGCCGTTCGGGTGGACCGTGCGCGGTGGCAACGTCATCAGGTTGACCACGTTGACCACTCTGGTGGCGAAGTGCGGCAGCCGCTCGCGCAGGATGTTCGCCGCCGCGACGGTCTCCATGGTGACCACGTCCCCGGCGCACGCAAGCACGATGTCGGGGTCCGACCGCCCGTCCTCGGTGCCTGCCCACGGCCACACCCCGGCACCCCGGGTACAGTGAACCACCGCCTCGTCCATGGTCAGCCACTGCAGCTGCGGCTGCTTGTCGATGACGACGAGGTTCACGCGCGACCGCGACCGCATGCAGTGGTCGGCCACCGACAGCAGCGTGTTCGCGTCCGGCGGCAGGTAGACCCGGCTGATCGTGCCGCGGTGGGTGATCACGTTCTGGATCAGGCCGGGCCCCTGGTGGCTGAAACCGTTGTGGTCCTGGCGCCAGGCGGTCGAGGTCAGCAGGATGTTCAAGCTCGGCACCGGCACCCGCCACGCCAGATCGTGCGCCTCCTGCAGCCACTTCGCATGCTGCACGGTCTGCGAGGCCGACACCATGGCGAACGCCTCGTAGGTGGCGAACCAGCCGTGCCGGCCGGTCAGCGTGTACCCCTCGAGCCAGCCGTGGCAGGCGTGCTCCGAGAGTATCTCCATCACCCGGCCGTCCCGCGATATCGCGACATCTTCCTCGGTCACGCGCTCCGCGAACGCCCGGTCGGACGCCTCGAACACCGCCCCGAGCCGGTTGCTCTTGGTCTCGTCAGGGCAAAAGAGCCGGAACCGGTCTGGGTTGCGTTTGTAGGTGTCACGCATGAGCTCGCCGAGCTTGCGGGTCGACTCGAGCCGGTCCCGGCCCGGCGCCTTCACCGGCACCGCGTAGTCGCGGAAGTCGGGCAGGTCCAGGTCGACGGTGAGCAGGCCCCCGTTGGCGTGCGGGTTGCCACTCATCCGCAGCTTTCCCTCGGGGTTGATCGACAGCGCCAGCGCCTCGGGCGCGCCATGGTCGTCGAAGAGATCCTCGGGCCGGTAGGAGCGCATCCAGTTCTCAAGGATCCGCAGGTGCTCCTTGTTGCCCTTTATTCCGGCCAGCGGCACCTGGTGAGAGCGCCATGTGCCCGACACCTGCGCCCCATCCACCACGTCCGGTCCGGTCCAGCCCTTCGGCGTCCGTAGCACGATCATCGGCCACCGGGGCCGGGTGCCGTCCCAGTCGCCGCCGCGGGCCGCCGCCTGGATCGCCTTGATCGACGCCCACGCCCGCGTCAGCGCGTCGGCGAACCGGTGGTGCATGCCGGGCAGATCGTCACCCTCGGCCTCGATCACGTCATACCCATGCCCGGTCAGCAGGGACCGGACCTCGTCCCGGTCCTTGCGGGCCAGCAGGGTCGGCCCGGCGATCTTCGCGCCGTTCAAGTGGAGAACCGGCAGCACCGCGCCGTCGCGGACCGGGTTCAGGAAGGAGATCCCGTTCCACGACCCCTCCAGCGGACCGGTCTCCGCCTCCCCGTCGCCGACTATCGCCAGTGCGATGAGATCCGGGTTGTCCATCACCGCGCCGAACGCGTGCAGCAGCACGTAGCCGAGCTCGCCGCCCTCGTGGATCGAGCCCGGGGTCGGCACCGACGCGTGGCTGGGGATCCCACCGGGTGCGGAGAACTGACGGAACAGCCGCAGCAGCCCCTCCTCGTCCATGGTGATGCACGGGTAGATCTCGGTGTACGTGCCCTCCAGGTAGCCGGCCCCGACCAGCGTCGGGCCGCCGTGCCCGGGACCGGCCAGGTAGATCATCTGCTGCCCGGTGTGCTGGATCAGCCGGGACGCGTGCGCGTACACCAGTGCCAGGCCAGGGCTGGTGCCCCAGTGTCCCAGTAGCCGCGGCTTGATGTGCTCGCCGGCCAGCGGCTCGCGCAGCAGCGGGTTGGCCATCAGGTAGATCTGGCCGACGGTCAGGTAGTTGTTGGCGCGCCACCACGCGTCGACCGCGGCGACGTCAGCGTCGGTGGGATGGGCGAGCCGGTTCACCAGGTCCACGGGTGGCGGTCCGGCGCTGCCGGTTTCGGTGGTTGCCACGATTGTCTCCATCCACCAGAATGTCGGCGCTCACGTTATTCCCCAGGGGTTCTGATCAGGTAATTCCCCAGGTCCTGGACGTGTTGTCACTCTATTTGTCACTTGTCTTCCCGGTGGGGACGACACACGAGGGACTCTTGTTCGGGCGATAGCTCGGCCCGTTCTTCAAGCACTGGTGGCTGTTGTTAATGACCCGGTCCAGGAGCGACTCGCATGCCGAAGCCGTCCAGGATCAGGACGGCGGGGCGGGTGAGCTCGGCGAGCCGCCTGCCCCAGATGCGGTCGGTCCGGCCGCCGGCGAGGTGGGCGAGGACCCTGCTGGTCTTCATGAACCGGGCCTCGGCCCCGGCGCGGCAGATGGTGGCACGCCGCCGTGCGGCCTTCGCCTGTCAGGTGTGCGCCTGGTGACCTGGGGAATCAGGCTGATTGGCTGCTTCTCGCCGCCGTACATGCGCCGCCCGGTGCCGCAGTTCACCGACGCCACCTGGTTGGCCTTTTCCTCACAGGGAGATGAGCGATGCGTGTCCATGCGGTCCCGGCCCCGATAACCGTTGCCCCCAACGCCCAGCTCGCCGACGTGGTGTTCGCCGACGACCGGGTGAACAGCGACATGGTCCTGTTCCAGCGCCGGTCGGCCGGCAGCTGGCGTCCGGTGACGGCCAGGCAGTTCGCGGCCGACGTTCGCAGCCTGGCGGCCGGCTTCCTCGCCGCCGGCATCCAGCCCGGCGATCGGGTCGCGCTGCTGGCCGCCACCAGCTACGAGTGGACACTGCTGGACTATGCCCTGTGGACGGTGGCGGCGCTGCCTGTCCCGATCTATGAGACCTCCTCGGCCGAGCAGGTCCGCTGGGTGCTGGAGGACGCCGGCCCTGTCGCGGTGGTGGTCGAGCGCGAGACGCATCGTCGCTTGGTCGAGGACGTGGCCGAGGGCCTGTCAGGGCCGCCGCAGGTGTGGCAGATCGGCGGCGGCGGGCTGGACCGTCTCCGCGAGGGCGGGCTGGACGTGGACGACACTCAGCTGCGTGAGCGCCGCCGGGCGGTGTCGGCCGACGACCTGGCGACGATCATCTACACCTCGGGCACCACCGGCCGCCCGAAGGGCTGCATGCTGAGCCACGGCAACCTGCTGTACGAGGCTCGCATCGCGATCCACAGCCTGGAGCGGATCTTCGGCCACGACGCCTCGACCCTGCTGTTCCTCCCGCTGGCGCACGTATTCGCGCGGGTGATCCAGGTGGCCTGCGTGGAGCGGGGTATGTGCCTGGCGCACAGCGCCGACCGGGCCAGGCTGACCGAGGACCTGGCCGCCATGCAACCGTCGTTCCTGCTGGCGGTGCCCAGGGTATTCGAGCGGGTCTACAACGGTGCTCAGCAGCGGGCCCATGCCCAGGGCAGGGGGAGGATCTTCGACTGGGCCGACCGGACCGCCGTGGCCTACAGCCAGGCGCTGGACGATGGGCGGCCAGGCTGGCGCTTGCGCCTGGCACTCCGCCTGTCCGACCGGCTGGTGTACCGGCGGCTGCGGGCCGCGCTCGGCGGCCGGGTCGGCTACGCCATCTCCGGCGGAGCGCCGCTGGGCGCACGGCTGGGCCACTTCCTCCGAGGAATCGGCATCACCGTGTTGGAAGGCTACGGGTTGACCGAGACCAGTGCCGCCGCGACCGTGAACCTGCCCCACGCGCTGAAGATCGGCACGGTGGGGCGGCCCCTCCCCGGGGTCGAGATCAGGATCGCCGACGACGGCGAGATCCTGATCAAGGGCCCGATCCTGTTCCAGGGCTACTGGCGCAACGAGCAGGCGACCAGGGAGAGCCAGACCGCCGACGGCTGGCTGCGCACCGGCGACGTCGGCGCCCTGGACGAGGACGGGTTCCTCACGATCTCGGGCCGCAAGAAGGAGATCATCGTTACCGCCGGCGGCAAAAACCTCGCCCCGGAGCCGCTCGAGGACCGCCTGCGCACCCACCCGCTCATCAGCCAGGCGGTAGTCGTCGGCGACCGGCGGCCGTACACCGCCGCGCTGATCACCCTGAACGCCGAGGCGCTGTCGTCATGGAAGCGGGCCGCCGGCAGGCCCGAGCAGGCCGGCCCGGCCGAGCTTCGCGACGATCCGGATCTGCTGGCCAGGCTGCAGACGGCCGTGGACGAGGCCAACACGGCGGTGAGCCGGGCTGAGTCGATCCGCAGGTTCCGGATCCTTCCGGTCGACCTGACCGAGCAGAACGGATATCTGACCCCGACCATGAAGGTCAAGCGTGCCTTGGTCCACAAGGACTTCGCGGCCGACATCGAGGAGCTGTACCGCTGAGCACCAGACGCCAAGGCCGGCAGACCCGCCGCGTCGCGGGCGAGCGATCGACGCTGGACCGGCTGGTGGCGGCCACGCCGACCTCCCGCGACCGGGTGGTCGACGCCGCCCGCGCGCTGTGCATCGTGGTCGTCACCCTCTGGCACTGGACATTGTCGGTCACCCACCGCACCGCCGACGGCGTCCTGACCATGCCCAACCCGATCCATGCCGTGCCCGGTGGCTGGCTGGCCACCTGGGTGCTGCAGATCATGCCGGTGTTCTTTCTGGTCGGTGGGTACGCCAACCTGGTCGGCTGGCAGCGGGCTCAGGCGCGCGGGACGACCGCCGGCCAGTTCGTCCGAGGCCGGCTGCGCCGGCTGCTCTGGCCGACTGCCGTCTGGGCCCTGGTCTGGCTCGCCGGCGAGCTGATCGCGGCCGCCCTACCCGGTCCGCACCGATGGATGTGGGAGTGGTTCCCCGGCTACCTGACGCCGCTGTGGTTCCTGGGCGTGTACGGCCTGCTGATCGCCGCGGTGCCGATCACCGCGAGCCTGAACGCCCGCTACGGAGCCAGGGTCCTGGTAGCGCTCGTGGTGCTGATCACCCTCGGCAGCGTGGCGCACCGCGGCGCCGACCTGGCCTGGGCGGGCTGGGTGACCGCCGCCCTGGTGTGGCTGTTCTGCCACCAGCTCGGCTACGCCTGGCGCAGCTGGGAGCTGGGGCGGCGGCCGCTGGCGCAGCGGCTGGCGGTTGTCGGGGCCGGACTGGCCGGGCTGGCCGGGCTGACAGTGGGAGCGGGCTACCCCGTCTCGATGGTGGCCACCACCGGCGCCGAATCCAACATCTTCCCGACCAACGCCGCCATCGCCGCCCTGGCCGTCTTTCAACTCGGGCTGCTGGCCCTGGTCACGCCGGCCGCCGAGCGCCTGCTGCGCCGGCCGACTGCCTGGAAGCCGGTGGTGGCCCTCAACGTGGTCGCGTTGACCGTCTTTCTCTGGCACATGACCGCGTACCTGGTGGTGCTGTGGGCCTATGAAGGGCTAGGTGGCGCCCTGCCGGCGGAGCCAACCGTCGGCTGGTGGGCCCAGCGCTGGCTGTGGCTCCTGGCCCCATCGGCCGTGATGGCCGTGCTGGCCGTACTGTTCGCCCGAGTCGAGCTGG
Organism: Nonomuraea cypriaca; assembly: GCF_015645445.1. Lineage (GTDB taxonomy): Bacteria > Actinomycetota > Actinomycetes > Streptosporangiales > Streptosporangiaceae > Nonomuraea > Nonomuraea cypriaca. Next base: position 2,784 of record NZ_JADOGI010000005.1, on the reverse strand, counting down.
CCGCCCGCCGACCCCGGAAAGGGGCAGGTCGCTGAGCTCGGCACCCAACAAAAGACCGGGCCGTGTCATCCCACCGGGAACACGAACCGCAGCCGCTGACGTCGCCCAGCGCGACCCCGCAGCCCGGCGGAAGCGCTGACGCCTCAAGATCATTACATTGCCGGGCATGTCTGTGCCCGTCACAGCGTCATCCACCGGATGGGTGCAGGGCTCGACGCGCCGCGAGTCGCACTGACACAGATCGTCAACTGATTGATTCTCACGGGACTGGTCGCTGTCCCGGTCCTGCGTAGGCTTCAAGAAGGCGGCAGTGCGGCATTTGCGCACTCGATCTGTTGCCGCGCCGAGTGTTCAGGCGCATCCACGAGAGAAGGAAACACACCCCTATGCGCGCCCTTGTGGTCGATCACAGTGAGGCGGGACCCATCCGGTTCGCCGATGTCGATGAGCCCGTACCGTCCACCGGTGAGGCGTTGGTGGAGATACGGCACATCGGTCTCAACTTCGGAGAGCTGAATTATGTGCACCAGTGGCCAGCTGGCGCTGTGCACGGTCACGACGCGGCCGGCGTCGTGGTGCGCGCCGCATCCGACGGCTCGGGGCCACCCGAAGGTACGCGCGTCGCGCTGGGGATGTCTTCCCACGCGTGGGCGGAGCGGGCGGCTGTCAGCCCCGCCTCGCTCGGCACCGTCCCCGAGGGCGTGGACCTGGCCGACGCCGCCGCGCTGGGGATCGCCGGAGTCACCGCATTCCGGGTGCTGCGCAAGCGTTCCCTGCTGGCGCGCAACGTCCTGGTCACCGGCGCCAGCGGGGGCGTGGGGCACTTCGCCGTCCAGTTGGCGGCGTTGGCGGGCGCCCGGGTGACGGCACTCGTGGGTTCGCCGGACCGGGCCGCCGGACTCCGTGAACTCGGGGCCGACGAGGTTCTGACCGACCTGGCCGAGACCGAGGACCGGTTCGACCTCGTCCTGGACACGGTCGGTGGGCCGCTGGTGGCCCAGGCGTGGAGTTCCCTCGCCGAGGGCGGCACCATCCACCTGGTCGGTTACTCCTCGGGGCAGGACACCACGTTCCCGTCAGGGGCCTTGTTCGGCTTCGGCGAACCCCGCAGCATCGCCACCTACGGCGACATGACGCCGACCAGCGGGGAGCTGACGGACCTGCTGGGCCTCATGGCCGCCGGGAGGCTCTCGGCACCGGTCGGACTGCGAGGCGACTGGCAGGGCGTGGACGACGCCGTCCAGGCGCTGTTCGCGCGGAAAGTGCACGGAAAGATCGTTCTTGACGTGGCCTGAAGCTGTGGACGAGGACACATGCGCCGTCACCAGCCGGTGGGCGGTTCGCGGCGGTGGACGAGAATGGACCCATGGATGTGCTGGCAGAGGTCTTGCGTGTTTCGGGTGCTCGTGGGGCGGTCGGGGTCATGCTGAAGGCCGGAGTAACCTGGGGCCTGTGGCTGGACTCCTATCCAGGAGCGGCACTGCACGTGGTGTCCCGCGGCACTATGTGGCTCCACGTCACAGGCGAGAAACCTCTTCAGGTGCAGGCCGGAGACGCCGTCCTGGTGTCGCCGGGCACCGCACACGGGATAGCCGGCGGCGCCAGCGTGACGATGGGTTCCTGCGACCGTGAGGCGGCGGCCCGGGCTTTTGGCGATGGCCGAGCCCTGCGGCTGGGCTCGGCGCCGGTGCAGACGGAAGTGATCGTCCTGCACTATGAGCAGGACCCGGAGGTGAGCACACCGGTGCTTACCTCCCTCGCTCGGCCGATGCACGTCACAGCCCGGGAGAACGCGCAGCTCAGAAGGACTGTCGAACTTCTCGCTGCGGAGCTCGCACATCCGCAGATCGGCACCACCGCTGCCATCAACAGCATCGTCGACCTTCTGCTCGTCCAGTTCGTACGCGCCTGGCTGGCCCGCCACCCGGAGGAGCAATCCGGCTCATGGCTGGGCGCGATGCGTGATCCAGTCGTGCGCGACGCTCTGGCATGTGTCCACGCCCAACCGGAACACCCCTGGACCACGGAGACCCTGGCCGCCGCGACGAGCGTCTCCCGGGCGACGCTGTCCAGGCATTTCCGGTCCGCCCTCGGACAGACGCCGGGCGCGTACGTGACGCAGTGGCGCATAGACCTGGCGTCCGTCCGGCTCCGCGACACCGACGAGCCGGTCGAGTCGATCTCCGGCGCGGTCGGCTACGCCTCTCCGCACGCTTTCAGCCGTGCCTTCAGACGTGCCCGAGGCACGGCCCCGGGGGAGTACCGTTCTCGAATTCGCCAGTGATCGCAGGCAGGCGATCACCGGCGACACTTGAGCACGAGTGCGGTCCGGGCGGGCGGGTAAGGGCGACGCGCCTCGTCATCGCTGAGCAGGTCGTTGATCTCGTCCTCGGGTGACCCTGCTGCGGGAGCAGGGCACGACCATCCTCATGGTCGAACAGAACGCCCTCGCCGCCCTCACCCTTGCCGACCACGGCTACGTCATCGACCTCGGCCGCACCACGCTGTCCGGTTCTGGGGCGGAGTTGCTCACCGACCGGCGCGTCCGTGCCGCCTACCTCGGCTGACGTGCCCTCCGGTCCTGCTGCGGCTGAGGTCTTCGGGAGCGAAGAAGATCCGGCGCACCGGGTGTCACCGGGCGGACCAGAGCCAGGGGAGGCGGTTGTCTCCGAGGGCGGGCCGTGTCAGTGGCGGCTGCCATGCTGGGCCCATGACTGACCCAACTACCGCCTCCGATTACGCGTGGATCCGGGAGCGAGACCAGTACGAGACGTACTGCGTCAC
>NZ_JADOGI010000499.1 GCF_015645445.1 Nonomuraea cypriaca | reverse complement strand
CCCGCCCACCCTGTACGGCGAGGTCGCCCGCCTGGCCGCGCTGGCCCCCGCCCACCCGGAGCAGGTCACGGTCGTCGCCCACGGGGTCGCCTGCTGGCACGCGGAGGCGTTCGCCAGGCTGCATCCGCTGTGCGTGGCCAAGCTCGTTCTCCTGGACCCGCGCTGCGCGAACGACCGCGGCCCGCTCGCGGTCGCCAGGGCGGCCGGCCGGTGGGTGCCCGCGCTGGGCGGTACGTGGGGTGCGACCGCAGTGGCCCGCCTGACCGGGCCCGCCGTCCACCGCCTGCTCACCGGCCTGCCCGACCCGTCCGGCGCCTACAGCATGGGCAAGGTGCCCGCGGCGGTGGCGGGGGAATGGCTGGCCCGCCGCGACATGGCCGCCGACCTGCGCCGGATCAGGGCGGAGAAGCCGTTCCCCGACGTCCCGGTCACCGTGATAGGCACGGGCGGGACGGACCGCTGCCGCGAACGCCTGGCCGGCGACCTCGGCGCCCGGCTCGTCCGCCTGCCGGACGCGGGCCGCCAGGTCCAGCTGGAGCAGCCGGAAGTCGTCGCGCACGCCGTCTCCACCACCCGCTGAACAAGCGCCAGTCGCTCCTCGGACCGCCGTTGGACGAGCGGTGGCCGTTCCCCGAAGCTGCTGGTCGGATGGGTGGCTGCCGCTTCCTGAGAGCCGATGGTTGAGGAGAGGCGGCCGTTCCGAGAGCCGCCAGGAACTGCTTGTTGAACGGGCGGCGGCCGTTTCCTGGAACCGCCTGTTGAATGGGCGGTGGCCGCTCCCGAGAGCCGTGTAACTGGGTGTGGGGCCGCCGTTCTCGCAGAGGCGCTCGTTGAAGGGTGGCGGGTGTTCGTGGATGCGTGACGGGGAGCCGGGCTACGCACCAGAATGGCGGGAAAAGACGGCATTTATGGGGGTGGTCAATGCCGGACCTCGTGCCTTCGCGGCCAGAGGATCCCGGGTCGGTGGGTGAGTACGCCGTGAGCGGGCGCCTGGGCGAGGGCGGGCAGGGCATCGTCTACCTCGCCACCGCCCGGGACGGCGCCCAGGTGGCGCTCAAGCTGCTGCGCGCCGACCTGGCCGGGAACACCGAGGCGTCCGAGCGGTTCGTCCGCGAGGTGGCGATGGCCCGGCGGGTGGCGCCGTTCTGCACGGCCCAGGTCATCGAGACGGGGCTGTTCGGCGGCCGGCCGTACATCGTGAGCGAGTACATCGACGGGCCGACGCTCGCGGACGTCGTACGCGCTCAGGGACCCCGCTCGGGCACCTCCCTGCACCGCCTCGCCATCGGCACCGTCACCGCGCTGGTCGCCATCCACCAGGCCGGCATCGTGCACCGCGACTTCAAGCCGTCGAACGTGATCCTCGCCTCCGACGGCCCCCGCGTGATCGACTTCGGCATCGCGAAGGCGCTCGACCACACCTCGACGCTCACCGGCGCGGTGATCGGCACGCCCTCGTTCATGGCGCCGGAACAGCTCACCGAGGCGGCTCCAGGACCGGCCTCGGACATGTTCGCCTGGGCGTGCACGCTGCTGTTCGCGGCGTCGGGACGGCCGCCGTTCGGGCAGGACAGCGTGCCCGCCGTGATCAACCGCATCATGCACACCGAGCCGGACGTGACCTCCGTCGAGGACCCGGCCCTGCGCGCTCTGGTGACGGACTGCCTGGCCAAGGACCCCGCCCGGCGGCCGGCGGCGAACGACGCGCTCATGCGCCTGCTCGGCCACACCC
>NZ_JADOGI010000498.1 GCF_015645445.1 Nonomuraea cypriaca | reverse complement strand
GCCTCCCCCTTCGCGTCCACCTGGCCGCCTTACTACGCCTCTGCGATGTCGACGAGGAGACCCCCGTCGGGCAATCCCGAGCCGCTGCCGACGAGCCTCCCAGCGGGCAGCCCCGTGACGGTGGTGAGGCGGCTGCCGGCATGGAGCCTCGTGACGGTGGTGAGGGTCCCGGTGGGCGGTCTCATGCCGGCATGCAAGGTCTGCGTCGCCATCCGCCATCGGACGAAGACCCGTCCCGCCTGTTGGGCGCCCCAGTCGAACAGCGCGAGACCCCGCGACGAACCCGGGGACCCGGCTCCGAACCGAGCGACGATCCGTCGCCGAGATCCCCAGCCGACACCCGCGTACCGGATGCCAGGCGGGATCGAAACCCGCCGTGGCCAGCCGGAGCGGACACTCGCGCATCAGGCGTCCAACCGGAGTGCCAGTCGTCGGTGCGATCCCCAGCCAGCACCTCGGGATCGGACACCGAGCTGAACCGATACCCGTCGCGGCCAGCCGGAGGGGGCACCCGATCGTCGGGCACCGAACCGGGCGGTGGGTCGGTGTGGATGCGTGGCGAGGCGGGTGACGGGCTGATCGACCGGTTTCTCGCGCGCGAACACGGCCAGTGGGCGCGGGTCTGGCCGGCTGGGCAAGAGCCCTTGGATGATGTGACGGCTCGGCAGGCCGTGGCGGTGGTCACGCTCACCGCACCCACGACCGCCGAGTTGCCCGGTCTGCTCACCACCGTCCCCGCACTGCGCGGCGGCACCCCCGGCGCCACCAGGATCCGCACTCAGCACATGGCCGCCTGGCTGGAAACGATCTTCCCCGGCGACGACCAACCGCTCCCGGACCTCGCCGACCAGCCGATGCCAAAGCCCGCAACTGACCCGCTGACTCCGCTTGGGCCGGATCTTGTGGCTGAGCGGCTGCTGGCTGGGACGGATGAGTTGGGTGCGTTGGTGCTCGCCGTGCACGATCACGAAGGCCGTACGACCCGGCATCTCGTACGCATGCTGGACATTCTTCGGTCGTCGTCGAGCAGGGAGCCGGTCAGGTCGGCGCTGCGGTCACTGGTCACGAGGCGGATCGGGAGCCTGGTCGCGGAGGCCGCGGAGGCGCCGGGCACCCGGCTCGGTGACGCGCTCAATGCCGCGGTGACACTCTTCACCGCGGACCGGCGGCTCGCCGAGGCCGCAGCGGCGCTTCCCGTACGGAGGGACGCGCGGCTCGGGCTGCGGGCGCTGGACGTGACGCTGGGTGAGCTGGCCGTCCGGCACCTGAGGGCGAGACGTGAGCCGCTCGCGCTGGCCTGGGCTTTGTCGGTGTTGTCCGCCCGGCTGGTGGCCGTGGGCCGGGTGGGCGAGGCGGTCGTCGCGGCGGCGGAGTCGGCCGACCTCTTCGCCGCCGCGCCCCCTTACGAGGATGCGGCCGGACACGCCGAAGCCCTGTACGACCTGAGCGCCTGCCTGCTGTTCGCGGGCGAGTCCGGCAGGGCGCTCAGACCCGCGCAGGAGGCGGCGGCCAGGTACCGCATCCTGGCCGAGGAGGATCCACGGCACACCGAGCAGGCCGCGCGAGCACATCACAACCTGGCCTGCGCCCTGCTTGAGGCCGATCGCCTGTACGAGGCCGTGGCGGCGTTCGCAGCCTCGGGGGGCGACCCAGACGTCGCGGCGAACCTGACCGACATACTCTCCGTCCTCCCCGACCCCACCCCGGACCGCCCGGCACACCTCCCCCAGCGCACGGCCGACCGCCCGACACCACTCCCC
>NZ_JADOGI010000497.1 GCF_015645445.1 Nonomuraea cypriaca | reverse complement strand
GCCGAAGACCACAGCCAGGTCCGTACCGGCAACGCACCCCGCGCCATGGCCACCCTGCGCAACCTCGCCATCGGCGCGCTACGCCTGACCGGCACCGACAACATCGCTCAAGCCATCCGCCACATCTCCCGCGACGCCACCCGCACCCTCACCGTCCTCAACCTCGCATGATCGAGAAATAGGACAGAACTCCACTACGCCGGAGCCCTGGGGGGCGGGGTCTGGCGTTCGGTGCGAGTCCGCCGCGACGCCCGGCACTGCTCGCTGGCTTGCCGGACCCGCGCTTACCGGGCCGGCAGGGTTGACATGACGGCGACAGACCAGTTGCCTTCCACGTCATGGTCGACCGTCATGACGGGCGCGTGTTTGCCTTGGCGCATCGGTGTGTCCCTGTTGGCGCTAGCGCGCTGAGCGTCCGCGTATACCGGATCTTCCGATGAGCGGGCCCTCAGGCATCGGTCGTCGCCTGGCCTCCTCGATCAGCGGTGCACGGGCACGTGAGTGCCTTCAGACGTGCCGCTTGCGTCCCTCATGCCGCGGTGCCTGCGGTGCTGCGTGCGCTCGATCCTGATCTACCGAGCGAGCGCCCTGCTGCAGGTAAGTTTTGCCCCCAGCAGCGATGAGTCTCGCGGTGGTCCCAGGTCTACACGTCACACCGCACTCGAATCAGGAGACATCTTGAAGCTTCTTCTCACGTCCGGAGGCGTCACGAACACGAGCATCCGCGATGCGCTGGTCGACCTGCTGGGCAAGCCGATCGCCGACTCCAGTGCCCTCTGCATCCCTACGGCGGAGTATGGCCACCCCATGTGCACGCCAGCCTCAGCCTGGCGCTTCATCGCCGGACAGACCCCGGCACCCATGTGCGACCTGGGCTGGAAGTCGGTGGGCGTCCTCGAGCTCACCGCACTGCCCAGCATCGGCAAGGACCGCTGGGTCCCCTGGGTCCGGGAGGCTGACGTCCTGCTGGTGGACGGCGGCGATGCGACGTACCTGTGCCACTGGATGCGGCAGTCCGGGCTAACGGATCTCCTGCCGTCGCTGCCCGAGACGGTCTGGGTGGGGGTGAGCGCCGGAAGCATGGTGATGACCCCCCGCATCGGTGACTACTTCGTCGAATGGACGCCGCCCACCGGAAGCGACCGCACCCTAGGGGCCGTCGACTTCTCGATCTTCCCGCACCTGGAACACGAGCTCATGCCGGGAAACACCATGGCCGATGCCGAGAGATGGGCCGCCGACATCGCGGGTCCGGCGTACGCCATCGACGACCAGACGGCCATCAAGGTGACCGACGGCACCGTCGAGGTCGTCTCCGAGGGGCACTGGAAGTCCTTTTCCTCCTAGCCACCGACGCCAACCGCGCGTGAGCCAGGCGCCCTCTCATGCCGCAGATTGCGTGCGCTGCGGCCATCCGGTCATGCCACATTCCAAGCGAGAACCCGGCGCCTGGTCACGCTGCAAGCGGCACTGCACCAGCTCCAGACGGTGGCAAGTGCGTTCACTTCTCACGAATATTGATCATGGTCTCGGGCCACCTGAGTGGCGTCAGAACTGACCGACAACTGGTGCTACTTCTCGCAAGCGTGATCAATCACGCGAGGTCGAGGATGTTGAGGGTGCGGGTGGCGTCGCGGGAGATGTGGCGGATGGCTTGGGCGATGTTGTCGGCACCGGTCAGGCGTAGGGCACCGATGGCGAGGTTGCGCAGGGTGGCCATGGCGTGGGGCGCGCTGCCGGTACGGACCTGGCTGTGGTCTTCGGT
>NZ_JADOGI010000496.1 GCF_015645445.1 Nonomuraea cypriaca | reverse complement strand
CATTCAGGGCTCGGTTATCGACCCCCGCTCGAAGTCCTCGACGAATGGTTCGATAATCAGTCGGTTGCGTGATAGAGTCGACCATATAGTTCATTTGGGACGTGTCCGGAAAACGCCGGGCTCCTCAAGCTCCCTTTCGGGCCGGGCACCGAGCCCGTATCCGACCAGTTATGCGGGAACCACCCGGCGGAGGTGCCGGACCTGCGGTCCCCGGTTTCCTGCTGCCTTTCGGCCATCGGCATTGGCTTCTTGGGTCATCCTGCGCCCGCTGGGGAGTTGAGCCTTCCTCACGGTCGGCCTACCGGCCGCCAGGCGGCCGGACCCCAATGGGGTTGTCGTGTTGCACATGAACAAGCTGCGACCGGGCAGGGCGCTCTCTTTATCCCGGGGACGGTGGTGCGCTCCCGACCGGCGACTATCCTCCGGCCGGCACCCGCCGCTCTCCTGCGGCCAGTCCCTACGACCCCGCTGGAACATCCCATCGGCGGGGGGCACTTTCACGAGACGTCAACGAGAGTTCACGCCATTCACCCATCACCCCGGATCCGGCTGGCCACCGGCCCAAGGCCGGGAACCCCGCACTGCTCAACACAGGATTCCCGCCGGTCTTCTCCTCGCCCGCCGCCCCCGGATGGAACAGGAGCCGCTTCGGCTTCTACCCCGGGCTTCGCACCCCGCAGTTACCCACGACGCACGCCGAGGCGGAGACAGGCCATCGCGCACTGGCCCAGGTACTACACCCTCGACATCAGCCGAACCTCCAAACGGTGCCTCCCACTTGAATTCATGCACCCTCACGCCGCACATAATCCGAAGTGCTTTCGACGACCACCCGCTGCACGCCGTGACAGCGCAGATGATCGGCCAGCGCCAGGATGTCGTCGTAGCGGGCGGGAACCTCCCATACCTTCTGGACCTTGCGCCCCGCTCGCGTGTCGTGCGGCAGCCGGGTACAGACCATCCCGGTGTCCTTGGCCACGTCGATCGCCGCCACCCGGGCCAGCGTCTCCCCCGGCTCGCCTTCCTGCCCGGCCTGGGCCACCAGCGCCGGCCCTCGTGCTTGTGCCACTACATCTTCCTCAAACGATCAGGGGTTCGATACGGTTGAGGCCGGCCGGAGGGCGGCACAGGGACCGACGAATCTGGTCGGCGTACTCGTAGTGACAGGACGCACCCCTTTGACCGCCCCCGGCACCAGACTTGTATACGTGTTCATCGCTCCAAGAGCGTGTCGGGCTCGCGACCGGCCTCGCTGCTGATCATTTCGTGACGTCGCAGCGGATACCAACCCCCGTGACTTGTATGAGCCAAGAGCTACACCCAAAGCCGATCGGCCCTATTTCTCCGGCAAGCACCGCGTGCACGGGATGAACGTCCAGGTCATCGCCACACCGGATGGGATGATCCTGTGGACCTCGGGCGCGCTTCCGGGTACTACATTCGCAGATCTTGGGGCAGGGGGTCTCCTCGCTGTCTGTAGTGGCTGATCATTGCCCGGGTTTGGTGGACAATCCGGAAATGTGACCAGGCGAGGACGTGGTGGGTGAGGTTGATGGCGGGGACGAAGAGGCGGGCGTAGATGCGGCGGATCTCGGCGACGGAGGGCCGGATCAGCCGGAGCCGACTCAGCAGATCTTCTCCTGGCCTGCGTTCGACGTAATTCCGGCCATCTAGAGACGGTGATGGGATGAAGGTGCAGGTCAACGGGTTAGATCGAGCTTATGGCGATGGAATGGCCTAGAGACGCGGTCAGTGGTCAACGGTGTGCAT
>NZ_JADOGI010000495.1 GCF_015645445.1 Nonomuraea cypriaca | reverse complement strand
GCCTAGGAGTGTTCTGATGATGTTGCTGGTTGGGGTTCCGATCTTGTAGGTCGAGGGTCAGGCTGGCGGCATGATGGGGCATCGTCCCGAGCGGCCGGTGGGGCCGGATGTGTGGAGCACCTGCCGGGAGTTGATCCCGGCAGGCAGCGTGTACGCGTTTTTGGCCGAGCATCGTGATGAGCTGTTTCCCGAGGAGATGTTCGCCGATCTGTATGCCGCGACCGATGGCCGGCCGAGCGTTCCGCCGCAGGTGCTGGCGTGTGTGACGGTCCTGCAGGCGTTGCTGCACCACTCCGACCCCGAAGCCGCGCTGGCGCTGCGCTGTGATCTGCGGTGGAAGGCCGCCTGCGGGCTGGGCCTGTACGACCGGGGTTTCGACCCGTCGCTGCTGGTGTATTTCCGGCAGCGGCTGCGCAGGTCCGGCGATCCGAACCGGATCTTCGGCCGGGTCGGGCAGGTGGCCCAGGCCAGCGGAGCACTGCGGGCGCGGGCGCGGCGGGTGCTGGACTCGGCGGTGCTGGAGGACGCGGTGGCCACCCAGGACACCATCACCCAGCTGATCACGGCGATCCGGCGGGCGGGTCGGCAAGTGCCCGGCGCTGCCCAGCTGATCACCGAACGCTGCCGGGCCGCCGACTACAACGATCCGGGCAAACCCGCGATCGCCTGGAACGACGCCATGGCGCGTCAGGAACTGGTCTCCGGCCTGGTCACCGACGCGCTCACCGTGGTTGCTGCGTTCGAAGCGGCCGCCACCGCGGGCGAGCTGAGCGAGGATGCGGCCCAGGCCCTGGCGCTGCTGGCGCTGGTGGCCGGCCAGGACGTCGAGCCGGCCGAGGGCTCCGACGGCACCGACGGACGCTGGCGGATCGCCCGCAAGGTCGCCACCGACCGCATCATCTCCACCATCGATGACCAGGCCCGGCACGTGCACAAGACCGTGCACCAGCGCCAGGACGGCTACAAGGCCCACGTCGTGATCGAACCCGAGACCGGGCTGTTCACCGGCGTCCGGCTGACCATGGCCACCGGCACCGGCAACCACGAGGCGGTGGTCGGCGTGGACCTGCTGGCCGCCGATCCCGCCGATCCCGCCGATCCACTCGCCGACCCCGCGGCGTTCGAGGTGCTGGGCGATACGGCCTACGGCACCGGCGACGCCCGCGCCGCGCTGCTCGATGCCGGGCACACCGTCATCATCAAGCCCGCACCCCTGCGCCCGGCCGTGGCCGGCGGCTTCACCATCGACGACTTCATCGTGGACGAGGCCACCGGCACCGCAACCTGCCCGGCCGGGGTGACACGGCGCATCACCCGGACACGAGAGGTGGTCTTCGGCATCGCCTGCCGCTCCTGCCCACTGCGGGAACACTGCACGACCAGCAAGCACGGCCGCACCCTGCACCTGCACCCCCACGACGCACTGTTACGCCAGGCCCGCCACCACTGGGCCACCGACCCCGGCCTGACCGCCACCTACCGGCAGCATCGCCCCATGGTCGAACGCTCCATCGCCTGGCTGATCGGCGCGGACGGCGGCGCCCGCAAGCTCCGCTACCGCGGCGTCCAGCGCAACAACCTCTGGCTCCACCTACGAGCAGCCACCCTGAACCTGCGCCGTCTGATCAACCTCGGGCTCACCCCCGTCCAGGGCACCTGGATCCTGCAGCCAACCACCGGCTGAGGCCCATCCAACAGGCAGCAACCCCAGGGAAATTCCACCCTCACAGCCTTGATCGCCGCACCTTCAACCTGCGATCTGTCACACCAGCAACATCTTCAGAAGGCTCCTAGAA
>NZ_JADOGI010000494.1 GCF_015645445.1 Nonomuraea cypriaca | reverse complement strand
CCTCAATCTTTCACGATCTTGAGTGGGTCTGTTCCGCCTCTGGTTGATCATGGTTTAGGGCGCCGTCAGGGTTGACGAGCATGCCGGAAGCCCGGCGGGGCGCGCCGGTATGGGCCCTGGTGTCCCCTGCCGGGCCTGTGGGTCGGGGCCTTTCCTCTCGTTGGAACGGTGAAGGTGCTGGTCAGGGCGGCGAAGTAGCCGTTGCGAGGGTGCGGATCTTGCTCCAGGCCAGGATCAGGTCGGCGGCGCCGGGGTGGTCCTCGGGAAGCCGGATGAGCCGTTTGCGGGCGCGTCGCACGAGCCGGGCGGGGACTTTCAGCAGGCGTTGCCGCAGGGTGGCCGGGGTGGCGGTGCGGAGCTGAGCGTGGTGGTCCAGCGCGAGGAGGCGAAGCCAGGCCAGCAGGTCGGCGGCGAGCGTCACGACCAGGCACCAGGCCTGGTTGGCGGCGAAGGCATGGAAGGGAAACGCGCGCAGGCCGAGGTTCTTGGCGTCTTTGATGCCGTCTTCCACCACGGCGTGCTGGCGGGCGAAGACCTCCAGGCGGGGGTAGTGATGCCCGGGCAGATCAGTGGCGGTGGCGCAGAACCGCTGCCCGCGCCGTTTTTCGAGGTCGCTGGCGTTCTTGTGGTGGCGTGGGTGCAGTGGTTCGGTGCGGGCCAGCACCCGCATGCCCTGCGGCCAGTCCTCGGCCAGGGTCAGCAGGCCGGTGATGTCGGTGACCCGCGCACCGGCCCGGATCGTGTCCCCGGGAGTGAGAGCGGCGGTCCAGGCCTTGGCCGGCACCTTGACGATGGCCTGGCGGACCGGCTCGGTGACGGCGAAGCCCACGACGTAGCGCCAGTCATGGCCGCGGGCGGCGGCCTCATCTTTGATCCACGTCAGCAGCTCCTTGGTGGCTCCGGCACCGTCCACCCGGAAGATGACCTTCCGCCGGTAGCGGGCCGGGAGCTGCCCGATCGCCGCCTTCAGCACCGTGAGGTGGTCTGCGACCGTGTTGGAGCCGGCGTTACCGCGACGAAGTTCGGCGGCCAGATGCTCGCCGGTGTTGGCGCACCGCACCCACAGCGGGTGCAGGCCGAAGATGTGCCGCTTGTAGGTGGGGGCCGCGCCCTGCTTGTCGCTGTGGCACTCCACCAAGGTGGCGTCCACGTCGAGCACGATCCATCCCTGCCAGATCTGTCCGGCCACCTGCACCCAGGGGAACCCCTCGGGCCGTTTGGCCAGGTGGTCCCAGATCTGCCGCCGATGCGCCGCACGCGCTGAGGCGATCTTGTCCAGCGCGGCCGCATCGAGCTCGGTCAAGGCCCGCCAGGCGGTCACCGGCGCCGCGATCGCACCGGTCACCGGCTCGGCTTGAGCCACCTCGCGCACGGCGCCCGCTACCGAGGTCACCCCCATCGCCAGCCCGACCGCGACATCGATGAGCACCTGACCCCGGTCATGGCCGGGCGCGAAGTCCCTGCGGGCCAGCGCCCCCGATAACCGGCCGCGCAGCCCGGACAACTCGGCCAGCAGCCGCAGCAGCGGCACTCCCGCCGCGCCGATCAGGCCGGAACCGCCACCGGTCATCTCCAGCGCGCCGGCCCACTGGCGGGCGCGTTTGTCCAGTTTGCGCCGCCGTCTCTTGGCCCTAACACGCTTGATCTTCCGCCGCAACCCGGCGGGTGCCGTACGCTTCACTTCCGAGGTGCCGTTCTCCTGCATGGACTTGATCTCGCAAATCCAGATCATGCCAGGTCAGGACGGCACCTCTCGCATGATGTGACACTACGTTACGAGTTCCCCGAAGCACGAGAATTCACGAGG
>NZ_JADOGI010000493.1 GCF_015645445.1 Nonomuraea cypriaca | reverse complement strand
GGGTGGCGACCGTGGTCCGGGGTTCCGTGAACGACCGTGGCGGGCTGGATGCGCCGGTGGTGGCGACGGCGCTGGTGGTCGCGTACCTCTTTGCGACGCCGTACATTCTGCCCTGGTATGACGGGCTGGCGTTCGGGATGCTGGCGTTGGTGGCGGCCTCGGCGCTGGACTGGTTCGTGGTCGTACACCTGCTGGCTCTGTCCCTGGCCTACCTGCCCGCGCGGGTCGAGGCGCCCGCGGAGCTCGAGTGGCTCAGGACCGTTGTCAGGCCTCAGATCGGGTGGGTGCTACTGGCCCTGACCGTGGCTCTGGTCGTGTGGGCGTGGCGAGCCGCAGGGCGCGAAGGCAGGCGGCCAGCGTCAGCGGGACCGCCACCGTCAGCGCCATAGCCGGGATGGCGATGCCGGAGTCGTTCATCAGGAAGCCGACGAAGGCGCAGGTCAGGGCGCCGAACAGGCCCGCCCGGAGAGTGGGGGCCAGCCGGTACGCCTGGCCGAGCGCGGAGGCGCCCCAGCGTGAGGGGCGCGCGAGCACCAGGAACAGGAAGGCCAGGGCGACCAGCGAGAGGAGGGTCAGCGACCAGTTTCCGACGGTCACGCCGATCATGGCGCTGAACTTGCGCCAGACGACGGTCCACGCCTGACCGTCGATGACCTGCTGCACGAACGTGCCCAGATGCGTGCGTTGTGTTTCGGGACGCAGCCAGTCGAACACAGAAAGCCCGCCCACCAGCACGGCCCCCACCAGGCCGACCAGCAGGAGCCGCAACACCGACACCCGCCGGCCGGACAGCAGGATGAGGAAGACGGCCAGCCCGATCACGAACGCCGGCACTCCGCCGAAGTCCGCCCCCCACGACGGCCACCCGTCCGCGAAGACCGCGAATCCCCCGTACAACCCACACAGCGTGACCACCACGACCCTGGACGAGCCCTTGTCGAGCAGCCACTGCGCCACTCCGGCCAGCCCCAGCACCGTGCCGGTGGCGTAGATGGCGAACGCGATGTTGCTGAAGCCGTAGAACCGTCCGCCGGTCACGGGCTCGTAGCCGGTTACGGCGTTCACCTGGAGCTTGGAGCCGGTCATGACGTCGATGAGCAGCGCGAGCGAGGTGACGGCGGCGACGACGGTGAGCGGGCCGAGCACATGGGCACGCCAGGGCCCGGCGAAGGCGACCGCGGTGATCAGTCCGGCGATGCCCACGATCGTCACGATCACGGAGAGCATCGGCACCGGCAGCGTCCACCACGGCACCAACTGGGCCAGGAAGGTGGAGACGGCGATGGCCCCGCTGACCACCGCGACGATCCGCACGGCCCGCAGGAGCTTGGAGGTGCCCGCGAAGGCTTGGATTTCCGGGACGTGAGGCGCGTCTTCGGTGGGGGCCGGGTCGGTGGTGTCGCGGGTGGAGCGGCGGCGGAGGGCCAGGGCGGCGAAGGCGTAGAAGAGGAGTTGGACGGTTACGAGGACGGTGAAGAACGGGCCTCGTACCTCGCGCAGGACCTGGCTGGCCAGGTCTCCGTCCGCGAGTTCCCTCACGGTTTCCGCCGGGGTGGCCGGGGCTTGGCCGCCTGGTTGCCAGGGGCGGCCGACCACCTCGCGCGGGGCGGGCAGGTCCAGGAGGCGGATGGCGGTGGCGGTGAGGTCGGTGATCGTGACCAGGGCTTCCTGGCGGGTGGAGGTCGCGGTGAGGAAGCCGTGCTCGTACGGGCGGTCGTCCGGGGACGGGCCGCGCGCGATCGCGACATGGAGGTGGGCGTTCGGGGTCACGTCGGAGACGCCGGCCAGCAGGATCGTGGTGTCCGGTGGCAGCTTGCCGATGAGGGCGCCGATCTGCGCGTCCGCCTCGGTCACGGCCGCCTGGCG
>NZ_JADOGI010000492.1 GCF_015645445.1 Nonomuraea cypriaca | reverse complement strand
AGACCCCACCTTCCACCCCCTGACCGGGCCTCCACCCATTCCGTTACCCGGGCACTCCACCGTGGCGCCGCGCATGTCCTCATCGTCGAGGGCGAGTCCTACCGGACCCGTCAACGACCCCCGACCCTGGCCTCCACCCGTGACCCCAGGTCTTCCCCGCCGCCCAGGCTCGCCCTCGCCCACCATCCTCGGCCGAACGTGGCCCCGGCGGACTTCCCGGCCCGGTGGGGTGGCCGGCCTGTGCGGTGGCCGATCCCGTGGGCTTCCCGGCCCCGCGGTGACCCGGCCCGTGTGGTGACCCGGCGGTGGGTGGCCGGGCCCGTGGGGTGGTCGGGGGCTAAGCGTCTGTGCGGGTCATGTCGGATTTGTAGCCGCCGCCTCCCGAGTAGACCCAGGCGCCGGTGACCGTGGTGCCGTCGGCGCTGAAGGTGCCCCTGTAGTAGGCGGGTGAGCCCTTCTCCTTGGCCCAGATGGTGAGCGTGTCGCCGGCCAGTTCGTACACGTAGGCCAAGGTCGAGCCCTGGCTGTCGTAGTACCAGGACTTGATGTCCTCGCTCGGCTTCTCCGCGCCGTACGGGCGCTCCCTGCCGATGATCTCCATTCCCTGGGTCGGCGCGCCGTCCTGCGTGAGGTTCACGTCCTGGATGAGGAAGTGGCCGCCGTCCATCCACCGGTACGTCACGGTGCCCTCGGCGTCGCCCGTGACCCGCCAGGTGCCGACGAGCCGGTCCAGGGCCTTCAGCGGGATGTCAGTGGTCATCGTCGTTCCCCTTGTCTCGAAGGTGAGGTACACCCGTATGACGGCGCGGCGCGGCGAAAGGAATCGGTCTCCGGCGAGATTTTCTCGTCAGAGGCGGCCGGGCAGGCCGAAGGCGTCGTGCAGTTCGGGACCGAACGTGGTGATCTCCACGATCAGGCCGTCCGCCACGCGCAGCACGTCGAGGTTGACGGCGATGTAGCCCGGCTCGCCGGCGCGGCGTACGTAGCTGGCCACGGCGGGCTGCCGGTTGGCGTACGTCTCCAGCGCCTTCCACTCGCCCCACGCCTGCGGCCCCTCCATGACGGGCCGCCACATGTCCAGGATGGCCGTGCGGCCGTCGTACACGAGGGAGGCGGGAGGCATCGTCTGCCGCGCGTCCTCTCGCAGCAGCTTCGCGAACTCCGACAGGTCGCCGGCCACGGAGGCGTCCAGGTAGCGGCGCAGCACCGCGCGTTCCGCTTCGCTCGGGGCGGAGGCCGGACCCCACTGCGAGCGCCGCTCGGGCAGGTGCCGGCGCAGCGTGGCGCGCGCCCGCTGCAGCGTGCTCTTGACGGCCGGCACGCTCAGCTCCAGCGCGCCGGACGTCTCCTCGGCCGACCAGCCCGCCACGTCGCGCAGGATCAGCACCGCCCGCTGGCGCGGCGGCAGATGCTGGATGGCGGCCAGGTACGCCAGTTCGATCGTCTCCCTCGCCACCGCCACCGCGTCCGGCTCGCCCTGCGCCGGCGCGGCCAGGTCGAGCAACCGATCGGGGTACGGCTGCAGCCACGGCACCTCGGCGAACGGCGATCGCGACTCAGTCTCCATGCCGACCGTGATCTCGCGCGAACGGGCAGGTCCGGACAGCAGATCGAGGCAGGCATTGGTGGCGATGCGATAGAGCCAGGCCCGAAACGTCGAACGCCCCTCGAACGTCTCCCGCCGACGCCAGGCCCGCAACATCGTCTCCTGCACCATGTCCTCGGCGTCGGCGAACGACCCCAGCATCCGATAACAGTGCACCTGTAATTCATGCCGATATGCCTCAGCCAGCTCAGCGAACCGAGCCCGATCACCACTCCTGACAGCCATCACCACATCTTCCACCGACCCCACACCACACCCCTCTCCCTCGC
>NZ_JADOGI010000491.1 GCF_015645445.1 Nonomuraea cypriaca | reverse complement strand
ATCACGCAGTAGTCACCGGAGAGCCCGTTGCCCGGAAAGCGGGCACGGCGGGTTCGGGAGGGGGCCGTCGGGAAAAGGACCAGCACGCTGACACCTCGCCTGACGGCCTACCTCGCTGGATCAGATACTCCTGGAGCACGGGAGCCAGGTGGCGTTCGTTGAGGATCAGGATCCGGTCCAGGAGTTCGCGGCGTAGGGTGCCGATGACGCGCTCGCAGATGGCGTTCATCCTCGGTGTCCGCGGCAGCGTGGGGATGACCTGCAGCCCTTCAGCTGTGAAGACCTCCCGGAAGGCGGAGGTGGAGAGGGGGTCTCCATTGTGGATCACGAACCGCAGCACGGAGATGCGGTTACCCAGATCCATCGCCAGGTTGCGGGCCTGCTGCGCCGTTCATGCTCCGGTCGGGTGCGCGGTCACTCCGGCCAGGTGCAGTCTCCGGGTGCCGTGCTCGATGAAGATCAGCACATACAGCCGTTAGAGCATTATCGTCTCGACTACCAGGAAGTGGCAGGCGATGATCGCGTGGGCTTGCAGCTTCAACGTCCTTGGACAGATCAGCGCGGACCAGCACCGCCAGCAGGCACCTCGCCAACCGGTAGACCAGGGGTAACAACACCTTGCGATGGCCGCAGCCGCCCGCCCTGATCGCGCAGCAAAACCCCAGTTCAGAGCACGAAACCGTGTTTTTGAGCGGGACAGGATCGGCGGCATTCCCGCGCGCCTCCACCTCGCCCTGGGCAAACGCCCGAACAACGTCTATCCAGGGGTCAACCGCTACGACCAACACCGAGACCGTGCTGATGGTGCGGTTCTTCCCGGACGGAAGCGCGCCGTCGGGTGCCTTGAGTTTCAAGGCGCCAACGCGCACAAAAGTCATATACGGGACATCAGCTCAGCCTTCCGCCGCGACCTGTTCGATCATGGGACCTTGTACGGCGGCCAGCACGGCGGCGGCGAAGGGCAGGGAGTGATGCGTAGCTCCCCAGCCAATGCCGAACACCACGGAGGCGGGATCGTTGTTGGGATTGGAGAGGGCCTGGTGCCCACGGATGCGCAGCCGCAACGACCCGCGAGCGTCCTCCAGTGCATGCCACTCGACGCCCTCGATCTCGGTGATCGGGTAACGCTGGTCACCTGCCGTGTACTTGGCCGGGGAAGCTCCGGACGAGAACCAGGTGAAGGTGACAGCCTGCCCGTCGAAGGCGGCCTCACCGTCCAATGCCTTGAAACTACGCGGCACCGAAGGACCGGCGATCAGGAACCGCTCAGCCGGACCGCACTCGGACAGGGCCGCGCGCATCTCGTCGGCATACTGGTCGGCCAGCGTCTCCGTGGCGGCGGGCAGCACCAGCCGGTACGGATCGAGCGACTCCTGGAGCTGCCCCGTTGCCGCGGACATGACCGGATCGGCTCCCTCCCGGGGAACCACCCGCAAAACCACCCGGCCGCGGGCACCAGGCTCCAGCATGACATCGGCCAGCGCGTCGTACGGCACGAACCGCTCACCGAGCTCCATGCTCAGTTTCGACGCCTTACCCGGCTCAGGCGTAATGCGCAGCCCCCCGTCCTCGAACTCCCACGCGCAACCTCGCCCCTTCAGTACGTCACCCATGCAAGCAAGGATAGGTGCCCGCATACTGGCGGCTGCGCAGACGGGTGGCCACCGCAGATGAGCTGGCTGGGCCTGCGCACGTCGCTGGCCGCCGCGTTCGGCGACGGCGACTACGGCGACTTCTGCTAGCCCCGTTTTCCGCACGTCGAGGTAAGTGAAGATCGCTGGGTTTGCTGTGGTGATCGTTGCGCGGTATGACCTGGGCTGGTGAGACAGCGTGCGCAGTGGGGCCAGGCCAGTGTCGAGAAGATGCTCGGAGCATTACCGGTGG
>NZ_JADOGI010000490.1 GCF_015645445.1 Nonomuraea cypriaca | reverse complement strand
CCCCCGACCCTTCGGCCACCACGCTTTCTGACACCGCGCCTCCGGGCACCGCGCTCCCGGTGACGGGGGAGCCGTTCGTGGGGCGGGCGGTGGAGGTGGCCGAGTTGGAGAGGGCCGCGGCGGGAGCGGTGGCGTCAGGGCGGCCGCGTCTTGCGCTCGTGTCCGGAGCCGCGGGGGCGGGCAAGACCGCGCTGGCCAGGACCTTGACCGCCCGCCTGGAGGCCGAGGGCTGGATCACCGCATGGGGTACCAGCCCCGAACTCCAGGGCGCACCCGCCGCCTGGCCGTGGACGCAGATGCACCAGATCCTCACCGCTGCCGCACACCAGCCGACACCCCCCAACGGCGCCACGGCTCCCAATGCGACATCCGGAAACAGCGCTGCCTTGCGCGGCAGCGGGACGTCCGTTGGTGCTTCCGGGGCCGCGGTCGTGGGGGATGAGCCGGTGGCGGCGCGGTTCAGGAGGCATCGTGGCATCGTCGCGTACCTGGCCAGGATCGCTGCCAAGGGGCCGGTGCTGCTGGTTTTCGACGACCTGCACTGGGCGGATGAGGAGACCCTGGCCCTGGTGACCACCTTGGCCGCCGAGGCCGACGCCGGTCCCGTGCTGGTTGTCGGCACGTACCGTTCGAGCGAGATCTCCGCGGGGCTGGCGGAGGCGCTGGGTCGCGCCGCCCGTACCGAACCTGCCCGGGTTTACCTGGGTGGGCTGACCGAGCCGCAGGTACGCGAGATGGTCCGGGCCATCACCGGCTGGGAACCAGCCGCGGACGGTGTACGCGTGATCCATGCCCGCACCGCCGGTAACCCGTTCTTCGTGCGGGAGCTCACCCGCCTGTGGGAGAACGACGGCGAGGCGGCTCTGCACACCGTGCCGGCAGGCGTACGCGACGTCATCCGGCACCGCCTGGCCGGGCTCACCGAGACGGCCCGCACACACCTGCGCCAGGCCGCGGTCGTCGGCCAGGAGATTGACCTGGACGTGCTGATCCGGCTCGCCGGGGACGAGGACCAGGTCCTGGACTCCGTCGAGTCCGCCCTCCTCGCGGGCTTCCTGGTCGAGCAGGACGCCACCCGGCTGCACTTCGCCCACGCCCTGGTGCACGAGACCCTCTACGAGGACATCGCCCGCGCCCGCCGGGCCCGGTGGCACGCCGCCGCTGCGGAGATCATCGAACGAACGCGTCCCGGCGACGTGGAGGCCATCGCGCACCATCTCCTGCGGGCGGAGAACCGGGCCGAGCCCCGGCGTACCGCCCACTACACGCGCGCCGCCGCCGAACGAGCCGAGCACCGCTTCGCCCCACACGAAGCCGCCCGTCTGTGGCGCGAGACCGTCGCGGCCCTGGACCGCGCGAGCGACGACAACGGCCACCGTCAGGGCTACGGAATCGGTGACGGCCAGGGTGACGGCCGCCGTCAGGGCGGCGGCCACGGCGACGACCACCACCAGGGCGACGGGAAAGGTGACGGCCACCGTCAGGGCTACGGAAACGGCGACGGCCAGGGTGACGGCCGCCGTCAGAGCGACGGCCACGGCGACGACCACCACCAGGGCGGTGGCCAGGGCGACGGGAACGGCCGCCGTCAGGGCGGTGGCCAGGGTGACAGTAGCGGTGACGGTCACAGGAGCGGTGACGGTGACGGCCACGGGCGTGTTCGTCTGGAGGCGGTCATGGGTATGGTGCGGGCGCTGGCGGTGACGGGAGAGTTGCGGCAGGCGCGCCGGCACCGCGCGGAGGCGACCGCCGCGGCCGAGGCGCTCGGCGACCCGGTGCTGACGGCGCGCGTGATCGGCTCGTTCGACGTGCCCGCGATCTGGACCGCCAACGACGACGAGACCCTGTCCGCCGGCCTCGTCGCAGCCGCCGAACGCGTCCTGCCC
>NZ_JADOGI010000049.1 GCF_015645445.1 Nonomuraea cypriaca | reverse complement strand
CCCTGAGAGCACCGCCGAGGAGCCTGTGCCTGAGAGCACCGCCGTGCCTGAGGGCGCTACCCAGCAGCCCGTGCCCGAGAGCGCCACCGCTCGGCAACCGTCCCTTCACTCGCTCGGAGCGACCCACCATGACGTTCGACTCATCGAGGCCGCACGGCGGCAGGCCTTCGCGCGGTGGCTGGACGAGATGCGCGCCATGAAGGTACGACTCGTCCCCGGCCTGGAGCACCCTGGCGACCCCCGCCAGCCCGACAACCACCACAAACATTGATGACCTGCGTACTCGCGATTGACATCGGAGGGACCAAGCTCGCCGCCGCGCTGGTGGACGAGGCCGGTTCCATGCTGCGCTCCGCTACCCGGCCGACGCCGCGTACGGAGGTCATGTCCGCCCTGGCGGGCCTCATCGCGGAGGTGATGAACGGCGGCCCTCTGCCTGAGGCGGCCGGGATCGGCTGCGCGGGTCCGCTGGATCTCGCCACCGGCACCGTGAGCCCGGTCAACATGCCCAGCTGGCGCGGGTTCCCGCTGCGTGAGGAAGTACGGAAGCTGACGGGGCTGCCCACCGTGCTGGCCGGCGACGCCCAGTGCTTCGCGCTCGGGGAGCACTGGCTGGGCGCCGGGCGCGGCAGCACATCGCTACTCGGCATTGTCGTGTCCACAGGGATCGGCGGGGGCCTGGTGATCGACGGCGCGCCACTCCTCGGGCCGACCGGGAACGCCGGACATGTGGGCCATATGAGCATCGACCCCAACGGCGAACGGTGCGAATGCGGCGGGCGCGGATGCGTGGAGCGCTACTCCAGCGGCCCCAACCTCGCGCGCTGGGCGTTGGAGCATGGCTGGTCTCCCCATGAGGATCCCACCGACCCGACAGGGAACTCCGCAGGATCCGGCCGGGCGGTCAGCGGCACTGAGGCGATGGACGGGCAAGCCGAAGGCGCGGACGGGCGGGCCGGAGATGCGAGTTTGAGGGCCGAAGGTGCGAGCGGGAAGGCCGGAGATGCGGGCCTGGGGGCCGGCACGACGGTGAAGCATAACGGTGAGAAGGCTGATGCCCGGGCGCTGGCGCGGGATGCCGCGGCTGGGGATCCGGTTGCCGTGGCGGCGTTCGAGCGAGGGGCCAGGGCGCTGGCGGGCATGATCGCCTCGACCGCGGCCGCCGCTGAGGTCACGACCGTGGTCATCGGAGGCGGGGTGTCCGCCGCGGGCAAGGTCCTGTTCGAGCCCTTGGAACGAGCCCTCGACGACGTGGCCGGGCTGGCCTTCGTACGAGCGGTGCAGGTCAGACAGAGCACGCTCGGCGTCCACGCATCCCTGGCCGGAGCAGCCAACCTGGCCTGGCTAGCGATCACAGCGAACGGCTGAACCGCATGCCAATAACCGGAGATTGGCCCTGGATGACGTCTTGTCGCACCTGGAGCATGGGCCCATGACGACTACACACGAGACAGGTCCGGTGTCGATCGAGAAGGTCATCCAGACCTTGCCCGGCCCCTTTCAGCAGCGTGATCTGGTCACGGCGAACGACACAGTGGTTCGGATCGCCCGGTTCGAGGGCGAGTTCCCCTGGCACGAGCATGATGAGGACGAGCTCTTCCTGTGCTGGGACGGGAGCTTCCGCATCGAACTGGACGGTCGCGAACCGGTCACGCTGTCCGCGGGTGAGTTGTTCGTCGTGCCCAGGGGCACCAGGCATCGGCCCGTGGCCGCGCGCGCCGCGCATGCCCTGATGATCGAGCGCCCGGAGACCGGGCAGTACGGATCGTCCTCGGCGGCCGGCAGCTAGTCGCGTTCGGCGGCCTGGGCTTCGCGGCGCTCGATGATCCGGCGGGTGAGTGGGATGACCTCGACGACGCGGCTGCCGAGATAGGCGCCGATGAAGGCGACGATCACGAGAACGAAGGGGCTGGAGGAGAAGCCGTTCAGGGTGACGAACGCCTGCAGGATCACGTCGAGCAAGGGAGACTCCCGGGGCTGGGCGGAGCAGGGAAGGCCATCAGGCTAACCGGAAAGAGTCAGTGCTCGCCCCAAAACGCCCAAAAGACGACATAAACGATCATGTCGCCTTTTGGGGTTGGCCGGTGGACGATCAGTGGAAGAAGTGGCGGGTGCCGGTGAAGTACAGGGTGATACCGGCCTTCTCGGCCGCCTCGATGACCTCCTGGTCCCGGATGGAGCCGCCGGGCTCGACGATCGCGCGTACGCCCGCGTCGATCAGCACCTGCGCCCCGTCAGCGAACGGGAAGAACGCGTCCGACGCCGCCACGGAACCGGCCACCCGCTCGCCCGCCCTGGTGACCGCGAGGCGGCACGAGTCGACCCGGTTGACCTGGCCCATGCCGACGCCCACCGTCGCCTTGCCACTGGCCAGGAGGACGGCGTTGGACTTGACCGAGCGGCAGGCGCGCCAGGCGAACTCCAGGTCGGCCAGCAGCTCCGGTGAGGCGGGCTCGCCCGTCTTGAGCTCCCACTGCGCCGCCGCGTCGCCGGGCGCGTCCACGCGGTCGACGGTCTGTACGAGGAGGCCGCCGTTGATCTTGCGGAACTCGGTCGGCTCGGCCGGGCCCTGCGGGCAGAGCAGCAGGCGCAGGTTCTTCTTCCCGCGCAGCACCTCCAGCGCCTCCGCGTCATAGGCGGGGGCGATGACGACCTCGGTGAACACGTCGTAGATCTGCCTGGCCAGCTCGGCCGTGACCGCGCGGTTGACGGCGATCACGCCACCGTACGCCGACACGGGGTCGCACGCGTGCGCCTTGCGATGCGCGTCGGCCACGTCTGAGCCGATCGCGATGCCGCATGGGTTCTGGTGCTTGATGACGGCCACGCAGGGCTCGGCGAAGTCCCACGCCGCGCGCCAGGCGGCGTCGGAGTCGAGGTAGTTGTTGTACGACATCTCCTTGCCGTGCAACTGCTCGGCACCCGCCAGACCGCCCTGGCCGGCCGTGTAGAGGGCGGCGCGCTGGTGCGGGTTCTCGCCGTAGCGCAGGGTGGCCTCGCGCTCGTACGTGGCGCCGGTGAACGAAGGGAACTCGTCGCCCCCGGCCGTCCCCGCGAACCAGTTGGCCACGGCGACGTCGTATGAGGCCGTGTGCGCGTACGCGATGCCCGCGAGGTGCCTGCGCTCGGTCAGCGTGAAGCCGCCCTCGGCCAGTGCGGTGAGCACGTCGCCGTAGAAGCCGGGGTTGACCACGACGGCGCAGGTGTTGTGGTTCTTCGCGGCGCCCCGGATCATGGCGGGACCGCCGATGTCGATCTGCTCGACGCACTCCTCGTCGGAGGCGCCGGAGGCCACCGTCTCCTGGAACGGGTAGAGGTTGACCACGACCAGCTGGAACGGGTCGATCTCCAGCTCGTCCAGCTGGGCCACGTGGTGCGGCTTGGTGACGTCGGCCAGCAGTCCGGCGTGCACGCGCGGGTGCAGCGTCTTGACCCGGCCGTCGAGGCACTCCGGGAAGCCGGTCAGCTGCTCGACCTTGGTCACCGGGATCCCGTACGACGAGATCGCGGCGGCCGTGCCACCGGTCGAGACGATCTCCACCCCCGCGCCGTCGAGGGCCCTGGCCAGCTCCTCGAGCCCGGACTTGTCGTAAACAGCGATCAGCGCGCGCCGGATGGCGATGCGAGTCACGTGGATTCCCCTCCTGTTTGATTGCCGATTCGGACGATACGTCCGCTGACCGTCCAGCCCTCGCGGACCATCCGGCCGACGATCTCGACGAGCAGGCGGCGCTCGACGGTCTTGATCCGCTCGTGCAGCACCGCCTCGTCGTCATCCGGGAGTACGGGCACCGTTTCCTGCGCCACGATCGGCCCCGTGTCGACCCCCGCGTCGGCCAGCATCACCGTGCAGCCCGTCACCTTGACCCCGTGGGCCAGCGCGTCGCGGACGCCGTGGGCGCCGGGGAACGACGGCAGCAGCGCCGGGTGGGTGTTGAGCACGGGGAACGCCTCCAGCGTCGGCGCGCCCAAAATTTTCATGAAGCCTGCCGACACCACGAGGCTGGGGTCATACTCTGCGATCTTGGCGGCGATTGCCGCATCCCAGTCCGCCCGTGTCGGATAATTGCCCAATTTTTCAACAAATGTCGGGATTCCGGCCTTCGATGCCTTGACCAGCCCTTCGATCCCATCCCTGTCCGCGCCGACCGCTACCACCCGAGCCCCGTACGACGGGTCGGCAGAAGCGTCCAGCAGGGCCTGTAGGTTGGTTCCAGAGCCGGAGACGAGGACGACGAGCCGCCCAGCCTTAGACACGCACACTCTCCAAAGAGGAAACAGGGTGGGGGTGACAAGGATATCCGTTCCTCGTCCGGCGACGCAGAGGAGGTCAGGTGTCGACACCGGTGCAGGCACCGGCAGGCCAGCAGCCCGCTGACTCAGCGGGCCGCCGAGCGATCTGGTTGTCCATCGCAGCGCTGGCCATGACGTTCATGTTGCCGCTCGCCGGCCTGGTCATGGCGCTGTTCGCGCTGGTGACGGGCATCCGGGCGTTGCCGTTGCTGAAAGGCGCGGGCAAGCCCACGGGCATGGCCGTGAGCGGCATCACGGTCTCCTCGATCGCACTGGCGTTGTCCGCCATGGCCACGGGGATGCAGCTCTACCTGATGAACGAATACTCCGCCCTTCAGGAGTGCATGAAGGGGGCCGGCACGGTCATGTCGCAGGGTGAGTGCTTCACCCAGTTCAGGGACGCGGCCCAGCGCAAGCTCCCCGCCGACGTGCTCGAACTCCTCGGCACCATGCAGCCGTAAGCGCGGGTCAGCGAAAGGGCCGTTCAGCGGCGTAAGGGCCGCTCAGTCGCGGTCCCAGGCGTACGGGTCGACGTAGATGACGTGGCCGCCGCGGTCGTCGGATTCGTCCACGATGTCCGGCCGCGGCGGACGTACGACCGGGTCGGGCTTCGTCAGGAGCGGGCGGGCCTGTGACATCGTCTCGGCCTCGGCCGAGGCGTGCTCGTCCTGCCAGTCGTCCCGGATGACCGGGATCTGCTGGGTGTCGGCCTCGGTGGCGTCCATCCAGTGGCCGGGCAGCGGACGCGGGTCCGACTCGGCCAGCCCCACCTTGCTCGCCGCCTTGGCGATGGCCGCCCCGGCCTTGCGCACGGGAGCCGTCGCCTTGTCGAGCGGCGCTCTGGCCCGCTTGTTGAGCAGCAGCAGGTTGGCGACGCCCGCCGAGGTGCCCGCGGCCACCCCGACCTCCAGCGCCACCGACAGGGCCACCTCCCACGGCGAAGGACCGACGGCCGCCAGCCGCCCGCCGCCGATGGGCCCGCCGGACAACGCCGCCAGCGCCCCCGCCACGATCCCGGTGGAGACCCCGGTGAGGAAGCCCCAGAGGGGCGCGGCCTCGTACGAGGGAGAGGGCGAGATCCTGGCCACCATCACGCCCGCCACGGCCCCCGCCGCGAACGGCAGCGCGATCACCGCCATCATCCACGCCGGCACCGTCCCGCTCTCGGGCAGCGCGCCCAGCAGCGGCAGGCTCGGCACCGTGCCCAGGTGCACCCCCGTGGGCGCGACCAAGGTGTCCGCACCGATGGCGAACCCAGGACCGGCGATGTAGGAGACGCCCCAGATGACGGTGTTGAGCAGGTAGAGGAGTTGCAGCAGGATCAGCAGCACCCCGCCGACGAACCCCGGCGAGAGCACCTCGGACAGCTCCCTGACCTGCCCGAAGTTCAGCACGACCGCGACCAGCACCAGCAGGAGCCCGGCCACGAGCAGGACGGCCGTGGCGACGGCCGTGCCGACGGTCAGGGCGCGTATCCGCTCGGGCAGCAGCCGCAACATCACCTGCCAGGGCCCGATCATCCGCGCCGTGGCCAGCGCGCCCGCCAGGAACGCCAGTACGAAGTGGCTGAACAGCGCCTCACCGATGAACGGCTGCGTGATCTCGTTGTCCGCCACGAGCGCGATCAGCCCGGCGAGCAGCGCGTACGGGGCCGCCAGCGACACCCCCGCCTGCGCCACCAGGACGAGCTGGGCTCGGCGGCGGGCGTTGGCCTGCTCGCGCGGGCTGTTCTTGGGCAGCCGCGCGGGCAGCCGGAGCCGCAGGTCGGCGTCGCGCGCCATCCACCGCCCCGCGCGGTAGAGCAGCATCGCGGGCAGGATCATCAGGCCGAGCGGCAGCAGCCCGACCCGCCCGCTGGGGATCGCGAACCCGGCGTGGTGCGCGGCCAGCCACAACTGCGCCGCCGTACGGAACACACCCGGCAACCCCGCACCCAGCGTGCCGCGCGGGGCGGCGATCCAGCCGACCAGCGTCAGCGTGGTGAGTGCGGCCAGCCCGACGCCCAGAGTGCAGGCCGCGGCCAGCATTCCCGACACCGGTAGCGGCCGCCTGGCCTCATCGTCGTCGCTTGAGACCCCGGGGAGCTTGCCGAGCACCGACCGGGGGGCGGCACGCAACTGGTCGAGAATCGCCGTCACAGTAGGGGATTTTCTCAATCTTTCCCGACCGGCGCTTGGTTGACGCGCCGCGCGGATCCATTTTGTCTGTCCGGCCGGCGTTCGTGTCTCCCACGGTCGTCTTTTACGCCGCGACGGGGTTGCTCGCCGCTTTCTATGCCGGCGTCCGTGTTTTCATCATCATTTACGCTGCGACGGGGTTGCCCCAACCGCCGACCCGGGCCGGGCTCTGTCCAGGGAGACGCTTGCTGAGCCGGTCAGTGGCCGGCCGCCGCTACGACGCCCACTGGGCCGGCTCCGTGGTCACATGCGTACCACAGTCATCCTTGGGCAAAAGGAAGCCCCGCGTGGTGGGGAACCTCGCGGGGCCGTCCTGGGAGTTGTTACCGGGCCTGCATGATCTCGCGCATGAGGCGGGCGGTCTCGGAGGGGGTCTTGCCGACGCGGACGCCGACCTTCTCCAGGGCCTCCTTCTTGGCCTGGGCGGTGCCGGCCGAGCCGGACACGATGGCGCCCGCGTGGCCCATCGTCTTGCCCTCGGGAGCGGTGAAGCCCGCGACGTAGGCCACGACCGGCTTGCTGACGTGCTGCTCGATGTAGGCGGCGGCCCGCTCCTCGGCGTCGCCGCCGATCTCACCGATCATCACGATCGCGTCGGTGCCGGGGTCCTCCTGGAACGCCTGCAGCGCGTCGATGTGCGTGGTGCCGATGACGGGGTCGCCGCCGATGCCGACGGCCGTCGAGAAGCCGAAGTCGCGCAGCTCGTACATCAGCTGGTAGGTCAGGGTGCCTGACTTGGAGACCAGGCCGATGCGACCGGCGGTGGTGATGTCGGCGGGGATGATGCCGGCGTTGGAGGCGCCAGGGGAGGCGATGCCGGGGCAGTTGGGGCCGATGATGCGGGTCCTGTTGCCGTTCGCGACGGCGTAGGCCCAGAATGCCGTCGAGTCGTGCACGGGCACGCCCTCGGTGATCACCACGCAGAGCGGGATCTCGGCGTCGATGGCCTCCATGACGGCGTCCTTGGTGAACGCCGGGGGCACGAACACGACCGACACGTCGGCGCCGGTCTGCTCCATGGCCTCCTTGACCGTGCCGAACACGGGCAGGCCCACATGCGTGGTGCCAGCCTTGCGGGCGTTGACACCACCCACGACGCGGGCTCCGGAGGCGAGCATGCGGCGGGTGTGCTTGGTGCCCTCACCGCCCGTCATGCCCTGAACGATGATCTTGCTGTTCTCAGTCAACCAGATGGCCATGTGTCACGCACCTACCGCAGCGAGCTCGGCGGCCCGCTTGGCCGCGTCGTCCATCGTGTCTACCAGCTCGACGCGCGGGAGTGCGGCGTCGGCCAGGATCTGCCGCCCGAGCTGGGCGTTGTTGCCGTCGAGGCGGACCACCAGAGGGTGGGTCACGGCCTCGCCACGGCCTTCGAGTAGCTTGAACGCCGAGACGATGCCGTTGGCGACGGCGTCGCAGGCGGTGATGCCGCCGAAGACGTTCACGAAGATCGACTTCACGGCGGGGTCGGAGAGGATGATCTCCAGACCGGCGGCCATGACCTCGGCCGACGCGCCACCGCCGATGTCGAGGAAGTTGGCGGGGGACGGCTTGCCCGGGACCGCCTCACCGGCGTAGGCGACCACGTCGAGCGTGGACATGACCAGGCCGGCGCCGTTGCCGATGATGCCGACGTCGCCGTCGAGCTTGACGTAGTTGAGGTCCTTCTCCTTGGCCTTGGCCTCGAGCGGGTCCTCGGCCGCCTTGTCGGCGAGCGCCTCGTGGTCGGCCTGCCTGAACGTGGCGTTGTCGTCGAGCGTGACCTTGCCGTCCAGCGCCTTCACCTGGCCGTCGGCCGAGAGGATCATGGGGTTGACCTCGACGAGCGTGGCGTCCTCATCGACGAAGCAGCACCAGAGCTTCTCGATGAGCTCGGCGGCGCCGTCGAGCGACTTCTCGGGCAGGCCGCCCGCCGCCGCGATCTCGCGGGCCTTGGCGCGGTCGACACCGGTCAGCGCCGAGACGGGCACCTTGGCCACCTTCTCGGGCGCGGTGTGGGCGACCTCTTCGATGTCCATGCCGCCCGCGGCGGAGCAGATGGCGAGGAATGTACGGTTCGCGCGGTCGAGCAGGAAGGAGAAGTAGTACTCCTCCGCGATCGCGCTGGCCTCCTCCACGAGCACCTTGTGGACCGTGTGGCCCTTGATGTCCATGCCCAGGATGGCCTCGGCCTTGGTCACGGCGTCGGCGGCGTCGTCGGCCACCTTCACGCCACCGGCCTTGCCCCGGCCACCGGTCTTGACCTGGGCCTTGACGACGACGCGGCCGGTCAGCTGCACTGCGGCCGCCCGCGCCTCCTCCACGGTGTGGGCGACGATGCCGCGTGGCACCGGGATGCCGTAGTCAGCGAAGAGCTCCTTCGCCTGATGTTCGAACAGGTCCACGAGGGTCCGTCCTCTTTCCGTTGGTCGCTCGCCCTCCTCACTCGCTTCGCGGACTGCCTCGTCCTCGGCCTTCCGCTCCACTCGCTGTGTCGGGTTCGCTCCGTGCTTTTCCGACTGATGTTCGACGGCCCGGGCAACCCCGTGCGTGCCGGGCGTTTCCGCCAGTGAAGCCTAGCCCGAAGCTTGACCTGCCCAGGTCATCGGGTGGTGGTTCTCTCGCTCTGTGACACTCATCTCACTTCTCCACTCGGCCTCCGCGCCTAACTTCGCACCGATTCGGCGGCGTACGTACTGACTGCCGATATATGGTCGTGATCTTCGATTGGCAGAATCCCTGCTCCCTCTCCTTTTGGAATCGAAGGAAACGTATGAAGCGAATTCTCGCGGGCGTGGCGTTAACCGCGGCCGCCGCGCTCTTGACGGCCGCACCGGCGCAGGCGGCGCCCGCGGATCCGGTCAAGGCACTGAAGAAGCAGTTCGTGGCGGGGCATGGGGTACGAATCTCCGAGACCTCGAAAATGACGTCCGACGGCAAGAGCCAGACCTCGAGGACGACCGGTTCTCTCGTGTTCGGCAAGTCGGGGGTCGTCGCCTCGGAGCTCAGGAACAGCGGCAAGGCCGACCTGCTCACTCCGCCACGCGTCATCACGATCGGCGGTCACAGCTACGTCCAGGGCGGGCTGTTCAGCGAGGACCTCCCCGAGGGCAAGAAGTGGGTCCGCTACACCGGTGCGGCGAGCGGCACCACGCAGAACCAGATCATCGACATCTTCGATTCGAAGGTGCTGAAGGCCATCGTCTCGAAGGCCAAGAGCTTCAAGGGCGGAACCTACAAGGGTTCGCTCACCTACTCCGAGCTGAGCAAGATCTACGGCCAGAAGCTCACCGGCGTGATCGGCAAGATCAAGATCGACTACCAGCTCTCGGTCAACTCCAAGGGCCTGGCGACCAGGCTCGTCTCGGGCTGGGGCATGGACTTCGGCATCCTCGGCAAGGCTCGCTCCACCACCGACACCCGGTTCACCGGGTGGGGCTCCAAGGTGAGCGTCAAGGCTCCGCCGAAGTCGCAGTGGATCGAAGTGGACGACCTCGGCGCGGACACCGAGGTTCCGCAGAGCATCCCGGAGAACTCGATCAACTCGCTCGCCGGCTAACTCCGGCAGCCGCTCTCCCGCCGGCTCGGCGGGAGAGCCTCGTCTTGGGC
Source organism: Nonomuraea cypriaca (assembly GCF_015645445.1). Classification (GTDB taxonomy): domain Bacteria; phylum Actinomycetota; class Actinomycetes; order Streptosporangiales; family Streptosporangiaceae; genus Nonomuraea; species Nonomuraea cypriaca. The sequence continues at coordinate 44,824 of NZ_JADOGI010000049.1, read as the reverse complement.
GGTGCCGGCACTTTGGCGGCGTCGCTGGACAGCCGTGATCGGGACCCTAACCGAGCCGGGACTCTCTCAGCGCCGCCCATTCGAGCGAGTGCCTGATGCCGTCCTCGACGGAGTAGTGCGCCTGCCAGCCGAGCAGGCGGCGGGCGCGGTCGCTGCGGGTGTAGGCGCCGGCCACGTCTCCAGGGCGGGCGGGGGCCTCGGTCACCTCGATCGGGCGGTCGACGACCCGGTTGAACGCGTCGACCAGCTCACGGACCGTGGTGCCCGCGCCGGTGCCCAGATTGATCACGTCGGTGTCCAGCTCGTCGAACCGGCGCAGGGCCGCCACGTGCGCCGCCGCCAGGTCCCATACGTGGACGTAGTCGCGGATGCCGGTGCCGTCCCTCGTCGGGTAGCCGGCGCCGGTGATCTGGAAGGGGACGCCGTCCTCGTACGACTCGATCATCTTGCCCAGGGCGTGGCTGGGTCGGCGCAGTTGCAGGCCGGTACGCATCCGGGGGTCGGCGCCGATCGGGTTGAAGTAGCGCAGGGAGAGGATGTCGATGGGGCGGCCGGCGGCGATGTCGGCGAACATGGCCTCGCACACGGCCTTGGTCCGCGCGTAAGGGCTCTGGGGGTCGAGCGGGGACTTCTCGTCGACCGTGTGGTCGTCGCCGGCGCGGTAGATCGACGCCGAGGAGCTGAAGATCATCCGGCTGCAGCCGTTGCGCAGGAGGTGGTCGGTGAACTCGAGGCTCTTGGCGACGTTCGCGCGGTAGTAGCCGACGGGGTCGGCCACGGAGTCCGGAACGACGATGAGCGCCGCGCAGTGGATGACCGCCTCTATATCCGGATATTCGGCGAATATCTTGTCAATCAGCGAGCCGTCGCTGATATCCCCCTCATAGAACACCCGCCCCTCAGCGAACTCCCGCCGCCCGGTCACGAGACTGTCGAGAATGACGGGTGCGATCCCGGCATCCAGACACGCCGACGCGACCGTACTGCCGATATATCCGGCCCCACCGCTGATCAATACACGCATCCCAGCACCCTAACTCCATCGTTGTGCACCTGTCCTTGAGCGCCGTACGTGGCTGATCTCCCATGCCCCCGCGATGGCTGACCCCCGCGACAGCTGATCTCCCAACCCCTTCCATCCTGTACGGCTGCGCCAAGCGGGCCGCCACCCGCCGCAGGTGGCTGACGGCACTCCAGGAACACGGCCTCTGAGCCCTTCAGTGGCTCGCCGCCGCTACGGCGCGCTCTGTGGGCCGACTCCGTGGCCAAAAGCCGGACCCAAGGCCGAGCCGGAAGTAGACCAGCACCCGGCCCAGTCGGAGCGGCGCCGTGGTTATCAGGGATGCGGGGGCTCAGGCCGGGGTCGGAGGCCGTAGGCGGGGATGGGTTAGAAGCTGGCGGGCTGGGGGCTGGTCTCGGTTGGGGGTGGCGTGCGACATTTCGTGATATGCGCAACGGCGTGGCAGTCGTCATGTTCGGTCCAGGAGGATCGGGCGGAAATATCCGGAAAAGGGATGATGATGGCTCGATGTCTTCGCTTATATGCGGGGGTCCTGCTTCGGCCTCGAATGAACGGTCACGGGGCTGAGGCCAATCACGACATCATGGACGTGAACGGCGCGGGGCAGGGGGCGTTGCGTGCCCTGAGGCTCCGGTGCGTCGAGCGGATTCGTACCGAAGAGTCCGTGCACGCATGGGATGCGTGAAGCCCGTGACTCGTGCGCTGATCGTCGGTCTGGTCCTGCTGCTGGCGGGCTGTGGCCTGGTCAGGCAACCCTCCATGGACACTGAGGGAGCCGACTCGTTCGAGGACGACATCCGTACGGCGCGTACGCTCGCGGAGGAGTTCTGGAAGCAGCAGTTCAGCCAGCTCGGCCAGACTTATCGGCCCATCGCCGACTTCATCCCTTACTCGGGCCGTTCCGGGCCGAGCTGCGGCGGGGAGGAGTCCGTGCCGAACAATGCCTTTTACTGTCCCCTCGGCCATTTCATTGCCTTTGATAAGCAATGGATGGAGTCATTGTGGAACGAGATGGGGGACGGGTCGGTCTATGTGATCATTCCTCATGAGTTCGGGCATGCGGTGCAGGCTCAGCTCGAGACCCGGTTCGAGCTGAACGTACAGGCGGAGCTGCAGGCTGACTGCTACGCGGGAGGCACGTTGTCGGCCCTGGTCGGCTCGGGGGTGCTCCAGGCGCAGGATGGAGACGAGAACGAGCTGCTCCTCAGCCTGGCCGCCGCCGGTGACCCGACGGACGACTGGTTCAACCCGGCCGCCCACGGCACGGCGGAACAACGCCAGGCGTCGTTCGTGATCGGCTACCGGGACGGGGTTGGCGGCTGCTGAGGTCGTACACGCTGCCGGCCCGTGGGACCCAGGGATGTATTTGCGGGTAAACCCACAGGATGATGTGTCCGATCATGGCCACGCCTTACCTTGGACCCATGCCATTGGAGGAGATCAGCTGGCTGCGCCGGGGGGCGTGCAGATCCAGCGACCCGGACCTCTTCTTCCCACTCGCCCCCTCCCCCTCGCAGGAAGCGAGCGCCAAGGCGGTCTGCGCAGGCTGCCAGGTCATCGAGGAGTGCCGTTCGTATGCCTTACGGGCAGGCGAGTCGGAGGGCATCTGGGGCGGTCTCACGCCGCAGGAACGCCGCCGCACCCGCTTCCCCAAAGGCTTGCGCAGCCCCGCCGCCTCATGACCCGCCCGGCGTGTTGCCCACAACACGCCGGGCCGGGCCCGGCACCTCGCCCGCACTCGTCGTTCCTGGCGCGCAATGAATGCACCACGCTCGGCGACTTCGTTCGTGACGCCGGTGCTCGGCGTCCTGCCCCCTGACACCCCGCGCTCGATGTCTTCGCGCCGTCGGCTCCCGGCGTCCTTGAGGGATGGCGGTGGGGCGGGGTTGGTAACTGCTGCCGATTTAGTGTTCATGAGTGACCATCGCTGTTCAAGAGTGGTGTAGTGTTCTGGTCTATGAACCTGACGGAATGGGCACGAGCGCAGGGAATTGCTCCCCGCACCGCGTACCGCTGGTTCCGTGAGGGCACGTTGCCGGTCCCTGCGGAGCGAGTGGGGCCACGCACGATCCTGGTCAACATCGATGCGAACACCTCACCGTCCGTGACCGGAGGCGTGGGTCTGTATGCCCGCGTCTCCTCCCACGATCAGAAGGCGGACCTGGAACGCCAGGTCGCCCGACTGTCCCAGTGGGCAGCGAAGGCAGGGCACACGGTCGTCCGTATCGAGTTCGAGATCGCCTCCGGTATGAACGGCGGGCGCACGAAGGCCCGTCGCCTGCTGGCCGATTCGAAGGTGACGACCGTGGTGGTCGAGCACCGCGACCGGCTGGGCCGGATGAACACCGAACTCGTCGAAGCCGCCCTCGAAGCCGCCGGTCGTCGTCTTGTCGTCCTTGATGACGGTGAAGTCGAAGACGACCTCGTGCGGGACATGGTTGAGGTGCTGACCTCGTTCTGCGCCCGCCTGTACGGTCGCCGCTCGGCGAAGCACCGGGCGAAGAAGGCCCTGGAAGCGGCGGCTGCCGATGAGTGAGCAGAAGAAGAAGCTCCGCGCCATCGATCCGCCGTTCGTGGCGCTCGGGCCGTCCGGTGTGGCGATACGCGACCGCCTGAAGAACCTCACACCCGGGGACGAGAAGGTTCTCCGCGCGGTGGGCAGGCACCTGGGCTCGCTGGCCTCCCGTGACCTCAAGCAGCGTTGCGCGGACGGCTTGGAGCACTCCACCGACACGTGGGCGGCCCGCAAACGGGACCTGACGAAGCAGTCGTCCTCCCGTTGGGCCGGGTCGATCACGAAGGCCACCCACGATCAGTGGGCGCTGGCCCGGCGCTGCCAGTTCGCCCACATCCAGGGCCTTGAGGCCGGTGCTCGCACCCTGATGCACCGCCTGTCCCTGCCCATCGGAGACAAGGGCAGCAAGCGGGCCCCGGGCGGATACCGCAGCGAACACGAGTGGTTCCACAAGTCCCGCCGCCTGGCGACGCTGACCGACCGGCTGGAGCGGGAGCGCGCCGACCAAAAGGCCGGGGTCGTGCATGTGGTGCGCGGCGGGAAACGGCTGCTCAACAAGCGCCACAATCTCGAAAAGGCGCAGCTCACCGAGCAAGAGTGGCGGGAGCGCTGGGAGGCGGAGCGCTGGTTCTTCGCCGCTGACGGCGAGTCCGGCAAGCGGTACGGCAACGAGACCATCCGCGTCACACCCGACGGCGAGGTCAGCATCAAACTCCCGGCGCCGTATGCCCATCTGGCCAACACCACGCACGGCCGATATGTCCTGACGGCCCGCGTCGCCTTCGCCCACCGGGGCGAAGAATGGGCCGACCGCATCAACGCCAACCGGGCCATGGCCTACCGCATCCACTACGACGTGCAGCGCGGTCGCTGGTACCTGACCGCCTCCTGGCAACGCCCTGTCGTCACGACGATCCTGCTGGAGACAGCGCGGGCCAACGGCATGATCGGCGTGGACACCAACGCCGACCACTTCGCCGCCTACCGGCTCGATCGGCACGGCAACCCGACCGGCGACCCGCACCGCTTCTCCTACGACCTCTCCGGCACCGCCACCCATCGCGACGCGCAGATCCGGCACGCCATCACCCGCCTCCTGCACTGGGCCAAGCGTGCCGGCGTGGCCGCCATCGGAATCGAGGACCTGGACTTCACCACCGAGAAGACCCGGGAAAAGCACGGCCGCAACAAGCGGTTCCGGCACCTCATCTCCGGCATCCCCACCGGCAACCTCAAGGCGCGACTCGTCTCTATGGCCGCCGAGATGGACCTGTCCATCGTGGCCGTTGATCCGGCCTACACCTCACAGTGGGGTGCACAGCACTGGCAGAAACCCATCGCCGCGCCCCGCCGCACCACCACCCGACACGATGCGGCAAGCATCGCGATCGGACGACGCGCCCTCGGACACCCGATACGGCGACGGACGGCACCGCCCCACGACGGCCAGAGCGATCGTCGTGGGCATCGGACTGTCCAGGCCGATATCGGTGACCGAGGGCGTGAGGAAACCCGCCGCCCCGTCACGGACCGCGCACACGATGCACGTGCCCGGACGGAGGAATCAAGGAACGCGGGAGACCAGTGCATCCACAACCGTTCGGGATGCGCGCAGTGCCGGGACATGGGTCCAAGACTCACTTCTGATCACTGATTAGGAACGGTGTGGGACGTAGCCTGCAAGGGTGCTGCTTCGGTCGATCGCCATCCTCGCCGCCGCCAACATCATGAACAACAAGATCGCCCCCCGCCTCGGGCCCTTGACCTCCGCCGCCGCGACGGGCGCGTTAGTCGCGATGGCGCGCAGGTCCGGCCTGTCGTGGGAGGAGATCGGGTTCGAGCACGGCCGTCGCGGTGCCGTCGCGGGCGGAGCGCTGGCGGCGGCAGTGGCCGCCGTCTACACCGTCGGCATCGCGATGCCGCGCACCAGGCCGCTCTTCCACGACGAGCGCGCCCTGTCGCTCTCGCGCGCCCGCGTGCTGGAGGAGGCCCTCGTCCAGGTCCCGCTGGGCACGGTCCTGCTGGAGGAGGTGGGGTTCAGAGGAGCCCTGTACGCCATGCTGCGCCGTCACCACGGTACGGCCGCCGCCACGGCGGTCTCCTCGACCCTGTTCGGGCTCTGGCACATCCTGCCGGCCATCGACATGGCCCGCGCCAACCCCGCGCTCGGCTCCCTGACGGCGGGCGAGTCCCCCGGCCACCTCGACACCGCGCGGGTCGTGGCTGGGAGCGTGGTGTCCACGGCGGCGGCCGGGGTGCTGTTCTGCGAGCTACGCCGCCGCAACGGCCTCCTGACCCCGGCCATGCTGCACCTGGCCACCAACTCCCTCGGCTACCTCTTCGCCCGCATCGCCGCCAAGCGCAAATAAGCACCACACGCCGCATCCGTCCTGTGGGCCGACGCTCGAATCCTCCCGGGGATGAGGATCCTTACAAGCCGGGCGAAGATCCGCCACCCGATCATGGAGCGTTCCAGAGAAATATCGTTTCGATGCTCTAACTTCGCCGGGACGCACATCCCGGACTCAGTACCGGCTTGGGAAGTGCGTATATCAAGACCACGAATTCTGATATACGGGAGGTTGTATGCGCTTGGTGGTCGATATCGACAAGGGGCTCCTGGAAGCCGCGCAGCAGCGACTGGGGGCGCCCACCATTGAGGAGACGGTTCGCGCCGCGCTGCAGGCGGTCGTCGACAGAGACGAGGAAAGAGCCAGCGCGATCGAAGCGTTCGAGTTCTGGCGCACCCGGGACAACACCGATCTGCTGGATCCGGAGATCACGAAGGATGCGTGGTAGCCACGGGCGTGGTCTGCCTCATCTGCGTGCGGGCTTGCGCCTGCTGTCGATGGAGGTCACCGGGCAGCCGTCGCTCTGGGTGGTGCCGCCCGGTTCCGTGCCCTGACCGGCTCAGGCCCGTGCCTGGTCTGCTCGGGCCCGTACTCAAACCGACTCGGGCCCCCTGACCGGCTCAGGCCGTGGGGACGACCTGGAAGCCCTCTGCATAGTGGCCCTTGGGGAAGCCGGCCTGTTCGGCCCAGGCCGCGAAGCGGGATTTGACGAATTCCGCGAAGCCCTCGTTGTGTGACACCTGGCTCACATGCGACTGCAAGGCCGCGAGCTTGCGGTCCATGGCGTCGGTGATGTCCACCCAGTGGTTGGGGGTGGAGCCGCCGTTCAGCCACACCTCGCGTACGGTCCACGCCTCCAGACCCTCCTCCTCGACCAGCTCAGGGAAGGCGTACGGGTTGCGGGCGTCGGGGTAGACGGCGTCCAGGGCGGCGCCGCCCACGGCGCGGTGGTCGGGATGGCTGGGGGCGACGAACACGTAGTTGCGGTCGGGGTGGTGCGTGATGACCAGGTCCGGCCTGACCTGGCGGATCACCCGGGCGATGTCGCGCCGCAGATCGAGCGAGGGGACCACCTGGCCATCCGAGTAGCCGAGGAATCGGACGTCCGTCACGCCGACCGCCTTGGCGGCGGCCAGCTGCTCGGTCCGGCGGAGCGCGGCCATGCCGGAGTTGTCGAGAGTGCGCTCGTTACCCCCCGCGTCACCATCCGTGGCCAGCAGGTACGTGACCTCCACACCCCTGTCGACGAACAGCGCCACGCTCCCCGCAGATGCGAAATCGGCGTCGTCCGGGTGAGCGGTCACGACGAGTACGCGGTTGATCTCGGCTTCCGGCAGCATGTCTCCCCTTTTCTGGACCATCCGTGGAACACAACCGGTGCCCCGTCGATGGCATTCCGGGCGCCGTTTGTCGGTGGAGGGTCATAACCTAGGTAGGTGCCGACCCAAGTCTCTGTTGACCACCCCTTGCTCGACGGTCTCAACCCACAGCAGCGCGAGGCCGTGATCCATCATGGCAGCCCGCTGCTCATCGTGGCGGGGGCAGGATCAGGGAAGACGCGGGTGCTCACCCATCGCATCGCCTACCTGCTGGCCGAGCGCAAGGTGCATCCGGGCGAGATCCTGGCGATCACCTTCACCAACAAGGCCGCGCGCGAGATGAAGGACCGCATCGACAAGCTGGTCGGGCCGCGTTCCAAGGCGATGTGGGTGATGACGTTCCACAGCGCGTGCATGCGGATCCTGCGGCGGGAGGCCAAGCGGCTGGGGTTCCCGTCCAGCTTCTCGATCTACGACCAGGCCGACTCGCAGCGGCTCATGGCGATGGTCTGCAGGGAGATGGACCTCGATCCGAAGCGCTATCCGCCGCGATCCTTCTCCGCGCAGGTCAGCAACTTCAAGAACGAGCTGATCGACTACGAGACCGCGATCGACAAGGCGGGCTCGCATCTGGAGAAGACGCTCGCGCAGGCGTACAAGGCCTATCAGCTCAAGCTGACCGAGGCCGGCGCGATGGACTTCGACGACATCATCATGAACACGGTGACGTTGTTCCAGCTCTTCCCCGAGGTGGCCGAGCACTACCGGATGCGGTTCAGGCATGTGCTGGTCGACGAATACCAGGACACCAACCACGCGCAATACATCCTGATCAGGGAGCTGGTGGGGCATCCCGAGTTGCGCACGGCGGACGGCGACGTGGTGCGCGCCGGGGCCGACCAGTCGGAGCTGTGCGTGGTGGGCGACGCCGACCAGTCCATCTACGCGTTCCGCGGCGCGACGATCCGCAACATCCTGGAGTTCGAGCGCGACTACCCCGACGCCAGGACCATCCTGCTGGAGCAGAACTACCGCTCCACTCAGAACATTCTGGCCGCCGCCAACGCCGTCATCTCGCGCAACGAGTCGCGCAAGCCGAAGAACCTCTGGTCCGACCAGGGTGACGGCCCCAAGATCGTGGGATACGTCGCGGACAACGAGCACGACGAGGCCATGTTCGTGGCGCAGGAGGTCGACAGGCTCAGCGACGAGGAGGACGTCAAGCCCGGCGACGTCGCGGTCTTCTACCGGACCAACGCCGCCTCGCGCGTGTTCGAGGAGATCTTCATCCGCACCGGGCTGCCGTACAAGGTGGTCGGGGGTGTGCGCTTCTACGAGCGCAAGGAGGTCAAGGACCTGCTGGCCTACCTGCGGGTGCTGGCCAACCCGGCCGACGTGGTGTCGCTGCGGCGCATTCTCAACGTGCCCAAGCGCGGCATCGGCGAGCGCGCCGAGGCGACGATCGAGGCGCTGTCGTCGCGGGAGCGGATCTCGTTCTGGGACGCGCTGCGCCGGGCCGACGAGGCGTATGGCATGGCGACGCGCTCGCTCAACGCCGTGCACGAGTTCGTCGCCATGCTGGAGGAGCTGATCGCCAAGGCCGCGGGCATGCCGCCGTCGGCGCTGGCCGAGGAGGTGCTGGTGGCCACCGGCTACCGCGCCGAGTTGGAGGCGTCGGAGGATCCGCAGGACGAGTCCCGGCTGGAAAACCTCAACGAGCTCATCTCCGTCGCATCCGAGTTCGAGGAGGCCAATCCGGAGGGGACGCTGGTGGAGTTCCTTGAGCAGGTGTCGCTGGTGGCCGACGCCGACCAGATCCCCGACGCGGACGGCGGGCAGGGGGTCGTCACGCTGATGACCCTGCACACGGCCAAGGGCCTGGAGTTCCCCGTCGTCTTCCTCACGGCGATGGAGGACGGGGTCTTTCCGCACATCCGGTCACTGGGCGAGCCCAAGGAGCTGGAGGAGGAGCGGCGGCTGGCCTACGTGGGGATCACCAGGGCGCAGCAGCGGCTCTACCTCACGCGGGCGGCTGTGCGCAGCTCGTGGGGGTCGCCGTCGTTCAACCCGGCTTCGCGGTTCGTGAACGAGGTCCCCGGGCAGCTCGTCGACTGGCGTACCGATCCGGAGAAGTCGGCCTGGAGCGCGGCCACCCGGCGGGAGCCCGCCGCCCGGCCGGCGCCGAAGAGCGGTGGCGGGCGCACGGTGCCCTCGCTCACGCCCGGCGACCGGGTCTCGCACGACGCGTTCGGGCTGGGCACGGTGGTGGCCGTGGACGGGGTGGCCGAGAAGACCAAAGTCAAGATCGACTTCGGTAGTGGCGGGGAGAAGACGCTGCTGCTGGCGTACGCGCCGCTCGAAAAGCTCTGATCGAGCCGCTCGCCCCCAGCCGTGCGGTCAGACCAGGCGGCGGGCGGTGGCCCAGCGGGAGAGCTCGTGGCGGTTGGAGAGCTGGAGCTTGCGCAGGACGGACGAGACGTGCGTCTCCACCGTCTTGACCGAGATGAACAGCTCCTTGGCGATCTCCTTGTACGCGTACCCGCGGGCGATCAACCGCAGCACCTCGCGCTCCCGCTGCGTCAGCGAGTCGAGCTCCGGATCGATCGACGGCGCCTCTGAGGACGCGAACGCGTCCAGGACGAAGCCGGCCAGCCGCGGCGAGAAGACCGCGTCGCCCTCGGCCACCCGCCGGATGGCATCGGTCAGCTCCTTGCCGCTGATGTTCTTGGTGACGTAACCGCGCGCCCCGCCCCTGATCACGCCGATGACGTCCTCGGCGGCGTCGGAGACCGACAGGGCCAGGAAACGCACCTGGGAGCCGGCGCCCAGGACGCGGCGCAGGACCTCCTGGCCACCGCCGCCGGGCATGTGCACGTCCAGCAGGACCACGTCGGGCTGGTGTTCGGCGATCGCCTTGACGGCCGTATCCACGTCCTCGGCCTCGCCCACGACCTCGATCGAGTCGCCCAGCTCGGCGCGTACGCCGGACCGGAACAGCCGGTGATCGTCGACGATCAGTACGCGCGTCATGCCTTCTCCACCTTCATCGTCAACATCACTTCCGTGCCCTCTCCGAGCGAGGTGCGGACCCGGGCCGTGCCGCCGTGACGTTCCATTCTGCCGATGATGGACTCCCTGATCCCCATCCTGTCGAGCGGCACCGCCTCGAGATCGAACCCCTTGCCACGATCCTTCACGAAAATCGTGACTTCTTCACCCTCTACTTCCGCGTAGACGGAAATAGATGGACTCTCAGAGTATTTGGCCGCGTTGACCATCGCCTGCCGGGAGGCCTTCAAGGTGGCGGCGAGCTTGCCCGCCGAGTCCAGGCCGATGTCGCCGACGCAGACGACCTCGATGGGCACGCCGTGCGCGTCCTCCTCCTCCGCCGCGATCCTGCGTACGGCGGCGGCGAGCGAGACGTCGGCGTCCTGGGCGGGCTGGTAGAGCCAGTTGCGCAGCTCACGCTCCTGGGAGCGGGCCAGGCGGGTGACCTCGCGCTGGTCGTGCGCGACCCGCTGGATCAGGGTGAGCGTGTGCAGCACCGAGTCGTGCACCATGGCGGCCACCTCGGCGCGCTCCTCCTGCCTGATGCGCTCGCGCCGCTCCAGTTGCAGCTCTTTCCACAGTCCGGCCAGCCAGGGCGCGGCGACGACCGCCAGGCCGCCGACGACCACCACGGTGAACAGCAGGCTCTGGCCGGCCTGGGCCAGTTCGCCCTCGGCGGCGAGGAAGCCGATGGCGCCGACGACGACCAGCACGACGCCGAGCATCGTGCGTACGCGATTCTTCCTGATGCTGAGCGCGGCGCCGCTCACCCAGTTGCGGCGGCGTTCAGGATCGGCCTGCTGCCAGAGGATGAGCGCGCCGATGCCGCCCACGGCGAACGGCAACATGCCGATGCCGCCCTGCGACGCCCCCGTGAGCCACCCGAACGCGGACAGCGCCACCCCGATCGCGGTGAACGCGGCGAGCTGGCTCCAGTCCCGCTGCGGCGGCTGCCCCTGGTACGGCTGCCGCGGCGTGACCATCCACAGCACGGCGTAAGCCACCATGCCGACCCCGTCAACGACGACGCTGAGCAGCACGAACATCAGCCTGACCACCACGGGGTCAAGCGAGATCTGCGTCGCCAGCCCCTGGGCCACGCCACCGAGCAGGCGGCCCTCCATGGGGCGCTGCATCCGGCGATACGGTGTGTCGCCGCTGGGCTCGGCGAGTGTCTTTTGGTCAGCCATAGCATGGCCATAGTCACACGTCGCGGGCGATGCGGGCATCAGGGAACAACCCCCGGGTCGGGTCAGGGGTGTCCCGGATGCGGGCACACCGCTCGTAGGTCCACGATGGTGTCATGACAGAAGCTCCGCCCAGTCCCCCCAGAGTGCTGCGACGCAGCAGCGAGGGACGCTTCCTCATGGGAGTGTGCGCGGGCCTCGGGCGGTACACCGGCATCGACCCCGTGGTCTTCCGCGTGGGCTTCGCCGTGCTGCTGTTCGGCTCGGGCGTCGGACTGTTCCTGTATCTGGCGGCGTTCCTGCTGATGAAGGAGCCGAACGGCCGGCCAGGGATCATCGAGCAGTGGACCCGCCGCGACTTCGACGCCGAGGCCGTGATGGCGCTGCTGACGGCGGTGCTGGCGTTCGGGCTGGCGATCAACCTGGCGACGGTCTGGCTCGGCACGGGCACGCTCGTGGTGGCCGTGTTCCTGGCCGTGTCGCTGCTGGCCGCCCACGCCAGCGGGGTGGACCTGCTCGGGCTGGCCCGCTCGATGCCCGAGCGGCTCACCCGGGGCAGGCGCGAGGGCGAGGAGGAGATGGCGCCGCCGCACGCCGGTCCCGAGTCCACCTCTCCCGTACGCCCCACTCCCCCGGTCCGGCCCGCGCCGACGGCCGCACCGAGCAGGTTCCCTGAGCCTCCCGGCCGCCGGCCGATGGAGGACGTCCCCACACCGCTCGCCGGCGAAGAGCACACCCACGAGCCCGCCGATGAGCCCGAGCGAGACCTCCCGGCCGACGAGCCCGGACGGCACATCCCGGCCGACGCGCACGCCGTCACCGCCGAGCACCCGAACCGCCCAGCCGCCCCGGACACCCCAGCGACCCCGGACAACCCGGCCGCCCCGGACAACCCGGCCGCGTCGGACAGCCCGGCCGCGTCGGACAGCCCGGCCGCGTCGGAGACCGTGCCCGCCGAGCACCGGGCAGGCGCGGACGCCCCGACCACCGAGCACCCGGTCCCGCCGCGCCGGCCGCCCGCCTACCGGCCCCAGCCCAGGACCGCGGTCGACTACACCAGCTACGGCGAGCCCTTCGCGCCGAAGGGCCCCTACCGGCCGCTGGACCCGGCCCGGAGAGAGGGCTACTCGCCCTACGACCCCGTCCTGCACGGCGCCCCGGTCCCCAAGAGGGGGAAGAAGCAGCGGCCCAGGTCGTTCATCGGCGTCATCACCATCCTGCTGGCATTCATCATTGGAGGGATCGTCGTGGCGGTCCAAGCCAGGTCGGCCGCCGGAGTGAGCCCGACCATCGTCGGCGGCGCCATGCTCATCACCATCGGCGCCGGACTGCTGGTCGCGGCCTGGTGGGGGCGCGGCGCCGGACTCGTGGCCGCGGGCACCACGATCGTGCTGATCGTGGGCTTCGGGCTGATGCTCGGCGGCGTGCCGAGGAACATCGGCGAGTCCGCCTGGCGCCCGCTCAGCCTCGCGGAGACGAGCAGACTCTACGACGTCGGCATCGGCGACGGCAGGCTGGACCTGTCGGAGCTGGTCCTGGCGCCGGGGGCGAGCACCACGGTCAACGCCTCGGTCGCGGTGGGCGAACTGGTCGTGATCGTGCCGCCGACGGTCAGGGTGGAGGTGCACGCCTCCAACAGGGTCGGCGACATCAAGCTGGACCAGTCGATCATCGGCGGCGTGGACATCCGGCGAGACAAGGTGCTGGAGCCGGAGTTGCGGCCCAAGGGAGAGGTGTCCACCATCGTCCTCAACCTGAGAGGCGGCGTCGGCGACATGGAGGTGCGACGTGCCGCGTGAGGCGACCGAGCCCGCCGAACGGAGTGAGGCCATGAAGACGCAGCTCCACAGGACCGACTGGATGGCGCTGCTCAGCGGCATGTTGTTCGTAGTTCTGGGCATTTTGGTGGTAACACGCGCGATCACGGATCCGCTGGTCCTGATCGGCGTCATGGTGCTGGGATTGGCGTTCGCGGGGCTGGTTGCGATCATCGCGAGGGCGGTTCGCGGTAAGTGACCCTTGACCGCGAATAGCACAAGCGTACGGTCGGGAGTGTCCGCCTTTCCCCTGCTCCTGAGGGAGGACGTATGCCCCGAATCACCGTCACCGTCGACGGGACCACGTACGAGGAGGACGTCGAGCCTCGGCTCCTGCTCGTCCACCTACTGAGAGAACGACTGGGCAAGACCGGCACACCGGTCGGCTGCGACACCAGCAACTGCGGTGCCTGCACGATCATGCTGGACGGCCAGAGCGTCAAGAGCTGCTCCGTCCTCGCCGTGCAGGCCGACGGCTGCGACGTCGTGACGATCGAGGGCCTGGGCGTCAACGGGTCGATGCACCCGATGCAGCAGGCCTTCCACGAAGAGCACGCGCTGCAGTGCGGCTACTGCACGCCCGGCATGGTCATGGCCGCGATAGACCTGCTCAAGCACGACCCCGAGCCGTCCGAGGAGACGATCAGGCAGGGCTTGGAGGGCAACCTCTGCCGCTGCACCGGCTACTGCAACATCGTGCGTGCCGTACGCCGGGGCGCGCAGGAGATGGGACAGGCGGTGAGCACGCCGTGACCATCCAGGAGGCCGAAGTTGGACGGCCGAGGAAGCGCAAAGAGGACGCCAGGCTGCTGACGGGGCGCACGCGGTGGACGGACAACCTCTCGCAACCGGGGATGCTGCACGTGACGTTCCTGCGCAGCCCGATGGCGCACGCCAGGATCACCAGGGTCGACGTGTCGGGGGCGCGGGAGCTGCCCGGGGTCGTGGCGGCGTTCAGCGGGCAGGACTTCGCGGCCGAGCAGGGCAGCCTGCCGTGCGCGTGGCCGGTCACCGAGAACACCGTCGTCCCCGACCACCCGCCGATGGCCGTCGCGGAGGTGCGTTACGTCGGTGAGGCGGTGGCCTGCGTGGTCGCGACCGACCGCTACCGCGCGGCCGACGCCCTGGACGCCATCGACGTCGAGTACGAGCCCCTCCCCCCGGTGCTCGACATGCAGGAGGCGCTCACCGAGGGCAGCCCGAAGGTGCACGAGTCGGGCAACCAGGCGTTCACCATGAAGACGACCTCGGGTGACATCGAGGCCGCGTTCAGGGACGCGCCCGTGGTGATCGACCGCACGTACATCCAGCAGCGGCTCATCCCGAGCGCCATGGAACCGCGGGCCGTGCTGGCGGGCAACGACGGCGACGGCTTCACGATCTACACGTCCACGCAGATCCCGCACGTGCTGCGGGTGATGCTGGCCGTGGTCACCGGCATCCCTGAGCACCAGATCCGGGTGATCGCGCCCGACGTGGGCGGCGGGTTCGGCTCCAAGCTGCAGGTGACCGCGGAAGAGGTGCTGTGCCTGCTGCTGACGAGGAAGCTCGGCAGGCCGGTCAAGTGGACCGAGTCCCGCTCCGAGGGCAACCTGACCGTGCACCACGGCCGCGACCAGATCCAGCACCTGCGGCTGGCCGCCGACGCCGACGGGCGCATCCGCGGGCTTCAGGTCGACCTGCTGGCCGACATGGGCGCCTACCTGATGCTCATCACGCCGGGCATCCCGATGCTCGGCGCGTCCATGTTCAACGCGATCTACAAGATGGACGCCTACGAGTTCGGCTGCACGGGCGTGTTCACCACCAAGGTGCCCACGGACGCCTACCGCGGCGCGGGCCGCCCCGAGGCGACGTTCGCCATCGAGCGGATGATGAACGAACTGGCCGCGGAGCTCCGGCTGGACCCGGTGGAGGTACGCAAACGCAACTGGATCAAGCACGAGGAGTTCCCCTACGCCACCGTCTCCGGCCTGACGTACGACTCGGGCAACTACGAGGCGGCGACGGAGAAGGCCATGTCGTTGTTCGGCTACGACAAGCTGCGGGCCGAGCAGGCCGACCGGCGTGACAGGGGCGACCCGGTGCAGCTCGGGATCGGCGTCAGCACGTACACGGAGATGTGCGGGCTGGCCCCGTCCAGGTTGCTCGGCGAGGCGAACTACGCGGCGGGCGGCTGGGAGCACGGCGCGGTGCGCATGCTGCCCACGGGCAAGGTGGAGGTCATCACCGGCACCTCGCCGCACGGGCAGGGACACGTGACGTCGTGGAGCCAGATCGCGGCCGACGCGCTCGGTGTGCCGTTCGATGACATCACGGTGCTGCACGGCGACACGGCGATCGCGCACAAGGGCATGGACACGTACGGGTCGCGCTCGCTCGTCATCGGCGGCGTCGCGGTGCTCAAGGCGTGCGACAAGGTCAAGGACAAGGCTCGCAGGCTGGCCGCGCACGTGCTGGAGTGCTCCCCCGACGACCTGGAGTTCGAGGCGGGCGCGTTCCAGGTGCGGGGCACCGAGTCGCGCAAGACCATCCAGGAGCTGGCCTTCGCCGCTTTCACGGCCCACGACCTGCCCGAGGGCGTGGAGGCGCGGCTCGACTCGGAGGCCACGTTCGACCCGGAGAACTACTCCTTCCCGCACGGCACCCACCTGTGCGCGATCGAGGTCGACACGGAGACGGGCATGGCGAAGATCCGCTCGTACGTGGCGGTCGACGACGTCGGCAAGGTGGTGAACCCGCTGATCGTCGAGGGCCAGGTGCACGGCGGCATCGCGCAGGGCGTGGCGCAGGCCCTGTTCGAGGAGGCCGTGTACGACGCCGAGGGCAACCTGCTGACCACGACGATGGCCGACTACCTGCTGCCGTCGGCGGCGGACCTGCCGTCGTTCACCCTGGACAGGACCGAGACGCCGGCGACCAGCAACCCGCTGGGCGTCAAGGGCGTCGGCGAGGCGGGCACGATCGCCTCGACCCCGGCCGTCGTGAACGCCATCGTGGACGCCCTGCGCCCGCTCGGCATCAACGACATCCAGATGCCGTGCAGCCCGGAACGCATCTGGCGGGCACTGGAAGGAGTACGGCGATGATCCCCGCGCAGTTCGACTACGTACGTCCGGACTCGCTGGCCGAGGCCTCCCAGGCGGTGGCCTCGGACGAGGACGCCAAGGTCCTGGCCGGCGGGCAGTCGTTGCTGCCGCTGCTGCGGATGCGGCTGGCGTACCCGTCGATGCTGGTCGACGTCGGGCGGCTGGACGAGCTGAAGGGCGTGCACGATCGCGGCGACCACGTGTTCATCGGCGCGCTGGCCACGCACGACGAGGTCATGCGCTCCGGCGCGGTGACCGCCGGCTGCCCGCTGGTGGCGCTGGCCGCGGCCACGGTGGCGGATCCGGCGATCAGGCACCGGGGCACGTTCGGCGGGTCGCTGGCGCACGCGGACCCGGCGGGCGACCTGACGGCCGTGGTGCTGGCGCTCGACGGCGTGTTCGTGGCGGGGTCGGCGGACGGAGAGCGGGAGATCCCGGCCACCGAGTTCTTCGTCGACTACCTGGAGACCTCCCTGCGGACGGGCGAGATCCTGGTCGGGGTGAAGATCCCGAAGCTGGGCACAGGCTGGGGCTTCCACTACGAGAAGTTCCACAGGACCGCGCAGGCGTGGTCGATCGTCGGCGTGGCGGCGGCCGTCAAGCGTTCCAACGGCACGATCTCCGAGGCCAGGATCGGGCTGACGAGCATGGGGCCGACGCCGCTGCGCGCCCGCGCGGTCGAGGCGGCCCTGGAAGGCATGGAGCTGGGCGACCGGCTACGGCAGGCCTGCAGGGAGGCGTCGGCCGGCACCTCACCACCGGCCGACCTGCACGCCCAGCCTGACTACCGCAGGCACCTGGCCGAGGTCCTGACCCACCGCGCGGTACGCACGGCGGCCGGATCACCCTGACTCCGTGCAGGGGGGCGCCTCTTCCGGGGCGCCCCCGCCCCGACGTAGTGTCACAGTCAGCGGGAGAAGGAGCGGATCGATGGCGATGCGGTTCGAGCACGAGTTCACTGTTCCGGTTCCGATCGAGCAGGCCTGGGCGGTGCTGCTGGACGTCGAACGGGTCGCGCCCTGCCTGCCCGGGGCGTCACTGGACGTCTTCGAGGGCGACGAGTTCACCGGCAGGATGAAGGTCAAGGTCGGGCCGATCACGGTGACCTACCAGGGCACGGCCAGGTTCGAGGACGTCGACAAGGACTCCCACTCGCTCGCCATCCAGGCGTCGGGCAAGGAGGCCAGGGGCTCGGGCACGGCCTCAGCCACGGTCAGGGCGCGCATGACGCCGAGCGAGGGGGCCACGGCGGTGACCGTGGAGACGACGTTCAACGTGACCGGGCGGCCCGCCCAGTTCGGGCGTGGGGTGATGGCCGAGGTGGGCGCGAAGCTCATCGACAAGTTCGCCGGCAACCTGGCCCAACTGCTGTCGGAGTCCACCGTGGAGCCGGCCCCGCAGGAGGAGGAGCGGCACCTGGCCGCGGTGCCCGCGCCGGAGGAGGACGTACACCCCACGGGCACGCTGCGCACGTCCCGCACCCCCGACGAGGAGGCGCTCGACCTGCTGGAGGTCGCCGGTCAGCCGCTGCTGAAGCGGGCGGCGCCCATCGCGGGCGCACTCGTCGCGCTGCTGGTCATCATCTGGGTGATTCGTCGGCTTACGCGCTGATTTTCGGCAAACACTCAATCAAGTCCGGACACTTCCTATAGGCAGGGGGAAAGTCCCATTCCGCGGGGTTGGACCAGCGGGGGGACGTGGGATGCCGGACTGCACCGTTGTCGTGATCTCTTACAACGACGCGGCTCGCCTGCCGAGGGCCGTACGTTCCGTGCTCGGCCAGTCGTTGCACGACCTGGAAGTGATCATCGCCGACGACGCCAGCACGGACGGGACCCCCGAGGTGGCCTCCCGGCTCGTGGCGAGCGATCCGCGCGTCCGTTACCTGCGCAGACAGGTCAACAGCGGAGGATGCGGCGCGCCGCGCAACGACGGGGTGGACGCGGCGGCCGCGCCGTACGTGATGTTCCTGGACAGCGACGACGAGTTGCCCAGGCACGCGTGCAAGAGCCTGCTCACCGAGATCGAGCGGACGGGGGCCGACTTCGTGTCGGGCCAGATCTCGCGGCTGTTCGAGTCGGACGGGCGGCTGCTGCCGTACTACCCCTCGTTGTTCGCCAGGCGGCGGGTGGTCGAGGGGATCCGGGAGGAGCCCGAGCTGTTCCTCGACTGCTTCAGCACGAACAAGATCTACGACGTGCGCTGGCTGCGCGACAACCTGCTGCGCTTCCCCGAGGACATCTACTACGAGGACCACGTCTTCGCCGCGGAGCTGTACGCGGTCTCACGCAGGTTCGCGGTCGTGCCGTGGGTGGTCTACCTCTGGCACCGGGCACGGACGAACACCTCGATCTCGCTCAGCATCGACGACCTGGACAACGTGCGGCAACGGCTGATCGCCGCAAGGCAGAGCGACGACCTCCTGCGCGCGTACGGGGCCGAGGACCTGGTGCCGCACAGGCAACGCCGGTTCCTGCGGCAGGACCTGCGGGTCTACCTCAACCCGCTGCCCGCGCGCGACCTGGTGTGGGTCAAGGAGTTCGCCTCGATCGTCCGGCCCTACCTGGAGGAGATCCCTGCGACGGTGCTGGACGGGATCGAGCCGCTGCACCGGGTCTGCTGCGGGCTCATCCTCGACGACCGGGCCGAGGACCTGCGGGTGGCGGCCGCCTCGCTCACCGGGCCGAAGGCCCCGCCACGGGCGGCGGTGCAGCTCGACGGGCGGACGTACTGGGGCACGTCGGCCTCCCCGTACATGGACATGACGAAGCTGCGGATGGCCGAGTTGCCCTACACGGCCTCCAGGCTGCGGCACGAGGTGTCGAGGATCGTCTCGGACGGCGAGCGGGTGCGGATGACCGTGCGGACCTTCGACCCGTTCGGTGTGCTGCCGCTGGACTGGACGGCGTTCCTGCAGCTCGGCGGCCGGCGGATCCCGATCACGCCGGAGCCGTCCAGCGACGGCGGGTACGTCAGCCAGGTCACCTTCACGCCCTCGGGCAGATGCGATCCGCGCATCGGCTTCACCCGGGCCTCCGACGGGCACACGACGACCGACCGGCTCATCGCCGACCCGCGCGTCGAGCCGATCGAGCTGCCCGGCGGCACGGTGCGGGTCGAGGGGTACGCGTCCTACCTGTGCGTACGGCCCGGCCCCGGCGTGCGATCGCTGTGGCGACGGGTCAGGCGGCGGCTGATCAAGCGGTTCAACACGCCGAGGAACAAGCTGCGGGCGTACAAGGTGCTGATCAAGGTGGTCCCGCGGCGCGGGGACCTGGCCCTGTTCGAGTCCGACGTCGGCAAGAGCTACGGCGGCAGCCCGCGCGCGATCTACGAGGAGCTGCGGCGGCGCTCGCTGCCGGTCGAGGTGGTGTGGTCGGTGGCAAGGGGACGCGGCAACTTCCCCGGCGACGTACGACTGGTGCGCCGGGGCAGCTGGCGCTACGTCTGGACGATGGCCAGGGCCGGGATCTGGGTGGACAGCCACGGGTTCCCGCTGGACTACCCGAAGCCGCGCGGCACGCGCTACCTGCAGACCTGGCACGGGCAGGGGATCAAGTCGATCGGGTTCGACGCGCCCGACCTGCGGGCCGACTTCGACAAGCCGCGCAGGCAGTGGCGGGCCGCCGTCGCCCGCTGGGACGCGCTGGTGTCGCCGAGCGCGGAGTTCTCCCGGCTGTTCCTGCCGTCCAACGGCTACGAGGGCAAGGTCTACCGGTACGGCACCCCCCGATGCGACGCCCTGGTCAGGGGTGCGGCCACGGGTGACGTGCGCGAGCGGCTGGAGATCCCGCTCGGGCGGAAGGTCCTGCTCTACGCGCCTACATATCGGGACTGGGCCAAGGGCAGCGGCCGGTCGGTACGCGCCGACCTGGAACTGATGGCCGACGAACTGGCCGACGAATGGGTGCTGGTGCTGCGTACGCATCCGGTCGAGCGCTACCACCCGCCCGAGCACCTCAGACACTTCGTCCGCCCCGCCTGCTCCTATCCCGAGATCAACGACCTGATCCTGGCCTCGGACGCGCTGCTGACGGACTACTCGTCGGTGATGTGCGACTACGCCATCACCGGCAAGCCGATGGTGTTCTACGTCGACGACTGGGACGACTACCGGCTGTCCGAGCGCGGCGTCTACCACGACCTGCCCGCCATCGCGCCCGGCCCGTGCGTCTCCACGACTGAGGAGCTGATCAGCGTGATCAGGGCGCTGCCCGACCTCCACGCCGCCTACGCCGACCGGTACGCGGCCTTCCGCAGGATGTGGTGCGCCGACGAGCGGGGCACCGCCGCGGCCCGGATCGTGGCCGACTTCTTCGAGGAGCTCCGGTGAGCGTCGTCTTCACCTGCATGGACGCCGACACGCTGGGCGGCGTCCAGCAGGTGACGCACACGCTCGCGCAGGGGCTGGCCGAGCGGGGGCACGAGGTGCACGTGATCGGGCTGCACCGGGCCGCCGCGCCGTTCCGCTACGTGGACCGGCCGCTCTACCACCACCACGTGATCAGCCGGGCGCCTGACCGCCTGGCGCGCAGGCCGGCCGACCGCAGGCTGAGGAAGCTGTTCGGGGCGATCGGGCCGGGCTACGCCGTCATGACCTCCCCGTCCGCGGTGGCCAGGGTCGCGGGGCTGCTGCCGGCCAGATTCCGCCAGGTCGGGCAGTACCACGGCTCGTACGACCACGCCCGCGGCTGCTGGCACCTGGCCTCGATCAGGAAGCACTACCCCCGGCTCGACCAGGCGGTGTTCCTGAGCGAGGACGACGCCTGGCTGTTCTCCGAGCACGCCCTGCTGCCCAACACCTGGGCGC
The DNA here is from genome assembly GCF_015645445.1 of Nonomuraea cypriaca. Lineage (GTDB taxonomy): Bacteria > Actinomycetota > Actinomycetes > Streptosporangiales > Streptosporangiaceae > Nonomuraea > Nonomuraea cypriaca. The sequence continues at coordinate 23,667 of NZ_JADOGI010000049.1, read as the reverse complement.
TGCCGAACCCGCTGGCCGCCTGGCCCGCCCAGCCCGCGTCGCTCGACGCACCCCGGGTGCTCGGCGTCGGCCGGCTGGAAGGGGTAAAGCGGTTCGACCGGCTGATCAGCGCCTTCGCCCGCTCGGGCGCGCCGCCGCCGTGGCAGCTGCACCTGATCGGCGACGGCGGCGAGCTGGAACGGCTGCGCGCGCACGCGGCCGGGGAGGGCGTCGGCGACCGCGTGGTGTTCCGCGGGCTCGTGCCGGCCGCGCGCATGCCCGCCGAATACCTGAACGCCTCGATCCTGGGGCTGACCAGCGAACACGAGGGCCTGCCCATCGTCCTGCTGGAGTCGGCCGCGCACGGGGTGCCGTCGGTGGCGTTCGACGTGTCCGGCGGGGTGCGGTCGGCCGGGCCGGTGCTCGTGCCGCCCGGCGACGTCGAGGCGTTCGGCGCCGCGCTGGCGGGGCTCATCGACTCCGCGGCGGACCGGCGGCGGCTGGGCGCCGCCGCCCGCGCACGAGCCGAAACCTTCCACCTCGACCACGTACTGGACCGCTGGGAATCAATGTTCAACCACGTCGACCGCTGAAGCGGCCTCCCTCGGGGGGCTTCGCCCCCCAAGTGCCCCCCATAAAAGGCTTGGTCCGCTGCGCGGGCGTCTTACCGCCTCAAGGGCTTCGCCCTCGAGGCCGAACCCGCGGTCTGACCTTGGAGGGCTTCGCCGCCTGTGGGTCAGACCGCGGGTTCGGTGAGCTCGGACCGCTGGTGTGGGATGCCGGCGAGGGAGCGTTGGCCCGAGGTGAGCATGGCCGCGACCGGGCTCGGCTCGCGGAGCCGGTTGAAGCGGTCGCGTACGTGCTTGCGCATCCGGCTGGCCTTGCGCTTCTGCATGGTCTTGTGGCAGGTCGCCACGTACTCCTTGGCCGGCTTGGGCGCGCCGCTGAGCTCGTAGCCCATGGCCTCCAGGCGGTCGCCGAGCATGTGCTCGCACAGCTCGATCTCCCAGGGGTCCAGCCGGTTCGCCCAGCTGCCGATCCGGCTGCGGGTGACCTCGCCGTGGGTGTTGCTGTGCCAGACCTTGTGCTGCGGCACCGCCACGCTGGCCGCCTCGCGCGGGGAGACCATCGACGGCGAGAAGTCCTCCTCCAGGAAGTGGCAGAGCTTCTTCAGCTCGGTCGCCGGGTCGTCGGTGAGGTCCTCGTAACGCAGTTCGTAGTACGTGTCCGCGGCGAGCGTACGCTTCAGCCGGCCGCCCGCGTCGATGGCCTCGGCCCAGGTGGAGACGGCGTGGAAGGAGTCCAGGGTGAACCAGGGCATCTCCTTCAGCGAGGCCACGCAGTCGCGCCCATCCCTGATCAGGTGGATGAACTGGGCGTCGGGGAAGAGCCGGAGCAGCATGTCGACCTGCTTGACGTAGCTCGGCCTCTTGTCGCCCCAGCGGGCCTTGTCGAACCGGTCGGCGTACATGCGGAAGGCCGTTCCGATGACCGATCCCAGCGAGCCGGGCCCGTCCATGACCTGCTTGACGAACTCGTCCTTGTCGATCTTGAGCTCGCGGAACTTCGTGCTGCGTTCCGTCGCGATCCACTGCGCCAGGGCCCGCCGGCGCTGGTCGATCCGCAGGTCGCCCCAGGCGCGGCGCCGGTAATAAGCGGGAACGAGGAAGCGCGTCTCCGGCGGCACCGCCATCCGCGGGTGCGAATGGAGCATGAGCTGGAGCATCGTGGTGCCGGAGCGCGGGCATCCGATGACGAAGACTGGCCTGTCGGACATTTCGTACTAACCCCCGAAAACTTAGACGAGTACGTGTTCTCGGCTCTCCTGAGAGGAGGCCACGCGGTGCCTGCGCGTGAAGCGCCACATCCGGTACACCAGGAAGATCTCGTTGACCAGCAGCAGGACCCCGGCCAGCACGGAGAGCGGGATCAGCGCCCATGCCCCCGCGAGGGGCGCGACCACGAACACCGCCGCGTGGAACTCGATGCCACTGATCAGGTGCGAGCGGACCCGGTGCCGGGCCAGGAACCTGTTGAACCGCTTGGGGAAGCTGCGCCCCCGCGGCAGCCGCTCCAAACGCTCCTGTTCCAGGCGCTCCAGCTCCTGAGCCGTGAGCGGGCCCAGCCGGGCCTCCCTGACGATCTCGCGTACGCGCTTCATCTGCGGCGCGTTGACGTACCTGAACAGGTCGAGCACGGCCACCGCCGCGCCGAGCAGGATGAACCGCACATCCCCGGTGAGGGCGTACTGGCCGTATGCCAGCCCCGCGGCACACAGGACCACCCTCACCCGGTCCCCCACGTAGTCGAGCCAGAGCCCGAAGGGCGTGCCCGTGCCCTTGAGCCGGGCGATTTTGCCGTCCACGCAGTCGATCATGAAACTGAGATAGAAAACGCAGGCGCCTGCTACGAGCTGGTTCGTCCCGAAACAGACGGCCGACGCCATGCCGAGGACCAGCGACAGCACGGTGAGCGAGTTGGGCGTCAGCCGGGTGCGGTTGGCCACGGGGAGAGCGACCCGGCAGGCGACCGGGTCCACGAAATACACGGTCCACCAGGAGTCTCTCCGCTTGCGTGTCTCGTAGACGTCATCGAGCGAATAGGTCCTCATGGATCCAGCATGGACACGCAACGCGCTCGAACGACCACTGTCTGGAACTACTGGGTGATGTCCATGCCGGTTCTTGACCAACCCGGCACGGAGAACCGCCACGCCGCCTTTCTGTCGCCGTCCCTGCACCAGTCCTTGAGCACGAGCTCGCGCGTCTCCGCACGCACCATGAGTTTCCAGGTCGGCCCGCCGCGGGCGAGCCTGGCCGGATCGATGGCCGCGACGACCCCATGGCGGCCGGAACGGCGCACCTCCAGGGGGACCCGGCGGCGGCGGCCCTCGCAGAGCCACAGGCCCACCTTGCCGACCCGGCGATCGACCCGGTGCATGGAGACGTGGGCACGCAGGCGGAACTCGGTGCCCGTCCACTCGCACTCCTCGACCTTGGCGATCAGCTTGATCTCGTCGCGGGCGTCGAAGACGTGGTCGGGGATCCGCAGCCGGCGGTCGCGGAAGAAGGGATAGTCGCCGTACCACTCGGTGGTACGCAGCCCGCGCGGCACGATCCTGGCGGCGTCCACGCGGGCGCGGCGGAAGTCGCGTACCGTGCACAACTCCCTGATGAGACCGCGGCCGAGCAGGTGCAGTTCCAGGCGGCGCAGCGACGGCGCGGTGGCCAGCGACTTCGCGCCCAGCGTGGCCACCCATTCGTGGGCCAGCTCCAGCAGCGCCGCCGGCCGCTCGCTGTTCTCCAGCGCCTGGAACAGGAAGATGATGTCCTTCTCCAGCACCAGCGCGTCGAAGCCGTCGAGCAGTTCGGGCGCCCGCTCCTCCAGGAAGCCGCGGACCGCGCGGATGGCGATCAGCCGCTCGGACAGGTTGGCCGCCTCGGCCCGGCGCTGGGTGATCGAGGTCTCCCCCTCGTCGCGCTTGCGCCAGTGGTAGACCACCTCGCCCACCATGTCCACGCCGGTCGCGAGGACGTGGGCCTGCATGGCGACGGGCACGTCCTCGTACATGCCGGCGGCGAACCTCAGGCCGCAGCGCTCCCAGAAGTCGCGGCGGTAGACCTTGTTCCAGACCGTGCGATCTCTGACGAGCACCTGCTTGTCGGTGATGTGGGTGCACAGCTGAGGCCGCCTGAACACCTTCTCGTGCAACGTCGACTCCTCCAGCACGCCGTCCACGAGCCGTCCCACCGCGCCGCACGCGAGGTCGGAGCCGGTCTCCGCGAGCTTGCTCACGAGCGACTCGTACGCCCTCGGCGGCACGACGTCGTCGCTGTCGGCGAAGGCCAGGTAGGTGCCGCGGGCCTGGCGCACCCCGGCGTTGCGGGCCGGCCCCGGCCCCTGGTTGCGCTGCTCGATCAGCACGAATCGGCGGTCGCGCGCCACGAAGTCCTCGGCGACCCGCCTGCTGCCGTCCTCGGACCCGTCGTCGACCAGGATGACCTCCAGATCGTCCAGCGACTGCGCGGCCAGCGACTTCAGGCACTCGGTGATGTAGGGCTCCACGTTGTAGAACGGAACCACGATGCTGAGCAGGGGGATCATGCCGAATCTCTCCTTGTGTCCTGGAGTGGGTCTCGGTGGGGTCGGGTGGGGGTCGAGGGCAGCATGCCTCGCGGTACGCGCCGGAGGTCCGTCCCTGATCAGCTCTTTACCGGACGCATAATCCGCTACGTTGTGCATCGAGACCGGCACGAAGAGTAGGGGGAGCTGTGCTGCGACATGTCCAGGAGGACGACCTGCCCGTCATGCGCCGATGGCGCAACCACCCGCGCGTGCGAGAAGTGAGCTTCAACACCCACCCCATCGCGGAGGAGGAGCACGCGCGCTGGTGGGAGGGCGTCCGCGCGGACGACGACCGGCGGGTGATGATCTACGACCACGAGGGGAGCGCCGCGGGCGTGGTGACCTTCAACGGCGTGAAAAGCGACATCGCCTACTGGGGCTACTACCTGGACCTGGACGGTCTGGAGCAGTCGGGGGCACTGCTGCGGGCGTGGGTCGGCCTGGAGCGGGCGGCCATCGAGCACGCCTTCGGACCCCTCGGGCTGACGATCCTGCGCGGGTCCGTGCTGTCGGACAACGAGGCGGTGCGGTGCCTGCACCGGCGGTTCGGGTTCGCCGAGGTGGACACGTACCAGCGCGTCATCGACGGGGTACGCCGCGACATCGTGTGCGTCCAGCTCACGAAGGAGGACGCGTGATCTCCATCGCCGGGCGGGCGATCGGGCCCGCTCATCCGCCGTTCGTCGTCGCCGAGTTGTCCGGCAACCACGACGGCAGCCTGGACCGGGCGCTGTCCATCGTCGACGCGGTCGCCGCCTGCGGGGCGCACGCGCTGAAGCTGCAGACCTACCGGCCGGACACGCTGACCGTCGACTGTGACGCCCCGGCGTTCCGGCTGGGCGACGACCACGAGTTGTGGGGCGGGGAGACTCTCTACCGGCTCTTCGAACGCGCCCACACACCCTGGGAGTGGCACGAGCCGATCTTCGAGCGGGCCCGCTCGCACGGGCTCGTCGCCTTCTCCTCGCCCTTCGACCCGACCGCGGTGGAGCTGCTGGAGAAGCTGGGCGTGCCGGCGTACAAGATCGCCTCTTCGGAGATCGTGGACCTGCCGCTGATCCGGCTCGTGGCCGCCACCGGCAAGCCGATGATCATCTCCACGGGGATGGCCTCCGTCGCGGAGATCCACGCCGCCGTGGCCGCCGCCCGCGCGGCCGGCTGCACCCAGCTCGCCGTGCTGGCCTGCACGGCCTCCTACCCCGCCGATCCCGCCGAGAGCAACCTGCGCGCGCTGCCGCTGCTGGCCGGGCTCACAGGCGAGATGGTCGGCGTCTCCGACCACACGCCGGGGATCGGGGTGCCGCTGGCGGCGGTGGCGCTGGGCGCCTGCCTGATCGAGAAGCACGTCACGCTGTCCAGGAGCGGCGGCGGGGTGGACGCGGCCTTCTCCCTGGAGCCTGACGAGCTGGCCGCGCTCGTGGTGGAGAGCGAGCGGGCCTGGCAGTCGCTGGGCGGCGCGGTGATCGGGCCGCGCGAGTCCGAGCGGGAGGGGCTGCGGTTCCGCCGCTCGCTCTACGTCGTCCGCGACGTACGCGCCGGCGAGCCGGTGACCACGGACAACGTACGCTCGATCCGGCCGGCCGGCGGGTTGCCGCCCGACGCCGCATCCGAGGTGCTGGGACGCCGTTTCGCCCACGACGTACCGCTCGGCACCCCCATGAGCTGGGACCTGATCTGAGGGCCAGACCCTGAGTGCCAGCAGGCCGTCCTGGTCTGAATGGTCAGAGCCTGACCCCCAGCAGGGCGTCTGGTCTGAACGGTCAGGGTCTGAGGGCCAGCAGGGCGTCGGCGACGCGTGCTCTGCCCTTGCCGTCCACCAGGCCGCGACCGCGTCTGCCGTGCTCCTCGCGGGCGGCCGGGTCGGCGAGCAGCCGGGCGAGCACGCCGACGGCCGCCCCATCGGGCTCCGGCCCGAGCCCGGCCGCCACGCCCCGCCGCACGAGCTCCTGATAGCCGATGAGCTGGTTGTCCGCCACCCAGCTCAGCGCCGTGGGGACGCCGAGATGGAGCAGCTCCCAGACCGCCGAGCCGGCCGCCGTGACCACGAGGTCGGCTCCGGCCATGAGCTCAGGCAGCCGGTCGGTCGGCGGGACGACGGTGATCGACCCGCCCGCCTCGAACGACACGGGGCTGACCACCGTGCCAAGGAACGGCACCCCGGTCGCCAGCAGCGCCCTAGCCCAGGCGGGCGCGACACCGGCGCTGTCGGTGCCCCCGAAGAAGCACAACACCCGAGGCACGGGCCCGGCACCCGGCGCAGGCACCCGCCCTCCGGACACGGCCCCGGCGCTCGGCGCGCGTACGCGCACCCGCACGCTGTCGCGCAGGAGCGCGTACCGGGCGCCCGCCAGTCGTGGGGCGGGGAGCCGGAACGTACGCCGCTCTGCGCCGAGGTTCTGGTCCAGGTAGAGGTCCGCCTGCCGGCCCAGGGGGTCGCCGTCCACGATGGCCAGCACCGCCAGGCCGCCGCCGCGCAGGACCGTGCCGGTCTCCTCCGGCAGGTCGTAGGAGTCGAGCACCACGGCGTCCAGGCGCAGCCGATGGGCCAGCGCCGCCAGGCGTACCGGCTCGGGAGGCGCATCGACCAGCGCGAACCCGCGATCCCGCAGCTGCGACCGCGCCCACTCCGAGTCGCGCACCTCGCCCAGGAACACCACCTCGATGCCCCGGGCGCACAGCTCCTCGGCCAGCGCCACGCAGCGCACCAGATGACCGACCCCGATCCTGGCCCCGGCGTCGCAACGGAACCCGACCCGGCCGATCATGCTTCCCGCAGGGCCTTCTGGCGTACGTGGGCGTTGAGCCCGCACACCTCCGGCCTGGCCCGGAGCCAGCTCACCAGCGTGCCGACCGGCACGTGCCCGTCGCCCAGGTCGGCCACCACGCGGGAGATGAGCCGCCAGTCGTCCTCGGTGTCGAGCGTGACCCGCAGGTCGCCGGCGACCGGCTGGTAGGCGAGCCCCAGCAGTCGCGTGTCACCGGGATGCTCGTAGATGTAGGAGGTCACGTGGGTGCGGTGGAAGCCCTCCGCCTCCCGGTCGGCCCGCTCGAGCGCGGCCCGGCCGGCGATCTCCACGTCGAGCCCGCGCGGCAGCGTACGGGCCAGGCCGGTGCTGAGGTAACCCAGCCCGGGAACGGCGCGGAAGACCAGCGCCGCCTCCCTGACCACGGCAGGATCGAGCAGCGGGCAGTCCGCCGTGAACCTCATCACGGCCTCCCCCTCGCGCCCCCGCAGCGCCTCCATGAACCTCGTCAGCACGTCGTCCACCGGCCCCCGGTGCCAGGCCACGCCGAGCCTGCGGCACTCGGCCACCACCGCGTCGTCGGCGGCCTCGGTCGTGGTGGCCACCACGAGATCGTCGAGCACCCCCGAGTCACGCGCCGCCCTGACCACCCATCCCAGCACGGAACGGCCGCCCAGCTCCCGAAGCACCTTTCCCGGCAGACGCGTCGATCCCATCCGCGCCTGAACCATCCCGACAGTACGCACCGAAGCCCCCGTGTGACCGTCCGTCGTCAACCGATCGCGCTATGCTACCGGCTGCTCGTACGACTACAGCGCGTAAGCGCGATTTCAGGGGGCCCACGTGAGCATACTCAGTGGATCATCGATTCTGATCACCGGAGGCACGGGGTCCTTCGGCAAGGCGTTCATCAGCCACGCACTCGACTCGCTCGGGGTGCGCCGCCTGGTGGTCTTCTCCCGCGACGAGCTCAAGCAGTACGAAACCCGGCAGCTCTTCCGCGACGACGAGCGGCTTCGCTGGTTCATCGGCGACGTCAGGGACCGCGACCGGCTGACCCGCGCCATGCACGGCGTCGACCTCGTGGTCCACGCGGCGGCGCTCAAGCAGGTCGACACGGCCGAGTACAACCCCTTCGAGTACGTCCGCACCAACGTCGCCGGCTCCCAGAACGTCATCGAGGCCGCGATCGACTGCGGCGTCCGCAAGGTGGTCGCCCTCTCCACAGACAAGGCCTCCAGCCCCATCAACCTGTACGGCGCCACGAAACTGGTCGCCGACAAGCTCTTCGTGTCGGCCAACCACTACGCCGCCGCGCACGAGACCCGCTTCGCCGTCGTCCGCTACGGCAACGTCGTCGGCAGCAGGGGCTCCGTGGTGCCGTTCTTCCAGCGACTGGCGGAGCAGGGCGGCAGCCTGCCGATCACCGACAAGCGCATGACGAGGTTCTGGATCACGCTCGACCAGGCCGTCAGGTTCGTGGTCGACTCCTTCGACCTGATGCGCGGCGGGGAGCTCTACGTGCCGCGCATCCCGAGCATGCGCATCACCGACCTGGCCGAGGCGCTGGCGCCGGACAGCCCCGTCTACGAGATCGGCATCCGGCCGGGAGAGAAGCTGCACGAGGAGATGATCGGCCCGGACGACGGCCGCAGGACGCTGCGCCTGGCCGACCGGTACGTCGTCCAGCCGACGATCGCCACCTGGGGCTACGTGCCGCCGCGACACGGCGAGCAGCTGCCCGAGGGCTTCTCCTACCGCTCCGACACCAACGACCGTTGGCTCTCGGTCGAGGACCTGCGCGGCATGGTGGCCGGCTGATGCTGCCCTACGGACGGCAGTCCATCGCGGAGTCCGACGTGGCGGCGGTCGCCGAGGTGCTGCGCGGCGACTGGCTGACGACCGGGCCCGCCGTCGGCCGGTTCGAGGCCGAGCTGGCCCGCTGGACGGGCGGGGTGCCGTGTGTGGCGGTCACCTCGGGCACCGCCGCGCTGCACGTGGCGTACGTCGCGGCCGGGGTGCGGGCGGGCGACGAGGTGGTGACGTCGCCGCTGACGTTCGTGGCCACCGCCGCCACGGCCGCGCTGCTCGGCGCGCGGGTGGTCTTCGCCGACGTGCAGCCGGACACGGGCAACCTCGACCCCGACGCCGCCGCCGCGCTGGTCACGTGCCGGACGCGGGTGGTCACGGCAGTGGACTACGCGGGCCATCCGGCCGACTACGACGAGCTGGGGGCGGTCGCCGACCGGGTCGGGGCGGTGCTGGTGGCCGACGCGGCGCATTCGATCGGATCGGCGTACAAGGATCGGCCTGTGGGGGCGCTCGCGGATCTGACGACGTTCTCGTTCTTCCCGACCAAGACGGTGACGACGGCGGAGGGCGGCGCGGTCGCGGCGGCCGACCCCGGGCGGCACGCGCGGGCCGTCCGCTTCAGGAACCACGGGCTGGTCAGGGATCCGGCCGAGCAGCGCGATCCCGGGCAGGGCGGGTGGCATCAGGAGGTGCATGAGTTCGGGCTCAACTACCGGCTGCCGGACGTGCTGTGCGCGCTGGGTCTGAGTCAGCTGCGCCGCCTCGAACGCTTCCGCGCCCGCAGGATCGAGCTCGTCGCGCGTTACGACACGCTGCTGCGCGACGTGCCGGGGCTGACGCTGCCGGTTCAACGTGCGTACGTCGCGCCGAACTGGCATCTCTACCCGGTGCGGGTCCGCGACGGGCGGCGCCGCGAGGTCTACGATCGCATGCGGGCGGCGGGCATCGGGGTCCAGGTCAACTACCTGCCGGCGTACTGGCATCCGGTGTTCGAGGACCTCGGCTACCGGCGCGGGCTCTGCCCCCAAGCGGAGGCTTACTACGCCGAGGAGCTGTCGCTGCCGTTGTTCCCCGATCTGTCCGACGCCCAGCAGGACCGGGTCGTCGAGACGCTGGCGGGCATCCTGCGCTGATCACCGCTCATCGTTCGGCCGCCAGTAGACCAGGCATCAGCGTTCGGCCAGCAGCAGACCGAGCATCAGCGTTCGGCGAGCAGCAGGCCGCCGTCCTCGCTCCGGTCGACGAGGAAGCGCCGGTCGGCGACGGTCGCGACCGGGTGATGCCGGGCGCGTACGAGCGGGCGGATGGGCCGGCCCTGGTCGATGACGACCTCCCACCAGGACTCGTGGCCGACGCTCTCGTCGATGCCGGCCAGCGGCACCCTGGCCTGGAAGCCGCCGCCCGCCAGCGTCACCGGGAAGTACATCTCCTCGCCGTCGCTCCTGCGTCTCAGCCTGACCACCGGCTCCCCGTCGCCGACGTCGCTGATCTCGCCGGAGAACACCAGGTCGCCGCCGTCCACCCGGCACTCGCCGATGATCGCCTCCGCCTTGCGCAGCCGCAGCCCCCAGGCCCCCTTCGCGGTGCGTACGGGCACCAGCCACACCCCCGACCTGCGCCGCGGCGCCGGGATCAGCGGCGGCGACCAGCGCGGCCCCGCCACCCGGCCGGCCAGCTTCAGCCCGTGGCCGCTGAGCTGCAGGCGCAGGTCCCAGTGGCCGCGCCGGGCGAGCTGGGCGGGCGACAGCATGGCCGGGTCGAAGGCGAACCCGAACGGGAACCCGTGCTCGGGCACCGCCTCGCCGTCCTCCTGCTCGACGTTCTCCCAGGTGGGCGTGGCGTACTCGGCGGACAGCGGCACGGTCGCACCGGTCCTGCGCTCCTGCATCCACACGCGCAGGCGCACCCGGCGCAGCTCGCTCGCGTCGAAGCCGCCGATCGCCGCCCGGCCGGCGCCGCTGAGCACGCCGTCCTGCCACTCGAGGCTCACCAGCCTGGCCGTCAGCCGCAGCTCGTGGGTCACCTCGGACAGGTGGGCGGGCATCGCCGGGTGCCTGCCGTACCAGCGTTTGCGCAGCAACCCGGCCGAGCCGACCCTGGGCTGCAGGTGGCCCGCCACGGCCCGGGCGAACACCTGGGCCAGCGCGTCCTGGCGACGCTGGTGCAGCAGGTGGACCTGGAGGCGGTCGGCGAACGAGATGCTCTCCCACGCCTCCCGCGACACGCCGTCGAGATAGCGGACCGCCAGGTCGAGCAGCTCCCGATCGGCCGGAGTCCGCCTGGTGGCGAGTGCCGCCACGGCGACGGACATGTCGATGTCGAGCGTGTCGCAGTCGAAGTCCGGTTTCAGCTTGGGCGCCCCCCTGCTGAGCAGGTCGGAGGTCTCCAGCACCGACAGGAGCCGGTCACGCAGGTTGTCCGGCTCCAGGCAGCGCTGGGTGATCGAGGTGCCCGGCTCGTCACGCTGCCGCCAGTGGTAGACGATCCCGGCCAGTACGTCCACCGACTCGGCGCCGACGTGGGCGGCCATGGCGACGGGCTGGTCCTCGTACATGCGCTCGGGGAAGCTCAGGCCGAGGCGGTCCCAGAACGAGCGGCGGTAGACCTTGTTCCACAACATCCGGTCGCGGATCAGCAGCGGGTGGCGGGTGATGTGGGTGCGCTTGATCGGCCTGGCGAACGCCTGCCGGTGCGCCCACGACGGGGTGAGCAGGTTCCTGTGGAGGCGCATGACGTTTCCGCAGGCCAGGTCGGATCCGGTGGAGTCGAGCGAGGACACCAGCCGCTTGAAGGCGGCACGCGGGACCATGTCGTCGCCGTCGACGAAGGCCAGGTAGCGGCCGCTCGCCCGGCGGACGCCGACGTTGCGGGCGCTGCCCACCCCCTGGTTGTCCTGACTGACGAGGCTGATGCGTGGATCTTCCGCCTGCCTGGACTCGACGACGGCCGGGCCGCCGTCGACGCTGCCGTCGTCGACGCAGATCACCTCCAGGTCCGCCAGCGTCTGCGCGGCGATGGAGTCAAGGCAGGGACCGATGTACTTCTCGACGTTGTAGAACGGGACGATCACCGAAAGGACCGGCACAGGCACTCCTCATCGTTTCGTCGGCCATCGGGGGTCGGTCATCCGGACAGCAGGCGCATCACGCGGCGGGCGACCTTTCTGGGGCGGGCCAGGCGGCGGGAGAGTCGGTAGCCGAGCGTCCTGCGGTAGGCGCTGGCCTTGCGCTGCGTTCTGCGCAGCTTGGCCTTCGACCTGACGAGCTCGCGCTCGCGGTAGGAGAGCTTGGTCTCCAGCCGCGCGATCCTGGCCAGCGCCGCGGTGAGCTGGTCGGCCAGGCGGTCGCGCGTGCCCAGCAGATCCCGGTACGTCGGCGGCTGCTCGGCGAGCTCGGCCGGCTGACCCAGCTCGGCGTCCAGCTTGCGGGCCAGGTCCAGGTCGCCGGGGTCGCAGGGCCGGTCGGCCATGCCGCACAGGGTCAGCGTGAGCTGGTCGGCCTCCAGCGGCCACGGCCACGGATGGTGGTGGCCGGCCGCCAGCAGCCTGACGGCGAACCGCCACAGGATCCTGCACAACACGATCCTCGGGTTCGGGGTCGTGGCGGGGGCGCCGGCTGGGGTGATGGCGGCGAACCGCGTGCCGTCGTACACCAGGCTGTCGGTCGCCGCCGTCACGTCGCCGCCCGACTCCAGCCAGGTGGCCAGGTCGGCGAGCAGCTCGCGTACGGTACGGACGTCCTCGCGCGCGCACGCCTCGACCAGGATCTCCTCGACCACCCGGCCCTCCGGGATCGGCCGCTCCTCCCCATCGGGCAACCGCCGCACGCCCTGCCGGGTCACCTCGTACACCCGGGACCCCTCCTCAAGGAGACCCAACGGCAGATCCGCCCCTCGCCCGTCCTCGTTCTGCGCTTCGTCCTCGGTGCGGATCGGGGTTGCGACGGCGAGCCAGAGAGGGGCCAGTTGTTCGCCCAGGCGGTGCCTGAACACCAGCCGGGTCAGCCGCAGCGGGTCGGCCACCATCATTCGGTCGCCGCCTCGCGCGCTCAGCGGGAACGTCAGCGCCTCGGGCAGGTCGAGGGCCAGGGCCTCGCGGGCGAGCAGCGCCCTGGGCGCCTCGCGGCCAGGATAGGCGGCGTAACACCGCTGCACGCTCAGTCCGGCGGACGCGAGGCCCCGGTCGAGGGACTCGGGACCGCTGGGGTAGCTGGGGTCGAAGCCGTGCGGCGCCCACTGGTCGTCGCCACCCTGGCGGTCGACGGGCCTGGCCTCGATGAAGCGGTCGACGCCCAGATCGTTGCGTACGCCGAGGACCAGACGCCCGCCCGGCGCGACCAGCCCGGCCAACGCGTCGAGCGACTCGATCCAGGCCGCGGCGGGCGCCTCGGCGGAATGCGTGCGCAGCAGCCCGTCGAGCGCCAGCACCAGATCGTACGGCTCCTCCGCCTCGAACAGATCCAGCCGCCCGCAGAACACCTCCGGCTCCGGATGCCGTTCGCCGAGGGCACAGGCGTCAGGGTAGGAACGCAGCAGCACGTCGACCGAGGACGCCCGCGCCACCACATCGTCCACCAGCAGGTACGGATGCGGCCCCACCAGCAGCACCCTGACTTCCGCCGGGACCATCCGCCTGACCAGCTCCAGCGCCGCACCCCGCCAGTCCGTCATGCTCTCCATGTGGGACATGTCAGACCACAGCAGCATCTCCCCGCCGATCAACCGCACATTCTCCGGTACCTCATCCATCCGCGTGCCCTCACCTCGTGAGACAAGCTCAGTCACCATCCGCCACCTCCGTGTTTATGGCCTCCACTGCGTGGAGGCGGGCTCGTCCGCCCAATGCCGCCGTCTTCCCCCACTCCGCTCGCTACGCTCCCTACGCTCCTCCAGACGACGGCGCTCCCTCGCTGTGTTCATGGCCTCCACCCCGTGGAGGCGGGCTCGTCCGCCCAATGCCGCCGTCTTCCCCCACTCCGCTCGCTACGCTCCCTACGCTCCTCCAGACGACGGCGCTCCCTCGCGAAAACCTGGTCATGGCCGCACTTCGTGCCGGGGGCTCGTCCGCCCCGTGCCGACGCCTGAGGGCTTCCAGCCGAACATTCGCCGAAGCTCCTCTGGGGTTGCCTGGTAGTCGAAGCCGAGCTCGCGTCGTGCCACCTCCCCGGCCAGGCCGGGGTCGACGTGGGTGCTGTGGAGTTCGGGCCACAGCCGCAGGCGGCGGGCCGTGCCGCCGTACTCCGGTCGCTCGTCGTCGTACTGCATCGGGTCGCCGTAGACGGCCATCTCGCAGCCCACCGAGGCGCCGTAGAACAGGGCGCTGCCGAGCCGGTTGGAGGCCACCCTGCGGTGGCGCCGCAACTGGATCAGCTGCCTGCGCAGGAAGTCGCGTCCCTTGTGTTCCCACCGGGATCCGCGCTCGCCATGACAAATGACTCGAAAGCCCCTAGATTCGTACGCCCGCCGAATGTCCGGATTTGCGAATTCCAGCCAATAAAGGCAGACCGTGACCGGACCGGTCTCGACATTTCGGATTTCGTCGGCGAGCCGCGAGTGGTCGCCGCTGACGGAATACTTCTCCCAGCCATGAAAGGGATACCAGATCGTACCCTTGCGCTCGGACGTCACGCCCAGCTCGGGTTCCTGGTAAAGAAGGTAAATCCAGGGCGCTCCGATGAGATATTGTCCCCTGCGGCCCATCGACCATCCCCTGCGACGCAGCACGTCGGACCAGAGGAAACGCGGATACCCCGGGCTGCACCAGTGATCGTTCGGGGGAAATCCGTGGAGATAGTTCCATCCGTGCTGGAGGAAACCTTGAATGCGTTTTGGGGTCTCGTCCGGCAGCCCGCAGTATCTGCCGAGTATGCGCGAGTGGCCGTACCAGTGATTGGATTCGTCCATCATTCCTCCCGTAGCGGTCGGCGTGCCGAATCCGACATTCCCAGCCCACCAAGGGCCCCATGCTTCGTTATACGGTTCCATTACTTGGGACGGGGTCTTGATTTCTGCGCATGCGAAAGTGCCGCTACACTACGTCGAGGCTTGAGGACAGAGAGTGAGTGATCATGAGTCATCTCGATCGCCTGCGGGCCGTCTTCCGCAGGGCGCTCAACCTTCCGTCAGACGCGTGCGTCGACGGCCTGGAATACCGTGCCATCCCGCAGTGGGACTCGCTGGCCCACATGGCGTTGATCGCCGCGATGGAGGACGAGTTCTCCGTCATGATCGACACCGATGAGATGATCGACACGAGTTCGTTCGCCAAGGCAGTCGAGCTGTTGGAGAAGCATGGCATCGGCGCTGCCGCCGTCTGAGGCCAGGATCGCCCTCGTCACGGGATCGACCACGGGCATCGGGAGGGCCGTCGCGACCGTGCTGGCCGCGACCGGCTACCTCGTCGTGCTCCATGGCCGCCGCGCCGACCTGGCCGCGAAGGCCGCCGCCGAGGTGGCCGAGGAGACCGGCGGGCTGACCGACTCGGTCAGCGGCGACGTGGCGGACTCCGGCCTCGTCGCGGCCATCATGCGCGAGATCTTCCAGCGCCACGGCAGGCTGGACGCAGTCGTGGTCAACGCCGGTGTCCACGACGCCGCGCCGTTCCTGCTGACCCGCCGGGAAACGGTCAACCGGCTGTTCGAGGTCAACGCGCTGGGCGCCACCTACACCCTGCAGTCGGCCATCAGGCTGCTGCGCCGCGGCACCGATCCCGCCGCCGTGCTCGTCTCCTCGGTCATGGGCCGCGCGGGCGGCGCAGGCCAGACGGTCTACTCCGCCACCAAGGCGTCGGTCATCGGCCTCACCCTGGCCGCGGCCAAGGAGCTGGGCTCGACCGGCATCCGGGTCAACGCCGTGGCCCCCGGCTACATCCAGACCGACATGCTGGCCACGCTGGACGACGCGGCCCGCAAGGCCACGATCGCGGCGACCCCGCTCGGCCGGCTCGGCACGCCGGACGACGTCGCCCGTGTCACCGCGTTCCTACTCTCGCCCGCCGCCTCCTTCGTCACCGGCCAGGTCATCGGTGTGGACGGCGGGCTGACGCCGTGACCTTCCCACACCCGCAGGCCCGGCTCGTCGTCGCCGGCGAGCCGGAGAGCCTCGGCGGCGACGACCTGGCCGGCCACGTCACCCGCACCGCGGAGGCCCTGACCCGGCTGCGGCCGGGGCCGCTGTTCTGCGGCATGCGCAACAACCTCACCTCCGTGTTGCGCTACCTGGCCGCGTGGCGGTCGGGCCGGCCCATCGCGCTGCTCGACCCCGACCTGTCCGCCGGGGCGCTGACCGAGCTGGTGGCGCGGTTCAGGCCGGTGGCGCTGCTCGGGTTCACGCACGCGGCCGACGGCTCGCCGCCGCCGCGCCGGGAGTCGCCCGCGCCGCATCCCGACCTCGCCGTCCTGCTCGCCACGTCGGGCTCGACCGGCAACCCCAAGCTCGTACGCCTCTCCCGCCAGGCCGTCCTGGCCAACGCCACCGCCATCGCCACCGCGCTGTCCATCGAGCCCGGCGAGATCGCGCCCACCAGCCTGCCGCTGCACTACAGCTACGGCCTGTCGGTGCTCAACAGCCATCTGGTGGCGGGCGCGACCGTGATGCTGACGGAGGCGGGGCTGCTGGAGCGGTCGTTCTGGACCCATCTGGACGCGCACGCCTGCACATCGCTCGCCGCCGTCCCCTACCAGTACGAAATGCTGCGGCGGCTGCGCTTCGACCGGTCCCAGCACCCGGCGCTCACCACGCTCACGCAGGCGGGCGGGCGGCTCCGGCCCGACCTGGTCACGCAGTTCGCCGGGCAGGCCGATCGCTTCTTCGTCATGTACGGCCAGACGGAGGCCACGGCCCGCATCGCCGTCCTGCCGCCCGACCGGCTCACCGGCAAGCCCGGGTCCGTGGGACAGGCCGTGCCGGGCGGGCGGCTGGCCATCGACGACGGCGAGGTCCTCTACCACGGCCCCAACGTCATGATGGGCTACGCGGAAACCGCCGCCGACCTGGCTCGCGGCGACGACCTCGGCGGGGTGCTGCGCACCGGCGACCTCGGCCGGCTCGACTCCGACGGGTTCCTGTACATCACCGGGCGGCTCAAGCGGATCGCCAAGATCTTCGGGGTCCGGGTCAATCTGGACGACGTCGAGCGCCTGCTGCGAGGCTCCGGGCCGGTGGCGGCCACCAGCGGGGACGACCGGGTGACGGTGTGGGCCGAGGGGCTGGACGCGGCCGGGTGCGTGGGGCTGGCCCGGCGGCTGGGGGCGGAGCTGCGGGTGCACTGGAGCGGGTTCGACGTGCGCGGCATCGAACGCCTGCCACTGCTCGCGACCGGCAAGATCGACTACCGCGCCCTGGAGTCCCGCACATGATCCCCTGGCGGACGGTTGCCGGCTCGTGGGCGGGGGCCGGGGGCGCGATCGTGGGTTCGGCCGGGAGCGCGGGCGCGCTCGCAAGCGCGGGCGCGGCCCGGAGTGCGGGCGCGGCCTGGAGCGCGGGCGCGGCCTGGGCTGGGGGTGTGGGGTGAGCGTATTCACGATGGTTGAGGAGGTGCGGGAGGCGGCGCTGGCGACGGAGTTGGCGGCGCTGACCGAGCGGCATCGGGCGCAGTGCCCGCCGTACCGTCGCATTCTCGACGCCATCGGGGCCGAGGCACCCTACGCGCGGGTCGCCGATCTGCCGTGGTTGCCGGTGCGGCTGTTCAAGACGCACGAGTTGCGTAGCGTGCCCGAGGAGCGGGTGTTCCGGGTGCTGGTCTCCAGCGGAACCACCGGGCAGCGGCCCAGCCGCGTCTACCTCGACAGGGAGGCGGCGGCGGCGCAGACGCGGATGCTGGCGGCGACCGTCAGGCAGGTGCTGGGCGATCGGCGGTTGCCGATGCTGGTCGTCGACAGCCGCTCCGTCGTGCGCGACCCGACGCTGAGCGCGCGCGGCGCCGGCGTGCTGGGGATGATGAACTTCGGCAGGGACCACACGTTCGTGCTGGACGAGCAGGGAAGGGTGGACGCCGAGGCGGTCAAGGGGTTCATGGCGCGGCACGGGAACGAGCGGTTCCTGGTGTTCGGGTTCACCTTCATGGCCTGGCTCTACCTGCGCGATCTCGGCGTGGATCTGTCGCGGGGGATCCTGATCCACTCCGGCGGGTGGAAGCGGCTGGCCGCGCAGGCGGTGGACAACGCCGAGTTCCGGCGGCGGCTGGCGGCGGAGTGCGGGCTGAGCCGGGTGCACAACTTCTACGGGATGGTCGAGCAGATCGGGACCGTCTTCCTGGAGGGACCCGAGGGCGAAGGGCTCTACTGCCCCGATTTCGCCAATGTCGTGATCCGGGATCCGGAGACCTGGCAGGAGGCGCCCCCTGGTGTGCCGGGGCTGATCGAGGTGGTCAGCACGCTGCCGACGTCGTATCCGGGCCACGTGCTGCTGACCGAGGACCTCGGCGTGGTGCGCGGGATCGACGACGGGGCCTGGCCGGGCAAGCGGTTCGAGGTCCTCGGCAGGCTGCCGCGAGCGGAGGCGCGCGGCTGTAGTGACACGTTGGGGCAGAGCTGATGCTGGATGACCGCAGCACGTTGGGGCGGACGACCGCAGTGGACACCTTGGGGCGAAGCTGATGCCGGACGACCGCAGTGACACGTTGGGGCAGGACTGATGCCGGACGATCGTGCTGTGGCAGTCGACGTCAGGTTTCCGGTCGGCGCGCCCGTACCCGCTGAGGTGTTGCTGGGGCAGGTGGGCGGAGGGCTGGAGGTCGGGGACGCGCGGATGAGGGAGTTCCTGGCGGCGTTCGGGAAGCGGTTGCTGCGGCCCGCGCTGGCGCGGCGACATCCCGAGCTCGGCTCGCTCGGCTTCTTCCTGCGCCCCAGTGAGCTGGCCCGCACCGTCGAAGGGCTGGCCGGCGAGCACGTCCGCGTCCCGCGCGGCCTGGTCTTCCACCTTCCTCCCGCCAACGTGGACACGGTCTTCGTCTACTCCTGGGCCTTGTCGGCGCTGATGGGCAACCGCAACGTCGTACGCCTCTCACCGCGTTCCGGCCCGGTCGCCGACGTCATCGTGGAGACGCTGCACGAGGCACTGGCCGACGCCGATCCGGTCGTCGGCCGGTCGCAGCGGATCATCTCCTACGACCGCTCCGACGCCGTGACCGCGGCGCTGTCGGCGGCCTGCGACCTGCGGGTGGTGTGGGGCGGGGACCGTTCGGTGCTGGAGATCCGCCGGCACGCGCTGCCGCCGCACGCCCGTGACCTGGTCTTCCCCGACCGGTCGTCGTTCGCCGTGGTCCGGGCGCCTGCCTGGTTGTGCGCGCCCAGGGCGGCGCGGGTGACGGCCGCCGAGGGGTTCGTGAACGACACCTACTGGTTCGACCAGGCCGCCTGCTCCTCGCCGCGGACCGTGTTCTGGGTGGGGGCGCAGGCCGACTGCGACGCCGCGCGGGCCGACTTCACCGACCACGTGTCGCGGGTGGTCACCGTGCGCGGGTGGGGGGTCGACGCGGCGATGGCCGTGGAGAAGCGGGTCTCCACGTACGGGCTGGCCGCCGACGGGCTGGCGGAGAGCGTCGAGTTCCGCGGGAACGCGCTGGCCAACGTGACGCTCGCCGCCGCGGCAGCCGCGCCGCGCCGGTGGCTCGGGGCGGGGACGTTCGCGCACGCCAGGCTCGGGTCGCTGGCGGAGCTGGTCTCGCTGGTGGAGCGGCGGGACCAGACGATGACCCACTTCGGGTTCGGCAAGGCGGAGCTGGAGGAATTGGCCAAGGAGCTGGCCGGGCGCGGGGTGGATCGGATGGTGCCGGTCGGCAGCGCGCTGAGCTTCCACCGGGTGTGGGACGGAGTCGATCTGCCGGCCGAGTTCACCCGGCTGGTGACCGTGATCCGGTGACGGATGGCCCTCGCCCCTCCTGAGAGTGCGCTCGCCGGCCCTCGGGTGCCGAGCGGGCGGCTCGGCTCCGGGTGGGTGCCCGCCGGCGTGGTGTGCGTGGGCGCGGTCGTCGTGTTCCTGTGTTGCGGAGTCTCCGTACGCGACCTGACCGTTTTCGCGGCATATATCGGGATCGGGGTGGCTCTGCCGGGGACGTTGCTGTGGCGGGCGTTCACGGGCGGCGGCAGCTCGCCGGCCGAGGACATCGCGGCCGGGTTGGCACTGGGGTACGCGGTCGAGGTGCTGGCCTACCTCCCGGCCCGCGCGGCGGGGGTGCCGTTGCTGGTGCTGGTCTCGCCCGTGGCCGTCATCGGCACGTTCGCCTGCGTGCCCCGGCTGCGGCGGCACTGGCGCGGGGCCGTCGCCGGGGAGCGGATGCCGGTGTGGTGCGCCTGGGCGCTCGCGGCGGTCGTCGGCTTCCTGATCGCGTGGAGCGCGCTCGCACTCTACGGGGTGCCGGTCACGAGCGCGTACGTGGACATGCCGTACCACCTGGCCCTGGTCGGGGAGGTCAGGCATCACCTGCCGCCCACGCTGCCGACCGTGCTGGGCGAGCGGCTGGCGTACCACTGGTTCGTCTACGCGGAGATGGCCGCGACGAGTTGGGTCACCGGGATCGAGCCGGTGACGCTGGTCTACCGGCTGTCCACCCTGCCCATGACGGCGGCGATGGTCGTGCTGGTGGCGGTGCTCGGGCGGCGGCTGGGCGGGCGGTGGTGGGCCGGGGTCGCGTCGGTCGGGGTCACGTACCTGCTGGTCAGTCCGGCTCTGCGGGACGGCGTGGAGTTCACGTCGCGGTCGATGTTCACGGCCTGGGCGAGTCCGACGCAGACGTTCGGGGCGTTGTTGTTCGCTCCCGTCGTGCTTCTACTGGTCGGCGGGCGGCGGGCGTGGGTGGTGCTGGGAGTGCTGCTGGCGGCGCTCATCGGGGCGAAGGCCACGTATCTGCCGTTGCTGCTTGCCGGGTTGCTGGCCGTGCCGGCAGTGCGGGGGGTGGTGGAGCGGCGGCTGCGGGCCGAGTGGGTGGTGCCGGCCGGGCTCACGGCCGCGTGTCTGGTGGTCGCGCATTTCGTGGTGTTCGGGCAGGGGGCGCAAGGGACGGCGTTCGCGCCGTTCGCCACCATGCGGACGCAGTGGGCGGGCGCCGGGGTGGCCCTGGGGGTGCTGACGGCGGTGCATCTGTTCTGCCTGGCCTGCGTGTGGGGCGGGGTGGCGGCGCTGGGGCGGCGGGCGCTGGATCCGCCCATGCTGCTCCTGCTCGGGATGGGCGGCGCCGGAGTCGGTGCGGCGGTGCTGCTCGGGCATCCGTCGCAGTCGCAGCTCTACTTCCTGGAAGGCGTCCGGCCCTACCTGTCGGTCGCCGCCGTGTGCGGGGTGGTGTCGGGGCCGGCCGGGCGGCGGGCGCGGTGGGCGGTGCCCGCCTGCGTCGCGGGGGCCGG
Source organism: Nonomuraea cypriaca (assembly GCF_015645445.1). Classification (GTDB taxonomy): domain Bacteria; phylum Actinomycetota; class Actinomycetes; order Streptosporangiales; family Streptosporangiaceae; genus Nonomuraea; species Nonomuraea cypriaca. The sequence continues at coordinate 2,672 of NZ_JADOGI010000049.1, read as the reverse complement.
CGCGGCGCTGCTGGCCGAGGGGTTCGAGGTGCCGGGAGGGCCGCTGACCCGGGTGGTGGTGCCGTACCTGGTGCTCGGGGCGGGGGCGCTGCTGGTGTGGCGGCGCGGGTTCGCGCTGGTGATGGTGGCGCTGCTCGGCGGGTACGCCGTTCCGACGTCGGTCAGGGAGGTGATCGGACGCGTGGTGCCCGCGGACGTCGTACGTGTGCCGTCGATCCCCGAGGGGGCGCGGGCGGCCGGGCGGTGGCTGCGTGACCACTCCTCCCCCGGCGACGTCGTGGCCACCGATCTGCACTGCCGGCCGGTCCGGTGGCCGGCGTGCGACAGCAGGCACTTCTGGGTGTCGGGGTTCAGCGAGCGGCGGGTGCTGGTCGAGGGCTGGGCGTACGCCGAGAGCACGCTGTCCAGGACGGAGCTGTTCGGGGCGTCGTATCTCATGGTGCCGTTCGCGGATCCGGGCCGGCTGGCGGCGAACGACGCGGTGTTCGCGAGGCCGTCGGCCGAGAACGTCCGACATCTCGCCCAGAAATATGGCGTTAAATGGCTTTTCACCGGGATAAATCACCGCTTGGACAAATTCGCCCAGCTACGATTCCGGAACGCCACCTCATCCGTGTACGAGCTATCCCAAACGTAAAAGTATTTCCCGTTCACGGAATGGCGACCAGAAACCGCACGCGGCCCGCTGAACGCCCCCAGCACGATTTCCCTTGACGTACGGCCATGGGACGGCCACGGAGCAAGATCAAGGGATTCTATGGACACGCGTGCCGCCATGGAGCCGAGCCGGCGCACCCTCGATTCGGCGACCAGGCCGGCGAGCGTCGACATCGTCATCCCCGTGCTCAACGAGGAGCGCGCGCTGCCGGGCTGCGTGCGTACGCTGGCCGGTTTCCTCGAGGGCTTCCCGCTGCCGTGGCGCATCACGATCGTGGACAACGGGAGCACCGACACCACGTGGCCGGTCGCGACCGCGCTGGCCGGGGAGTTCGAGGGCGTACACGCTCGGCGGCTGGACATCCGGGGCCGGGGCGCGGCGCTGCGGGCGGCCTGGCTGGACAGCCCTGCCGACATCGTGGCGTACATGGACGTCGATCTGTCCACGGACCTCGACGCTCTCTTCCCGCTGGTCGCGGCGGTGGCCAGCGGGCATTCCGAGATCGCCATCGGCACGCGGCTTGCGCACAGCGCGCGCACCCGGCGCTCGCTCCGCCGCGAGGTGGTGTCGCGGGCGTACAACGCCCTGCTCAGGCACGGCTTCGGCGCGGGGTTCAGTGACGCGCAGTGCGGTTTCAAGGCGGTCAGGACGGACGTGGTGCGGCCGCTCATGGCCAAGGTCGAGGACGACGGCTGGTTCTTCGACACCGAGTTGCTCCTGCTGGCCGAGCACAACGGGCTGCGGGTGCACGAGGTGCCGGTCGACTGGATCGAGGACGTCGACTCCCGCGTACGGGTCGTCAGGACGGCGCTCGACGACCTGAAGGGGCTGGCCAGGGTGGGCTGGTCGATGGCCATGGGACGGGCCGGGGTCGAAGTGACGAGGTCCGAGCCCACGCCGACCCATCCGGACGCGATGGTGGCCCGGCCGCGGGCGGTGACCTTGGCGAAATTTCTGATATTCGCCGCCATAGGCGTCATTTCCGGAATTCTGTACACGTTTACCTATCTCCCGCTGCGGGAGGTATGGTCGCCAGCGATGACCAATCTCGGCGCGCTCGTCCTGGCCGGCATCATCAACATCGAGGCCAACCGCCGGTGGACCTTCAAACGGCGGACCGCCGTGCGGTTCCGCGCGGCCGTGCTCCTCCTGGCCAACTACGCCCTCACCACCATGGCCGTGCTCGCGGTGCCCGCCGGCGCCGGACGGCTGGCGGAGGTGGGCGCGGTCGTCGCCACGTACTGCCTGCTCACCCTCATCCGCTTCATCGCACTCGACCGCTGGGTCTTCTCCGGCACAAGGAACTGAAACGCATGGAACCCTCTGAGATCCGCCGCCTGATCGCGCTCGAGGACCGCCACTGGTGGTACCGCGAGCGCCGGGCCATCCTGCGCAGGGAGTTGCGCGGGCTTGGCCGTCCAGGGCGGGCGGTGGACGTCGGCGCCGCCGGCGGCGGGAACACCAGGGTGCTGGTCGAGGCGGGCTGGGACGCGACGGCGACGGACTCGAGCGCGGCGGCGGTGGAGCTGGCCAGGCAGCGCGGGCTCAACGCCGTACGGGCGGACGCGCGGGCGCTGCCGTTTGAGCCGGGCAGCGTCGATCTGGTCACCGCGTTCGACGTGCTGGAGCACGTACACGAGGATCACCTGGTCGCCGAGGAGATCGCCAGGGTGCTGGCGCCGGGCGGGCACGCGCTGATCGCGGTGCCGTGCGACATGGCGCTGTGGTCGGCCCATGACGACGCCGTCGGCCACGTACGCAGGTACGGCCGTGAGTCCCTGACCGTCGTCGTCGAGCAGGCCGGGCTGAAGGTCGATCGCGTCTGGAGCTGGAACGTCCTGCTGCGGCCACTCGTGGCCTGTCACCGGCGCCGCTCCGAGGGCAGCGACCTGCGGAGCATGCCCGGACCGGTCAACGCGGGGCTGTCGGTGGTCGTGCGCATGGAGAGGTACCTGCCGGTCAAGTCGCTCAGGGGTGTGACGCTGTTCCTGCGGGCGCGGCTGCGAAGGTGACG
>NZ_JADOGI010000489.1 GCF_015645445.1 Nonomuraea cypriaca | reverse complement strand
CAATTATCTGGGGCTGGATGTTATGCCGGGCAAGGTGGATCAGTGCTGGCTGCGGGTGGTGCGACCGGTGAATTGACCTCATAACGCCGGAGGTTCACCGTCTCCTTCATCGAGGGATTGTCGATGGAGGTGAGGACATGGTCAAGGCTGCGACGGACGGCCGCTACCCGGTCAGGGTGTCGGGGCCGTTGGCTGGGCTGGTGCACGATTTTCGGCTGGAGCTGATCCGTCAGGGGTTCACGGAGCGGACCACTCAGGGGCATGCGTATGTGCTGGCGCATCTGAGTCGCTGGCTGGAGCAGGAGAGGGCGGCTCCCAGCGAGCTGGGCGTCGAGCGGATCATCGCGTTTGTCGCGGTGCGGCGTGCTGGCGGCTGTCGGCGGTGGCGAACGGTTGGCTCGCTGCGGCCGATGCTGGGCTATCTGCGCGGACTTGGGCTGATCCCGGCCGAGGAGCCGCGCGCCCTGGGTCCGGTCGATGCGGTGCTGGAGAGGTATCGCCGTTGGCTGGAGCGTGAGCGTCGGCTTGGCGAGCAGACGGTGAGTTTGCGCTTGCACTGGGCCGCCAAGTTCTTGGTCGCCCAGGTCGAGGGCGGACGGCTGGAACTGGGCCGGATCGGGCCGCAAGCGGTGACGGCGTTCGTGCTGGAGATGGCGCAGCTCTACGCGACCGGCTCGATGAAGCCGTTGACCTCGGGTCTGCGGTCGCTGCTGCGGTTCTTGTTCGCGGCAGGCGACATCGACCGTGATTTGTCGCCGGTGGTGCCGTCGGTTGCCGGCTGGCAGCTGAGCGGGATTCCGGTTGGTGCGGATGACGAGGCAGTCACCGCGCTGCTGGCGTCGTGCAACCGTGCCACGGCGGTCGGGCGGCGGGACTTCGCGGTCCTGCTGTTGATGGCCAGGCTGGGGCTGCGGGCGGTGGAGGTCGCGCGGCTGCGTCTGGAAGACCTCGACTGGCGCGGTGGTGAGCTGACGGTTCGGGGCAAGGGCGGCCGCGTCGACCGGATGCCGCTTCCGTCCGACGTCGGCGGCGCCCTGGCCGACTGGCTGCGCAGCGGTCGGCGGCCATCGACGTTGCGGGAGGTGTTCACCTGCACGATTGGCCTGGACGCGCCGATGAAGCGGCAGTCGATCGTGATGGTGCCGCGCAGTGCCTCGTTACGGGCCGGCATCGCGATGGTGGGCGCGCATCGGCTGCGGCATCGGGTCGCCTGCCGGGTGCTGGCTGATGGCGGGTCGCTGGCCGAGGTCGCCGAGGTGCTGCGGCACAGCGACCATGCGAGCTCGGCGATCTATGCGAAGGTCGACCTGGCCGCGCTTGCCGCGGTCGTGCGGCCCTGGCCGATGGCGGGCGGCGATGACGACACTGCGTGAGGCCGTGGACCGTTACCTGGCGATTCGCCGGAGCCTGGGTTACAAACTCAAGATCGAGGGCCGGATGCTCGGCCAGTTCGTCATCTTCTGCGACGCCCGCGGGCTGGACCACGTCACCGTCGCTGCGGCCGTGGAGTGGGCCACGGCCCCGGAGGGGGCGGATGCGTCCTGGTGGGCGGCACGGTTGACGGTCGTTCGCGAGTTCGCCCGGTTCCAGGCCGCCTTCGACGCCCATACCGAGGTCCCGCCGACGGCCCTGCTGCCACGCACGGGAGACCGCTGCGAGCCCCGTCTGTATTCACCGGCGGAAATCACTGCGATGCTGCGAGCAGCGCGGAGGTTCAAAAACCCGCTGCGCGCTGCCACCGTCGAGACGTTCATCGGTCTGATGGCGGCCACCGGCATCCGAACCGGGGAGGCGATGGGCCTGGACCGCGGCGATGTGGACCTGCACGGCCTCATCCTGCTGATCCGGGGCACCAAGTTCGGCAAGTCCCGCCTGGTCCCGGTGCACTCCAGCACCGCCGAG
>NZ_JADOGI010000488.1 GCF_015645445.1 Nonomuraea cypriaca | reverse complement strand
GACCCTGCTGGTTAACTCGCGACACGCGGGTTCGGGTGTGTGATCTGACGGGCTTTGTCCGTGATCATGCTGTCTGCGGTCGTTCCCTCCTGGCCGCGGATGGAGTTGACTGTGTCGGTGCACCCGAAACCGTGGCCGGAACCCGCGCCGGAGATCGTGGCGGCGATCCGGTCGATCTATCGAGGCAAGCGGGTACCGCCATTGCCGGTTCGGGTCCGTGACGAGTTGGGCGAGTTGTTCGCCGACGCCGAGTACGCCGCGGCGTTCGGGGTCGAGGGCAAGCCGGGCTGGTCACCGGGACGGCTGGCGTTGATCACGGTGTTACAGCGGGTGGAGAACCTGACCGACCGGCAGGCCTCCGAGGCGGTCCGTGCCGATCTTTCGTGGAAGTACGCCCTCGGGCTGGCGTTGGACGATCCCGGGTTCGACGCCTCGGTGCTGAGCGAGTTCCGCTCCCGGGTAGTCGATCACGGGTTGGAGGAGAAGGCCCTGGATCTGCTGCTGGCCGCGTTGGTGGAGAAAGGCCTGCTCAAGGCAGGGGGTAAGCAGCGGACCGACTCCACACACGTGATCAGCGCGGTCCGGGATCTGAACCGGCTGGAGTTGGCGGGCGAGTGCGTCCGGGCGGCGTTGGAGGCGATCTCGGCCGCCGCGCCGCACTGGGTAGAGCAGGTGCTGGAGGTCGGCGGGTGGGCCGAGCGGTACCGGGCTCGGATCGACTCGTGGCGGCTGCCGGCCGCGCAGACCAAGCGGGAGGAGTTGGCCCTCGGTTACGGGGCTGACGGGTATGCGCTGGTCGAAGCCGTGCACGCGCCGTTCTCCCCGCTCTGGCTGCGTCAGTTGCCCGCTGTGGACGCGCTGCGGATCATGTTGATCCAAAACTATGTGCGTACCACCGACCGGGCTGGGCGGGAGGTGGTCAGGAGGCGGCGGCCCCTCGAGGACGGTGGAGAGGGACTGCCGCCGGGTAGATGGCGGCTGACCTCTCCCTATGACACCGACGCCCGCTGGGCGGCCAAGGGTGACGACCTGTTCTGGAACGGCTACCAGGTCCACATCAGCGAAACCTGCCACACCGCCGCCGGCACCTCGACCAGCACGGACGGCTCGACCAGCACGGACGGCACAGGCGGTGGCCTGACGCCGCCGAATCTGATCACGAACATTGCGACGACGGATGCCTCGGTGCCTGATGTGGCGATGACCGACACCGTCCACCAAGCCCTGCACCGGCGAGGCCTACTGCCGAGCGAGCACTACCTCGATTCCGGGTATGCTTCCGCCGACCTGCTCGTGAGCGCCCGTGCCACGTTCGGGCTGGCGTTGGTCACTCCGGTCCTGCTCGATCACTCGCCGCAAGCCCGGGCGCAGGCCGGGTACGACCGGACCGCGTTCACCGTCGACTGGGAAAACCAGCAGGTCACCTGCCCGCAAGGGCAGATCAGCAACTCCTGGAATCCCTGCCGCCAGCGTGGTACCGAAGCGATCGTGGTGATGTTCCCCGCCGCCGCCTGCCGATCCTGCCCGGTTCGCACTTTATGTACCACGGCCAAACGCGGCAGCCGCCAGCTGACCTTGCGCCCGCAGCCGATGCAGCAGGCGCTTGACAGCGCCCGCGCCGAGCAGACCAGCAAGGACTGGCAGGACAAGTACAAGCTCCGGGCCGGCGTCGAGGGTACCATGCGCCAGGCCGTCGCGGTCACCGGCCTACGCCGTGCCCGCTATCGCGGCGTCAAGAAGGTTCATCTCGAACACGTCTTCTCCGCCGTCGCGCTCAACCTGATCCGCCTGGACGCCTGGTGGAATGGACACGCCCTCGACCGGACCCGAACCAGCCATCTCGCTCGCCTCGAACTGGCAGAACTCGCCCTGACCGCTTGAACTGGAAGTTAGCCAGCAGGGTC
>NZ_JADOGI010000487.1 GCF_015645445.1 Nonomuraea cypriaca | reverse complement strand
GGTGGCGCGCGGTGGGGGCGTCGTCCGTCTGGGGGCGGTGTTCGTGCGGCTCGGGCGGGGGGTGGTGGCGTCGGCGGGGTCGGGTTCTTCGCTCTGCGTCTCGGGTGGCGGCATGAGGATCGCGCCGGGCCCCGGCGGCAGGCGCCCGCCCGACATCACGAGCGCGATCGCCACCGCGACCACCGTCGCGCCCGCGACCCAGAGGTGCGGTGGCAGCCTGGGCATCCGCGACATCCGGTCCCGGAGGGTCGCCGTGGCGCCGGCCGGGTGGTCGGTCCTGGCCAGCGGGAAGCGGAGCGCGAGCAGGGTGGCCAGCTCTGCCAGGTGCCGCCGCCCGCGCTTCTCCCAGTCGGGGCCGTACCCGGCGACCGCGTCCTCCTCCAACTCCGCGGCGAACTGCCCGGCCGAGGCGTACCTGGCCGCGGGGTCCTTGGCCATCCCCCGCTTGAGCAGGTCGCGCAGCGTGTCGGGGGCGACCTCGATCGGGACCGGCTCGACCAGGTGCTTGTCCCGCAGCGCGGGAACGTCCAGCTCCGCGTCCTCTTTGTGCGCCCGGTAGGGCGGCCGTCCCTTGACCGCCTCGAACAACACGCACGCGGCCGCGTACAGATCCGCCGGCGGCCCGGCCCGGTCCTGTGTCCACAGCTCGGGGGACATGTACTCGGGGCTGCCCGCGGGCACGCCCGGCTCCTCCGCGTGCACGACGACGCCGAAGTCCGCCAGCTTGCTGGTGCCGTCGGCTTGGACGAGGACGTTCTCCGGCTTGACGTCGCGGTGCGGCACACCCCGTTCGTGGACCGCGGCCAGCGCCAGGAGCGTGCTCTTGAGCACGGCCAGCGCCGCCTCGGGGCTGGTCCGGCCGTGCTCGGTCAGTAACGTACGCAGCGACACGCCGTCCACGAGTTCCATGACGATGGCGGCCCTGGTGGCGGTCTCGACGTACTCGTAGCACCTGACCACGTTCGGGTCGTCGATCTCGACCAGCTCGTGGGTCTCGGCCCGGAAGCGGTCCATGAACTCGGTGTCCCTGCGCAGCGTGGCGTTCAGGTACTTGATCGCCACGTAGGCGCCCGTCGACTGGTAGGTGGCGAGGAACACGCGACCGGTACGGCCGGCGCCGAGCTGGCGTACTTCACGGTAACCAGGGACCAAGTCCAACCCCCACAAGGAAGCCGTCTTCCGATTCGACGGTCTCACCCGGGGTGTGGGTTGTCACGACTGGAGATATTTCGCCGTACGTCATCCCCAAATAACGCTACGTGGCGGATGATCTCCGGATGACACCGCGCCTCACTGCGGGAGCGACGCGTACGCGGCCTGCAGCAGGCGGATGCCGCGCAGGTTGCCGGTGACGGCGCCGGCCATCTTGTTCATGACGTACGCGATGGCCAGGCCGCGCTCAGGATCGCCGATGCCGATCGAGCCGCCCATGCCCGAGTGCCCGAACGCGGTCGGCGACGGCGTCACGAACGTCATCGACGGCCGCATGTAACCGAGCCCGAAGGAGGTGTTCAACAACAGGACGCGGTCGGGGCCGTTCACGCGGGGCTGGAGGGCGTTCCGCAGCGTTTCCTGTCGCAGCAGGTCGCCGGCGATCAGCGCGCGGTAGAACCCGGCCAGCCCGCGCGCCGTGGTGACGACCCCGGCGGCGGGCCAGCCGGCGCGCAGGATGACGGGGTTGTTCGCGCCGCCGGGGAGCAGCCGCATGCTCGGGTTGCCGAGCGCCCGGTTCATCAGGCTCCCGGGATCGAGCGCAGCACGCGCCATCTCGGCCAGCACGTCCCCCGCCCCACCACCGCCGGGCCGCGCACTCCCATCGGGAGCACCGGCTCCATCGGAAGCACCGGCTGCGGCGGGAGCACCGGCTGCGGCGGGAGCGCCGGTCCCGGTGGAAGGTTGCGTGGCTTCAACGGG
>NZ_JADOGI010000486.1 GCF_015645445.1 Nonomuraea cypriaca | reverse complement strand
TCTAGGTGGCTGGTGTTTTTTGATCTGTCTCGCGTAGGTCTGTCCTGGTGTGCCAGGGTGATCGGTGTTGGTCGCCGGGCGTGGGGAGAGATCGAGCGATGGCAGTGGGCCAGACTCCGATGCAGCCGGGGTTGCTGTCCTCCACGGTGAGTTTTGTCGAGGGTCGGCTGTCGCCGAACTCGATCTACGCGGTGCTGCACCGTGAGTGCCGGAACTTGTTCCCGGATGAGATGTTCGCCGATCTGTTCGCCGAGGACGGGCGCAGGTCGGTGCCGCCGATGATCGTGGCTGTGGTCATGGTGCTGCAACGCCTGGAGGGGCTGTCGGATCGGGAGGCGGTGGATCGGTTCGCCTTCGATGTGCGGTGGAAGTACGCCGCCGGCGGGCTGGACTTCGATCACCCCGGGTTCGTGCACACCGTGCTGGTGGACATGCGGGCCCGGCTGGCCGCCTCGGAGCGGCCGGACCGGATCTTCGAGCGGACCGTGGAGGTCGCCGCCCAGGCCGGGCTGATCGGCCGCAAGCGGGTGCTGGACTCGGCGCCGATCTATGACGCGGTGGCCACCCAGGACACCATCACGCTGATCCGGTCGGCGATCCGGAACCTGCTGCGCGCAGCCGAGCGGGATCTGCGAGTGGAGTTGCGCGCGGTCATCTCCAGCGGAGATGCCTACACCGATACCGGCAAGCCGGTCATCGACTGGACCGATGCCGGTGAGCGGGAGGCGCTCATCGACTCCCGAGCGCGTGATGGGTATGCGCTGCTGGCGGCGCTGGACGGGCGCGCCCTGGCTCCCGAGGTCGGGCAGGCGGCGCGGTTGCTGGCCACGGTGCTGGGCCAGGACCTGGACCACGGCGAGGACGGCATGTTCCGGATCGCTCGCAAGAAGGTGGCCAAGGACCGCATCATCTCCACCGTGGATGTCGAGGCCCGGCATGGCCGCAAGACCGTCAGCCGATCCTTCGACGGCTACAAGGGGCACATCGCCGAGGACCCCGACAGTGAGATCATCACCGCCACCCGAGTGACTGCGGGTAACGTCGGCGATGCTGAGCCCGCCATCGAGCTACTGGCCGATCTCCTCCCGAGCAGACCGAGCAGACCGAGCAGACCGAGCAGAGCGAGCAGACCGAGCAGACCGAGCAGACCGAGCAGACCGAGGTCTATGGCGATGCCGCCTACGGCATCGGGCCGGTGCTGGCCCAACTGTCCGGGGCGGGCATCGAGCCGATGGTCAAGGTCCAGCCGTCCAGCGCGCCGCAGGGACGATTCTCCAAGGAAGTCTTCACCGTCGATCTGCAGGCCGGGCAGGTCACCTGCCCCAACCAGGTCAGGGCCACGATCCGGCCGCAAGGCGACGGCAGCGGAGTGGCCTATTTCGGCGCTTCCTGCACCGACTGCCCGCTGCGCGCTCAGTGCACCACGGCCAAAGACGGCCGCAGGATCAATGTCAACCCACATGAGGAACACCTGGCCCGAGGCCGAGAGCTCGGTGGCGATCCGAACTGGCTGGCCCGCTACCGAGCGACCCGGCCCAAGGTCGAACGCAAGATCGCGCACCTGATGCGGCGACGGCACGGCGGACGCCGAGCCAGGGTCCGAGGCACCGCCAAGATCGACGCTGATTTCTCTTTGCTTGCCGCCGCGGTCAACCTGGCGCGCTTGGCCGTCCTCGGCGTCCGGTCCACCGTCGTCGGCCAGTGGGCCACGGCAGGAGCGTGACCAGGGATAACACTCGTCGGGCTACCTACCCAGGCCGACCACGGACGCCTCCAGCGGCCCTGTGGATAACTCCACAAGGCCGCGAGACCGACACAATCCATGCCCGGGACAGGTTGCTCGCGGTCATGTAGTCCGGCACCGAATGAAGTCACCCGAAACCCCGGGGTCGAGATGACCCGCTTAACACCAGCTACCTAG
>NZ_JADOGI010000485.1 GCF_015645445.1 Nonomuraea cypriaca | reverse complement strand
CCACCCGAAACCGCCCCCTGGACCGCCGCCGCACCCTGGACCGCCCCCAGCACCACCGGCGTCCCGGCGCCCGAAGCCCTCAGCACCACCGGCGTCCCGGCGCCCGAAGCTCCCAGCACCGCCGGCGTCTCGCCCGCCGCCGCCCCCGGCACCGCCGGCGTCTCGCTGTCCGGAGGGTGTTCGGGCGTCGCCCATGCGTCGGCGGGCAGGTGGCCGGCAACCAGGCGGCGGAACCGGTCGGACGCCGCGTCCAGCGCCCGGCCCGCCGCCGCGTGCTTCTCCTCCGCCGTGCCGACCTCTCCCCAGAGCCGGCCGAGCCGGGCGTTGAGCCTGGCCACGTCGTCGTTGATCGCCTTGATGAGACGGCGGCAGGTCTGGTGGGCGGTCTGGGTCTCGCGGAGCTGCTCCAGGACACGCAGGTGCTCGACGCCGGCCGTGGACTCGACCGCGGCCAGCTTCTCCGCCGGCATGATCGCGGCGGCCGCGGCCTCCTCGGCGCGTTCGACTGCCCTGACCGCGAGCTCCTCGTATTCGCGGGCGGTCTCGGCGGCGTGCTCGGCGCGCTCCCTGGCGACGCGGGCGTCGCCGCGACGGTCGTGCCAGACGGTGCCTGTCGCCTCGGCCGTGCGCAGTGCCTCCTCCAGGTCGTCGAGCGCGGCCGCCGAGGTGGGCAACGCGTGGCCTGCCGCCAGCTCGGCGAGCCGCCGCAGCGACCGGCCGGCCTCGTTCTCGCGCTCCCGCAATCGCTGCTCGTACGTCCGCAACAGGTCGTCCAGCAGTGCCACCTTCCGCGCCGCGGCGTCGAGCCCCTGGACCGCGTCGGCGTACGGCTTCCTGCCGGGCCTGCGCCGCAACTCGGCGGCCAGCGTGTCGCGGTCGCCCGCGAGGTCGGCGAGCAGGTGGTCGCACTCGGCGATGCGGCCGGACAGCTCGCTCAGCCGGTCGTCCAGCTCGGCGACGCGGCGGCGCCTGGCCCGTTCGCGGGCGGTGGCCCCGATGTAGGTGGGCTCAGGCTTGGCCCAGCGGCCCGCCGCTGGGCCAAGCCGCCACGTGCCGTCGGCGCCGACTGCCGCGGGATGGTCGACGCCGATCGCGGTGGGCCCGTACGCGATGCCGGCGAGCACGGTATCGGCCTGAACCGGCGAGTCCACCTCCGTGGACAACACGTGCGCAAGGCTCTGGCCGGGCGCGGGCCTGGAAAGCGCCACCATCCCCAACCCGTCGCCATCCCCTGTCTCGAAGTGACCGGGCGCGGGTCTGGAGGGCGCCACCGCCCCCAACGCATCGCCATCCCCCGTGTCGAACCGGTCGTCTGGCAGCAGCCACAGGTCCAGCAGGCCCGCCGCTTCCAGCGCCGCCTCCACGCCCGCCTGCGCCGCCGGATCGATGCCCGGCCTGAACGCGACCGCCCGCCACAACGGGATCCCCGGGCGCCCGAACCTGGCGGCGGTACGGGTGTGCGGCGCGGGCGGCTCCAGCGCGCTCTGGCCGTCGAGCCGTTCACGCTCCCGCGCCAACTCGGCCCGCTCGGCCACCAGCCCTTCGCGCAGCCCGGCGAGGTGTTGCTCGCCGCCCGCCAACCGCACCTCGGCGGCCGTACGGGCGACCGCCACCAACTCGTCGGCCGCCTCGAACCGCTCCGCCAGGTCTGCTATCTCGCCGGGGTCGAGCCGAAGCTGCGAGCAACCGGCCGCCCACTCCCCCAGCGCGGCGGCCAGATCGCGAATCCGCTCGTTTCGAAGGCGTTCGGCCCTGTCGTGGGCCATCTGGGCGGAGGCGAGCTCGTCACGAGCGCGGTCACGGTCCTCCTCGGCGGCGGCGCGCCTCTCGACCACCACGTCGTACGCCAGCACCCCGGCCCTGACCTCCCGAACCTGTGCCGCCCGGCTACTCACCGCACCCCGCAACAACCCCCGCGTCCATCCCACCC
>NZ_JADOGI010000484.1 GCF_015645445.1 Nonomuraea cypriaca | reverse complement strand
ACGTACTTAACGACTTCGGCCCGCAATTCGGGAGAGTAATGCCTCGGCTTCTTCGCCACTACCTTGCCTTCCGGGTGTCACGTAAACCCTACTTGGGTCCGTGTCCGGAAAGATCGGGGCACCCCAGATCCGCTACGCCCACGCCGCCTCACCCGAGGAACTGTTGTGGGGTCAGTGGACCAACAAACCCAGCGTCGTCGACGACTTCAAGCCCTACCTGCATCAGCGCTGGCAAGAGGGCGAGCGTAATGCCACCCGCCTGCTGGAAGAGATCATCGCGCTCGGCTACCGCGGCAGCTACGGCGCGCTCAGCGCTTACATGCGGCCGCTGCGCGCCCCGCACCCCGTCGCCCCGCCCGCGCCTTCGGTCCGCAAGGTCACCGGCTGGCTCGCTACCCACCCCGACCAGCTCGAAGAAGCCCACCAACTCCAGCTCAAGACCGTCCTGGACCGCTGCCCGGAACTGGCCGCGCTTATCGAGCAGGTCCGCTCCTTCGCCGTCATGCTCACCCAACGCCGAGGCCACGACCTTCCGAGCTGGCTCACCGCGGTGAAAGCCGAAGACCTGCCCGCGCTTCACGCCTTCGCCAACGGCCTCGAGCGCGACCTCGACGCCGTCACCGCCGGCCTGACTCTGCCCTGGAGTTCCGGCCCGGTGGAAGGCCACGTCAACCGCATCAAGATGCTCAAACGCCAAATGTTCGGCCGCGCGAGTTTCCCGCTTCTGCGCAAACGAGTACTCCTCACGACCTAACGATCATCACGCACCGTCACCCATTCACGGACTTTGAGCCAGATCCAGAATCACAGAGCGCCATCACTCATCCCGTCCCGCACCATCCGACCTGGCGTGCTCGGCGAGCTGATCCACTGCCTCGAGCAGCAGCCGCGCCTCGGCCACGAGTCGCGCACCCGCCGGAGTCACGGTCACCCGCCGGCTGGTCCGCTCGAACAGGCGGGTGCCGACCTCGCGCTCCAGTCGCCGGATGTATTGCCCGAAGGGCTGCTGCGAGATGTGGTGCCGTTCGGCTGCCCGCCCGAAGTGCAACTCCTCGGCCAGAGTCACCGCATAGCGCAGCAACCGTACTTCCATCGCGCCTCGGATTCGTTTTGACCCGGCTGGTTCGGTGGTGTCGCCATGGTTCGCGATGCCCGCCCGTACATGATTCACACCGCGCCGCACACGGCTCTGAAGAGCACCATAGTAGCGATTCCGCCAGAGGGCGTCTTTCCGGCGACTGGGGCCGGATCCCGCCTCTGAGTGCCGTGAGACGGGATTCGCCGTTTCTCAGACAGGCTTAGAGGATGGTGATCTTGGAGATCTTGTGCATCTTGCCGTGGACCCCTCTCGGGACGGCGGTGTGGTGCCACGCCTGAAATTTCCCGAGCGTCAGGCGCTTGGAGGAGCCCCCCAGATCATCGATATACGTAATGACAACCTTGTTGTTCCCCGTCTCCACTGCAAAAGCGCCGTAGATGGCCACGTTCTTCGAACCTGCGTTCGCGAAGCAGTGGAGCCTGCTCTTATCGTTGGCGATAGTCAGGAATTCATGTTTGAGGTCGTACTTGCAATCTATGTGGTTGATGGCGAATGCGGGGGCAGCTGGGAGTGCCACCATGGCCGCCACAGCGGTGGCGCAGGCGGCAAGAGTGTTGCGGAGATGCGACTTCATGGCCTCTTCTTCGAAGGGAGTGATCTTGGCCTGACAGATCGCTCATACTAGACAAAGTAGACCTACTCTGTAAAGTAGAAGCCGAGCGAGGAGCGTGATGACGACACAGACATGGACTGAGCGCCGGATGCCTGACTCGGCGGACCGGACGGCGGACGTGGCCGGGGCGAACTCCGGCAACCGCGAGCGGGCCGCCACCGACACCAACGCGCCGGGCGGCAGGCTCCGGGCAGGGCGGGTGCGCGCATGACGGGCGAGGACAAG
>NZ_JADOGI010000483.1 GCF_015645445.1 Nonomuraea cypriaca | reverse complement strand
TCATCAAGCACCATCTCAAGCGCCTGCAATACCGGCCCGACCTGCTCAACGCCATCATCGCCCAGACCGAACTGATCCTCGAACCCGAACCGCCGTAACGCGAGAAGCCAGCCTTTCAACCTCTGTACATTGAGTGGTGCAGTTTCACAAGTACTGCATTATCGCAAAACAATGGCCCGAGAGTATTATCGCCATAGAGCGCAAGACGCCGAATGGGAATCGGCAGAACCATCATGCATCGTGATAGCAGGCAACGCCATCAAAGAGCTCGATTCAACAGCCAAGCGTGAGTCTTTCGAACTATATCGAAGCGCCCTGTCTGGCGTAACGATAATCACCTTCGATGAGCTATTTCATCGCATTAAGCAGATCACCACGGCTATAAGCAGCTTCTCACTGTGAACCCTCTGAAAATCTCATGGAACCACGTGATGTGGCGGCGGGTGTTCTCGGCCACCTTCACCTCGTCGCGGTGAGGCACCGGAGACATCTCAACGCGATCTTCGGGAGGTGGCAAGGAGGAACCTCCACCTACTGCACGGAGATGCTGCCGGTATAGCTACCTCGGCTCTCGCTCTGAAGACGTGTACCGCAGATGGGCAAGACGGTAGCGTCGCGGTGTGGCTGATGACGCTGAGCTGACGCGCTGGGTCGTGCACGGAGAACGGCTGATCTACGACAACCGGTGGATTCGGCTGGGGCTGGCCGATGTGGAGATCCCGGGTGGGGAGCGGTTCGAGCATCACGTGGTGCATCTGGATCGGGCTGCGATTGCTGTCGTGCTGGATGAGCAGGATCGGGTCTTGCTGATGTGGCGGCATCGGTTCGTGTTCGATCGGTGGGGGTGGGAGCTTCCCGGCGGGCTGGTCGACGCAGGTGAGGATCCAATCACAACCGCTATCCGGGAAGTCGAGGAGGAGACCGGATACCGGCCGAAGAATGTCGAACACCTGGTGAGCTATCAGCCCATGGCCGGCATGGTGGATGCGGAGCACCTGCTGTTCGTGGCGCGTGGGGCTGACCTGGTGGGCAAGCCTGAGGGTGAGGTGGAGGCCGATCGGATCGAGTGGATTCCGATGGCGGAGGTTCCCTCGATGATTGCCCGCGGTGGCGAGGAGGGAAGGGTCTTCGGCTTCGTAGGCGGCGGCTTTGGCGCGCTCGTAGTGGGTCCAGGCGTCGTTGAGAGCGAGGGTGTTGATGGCCTGCCAGCCGGCCAGTGAGGCGGTTTCGGCGAGCAGGTGGGCGAGTTGGGCGCGGATGCCATGTCGTATCGCGTGGCGGTGGGCGCGTTCGATCTGAGACACCTGGGCACGCATCTTGTCAGCGATAGCTGGACCGCCGAGCTTGCGGTCCAGGAAGCGCAGGTTGTTGGTGTCGGTGTGAAGGATCATGACTGTGGTGGAGTCGATGCTTGTCGCGGCGTCCAGGCGGGTGAGCAACTCGCTCGTCTGTTCCTCGTGCTCGTTGTCGTAGTCGCCGGTGGGAGAGGCCATATCCAGTGGGGCCAGACCCAGGAGCATGCGGGCGTGATCGGGCAGACGCAGGCCGGCGGCTATGCGTTCGATGACGGCGAGTTCTTTGACCGCTCCGTCGCCGTGAATGATCTTGTTGACGCGGGGCTGACCGAGGCCGGTGGCCGTGCCGATGCGGACTTGACTGGCTCCGTATTTTGCTGCAAGGCCGAAAAGTCCGGCGATGTCGCGTTCCCTGAGCATTGCCCGGGTTTGTTCCCGGTCCCAGACAGTCGCGGGTAGCTCGATTGGGTCGAACGCGCCATTTTGCATTGCTGACCTCCGGCTTTCTGATGCCGGGATGATGCATTGCCGTGGGTGGCGTCCCGTGGAGTGGTGTAAATCGTGACGATCAGTGACGGATCTCTGGCATAAAGTGAGCCATCGTGTGACGGTCGAAGGGAGAGGTCTCACGTCCCCCGGAAGGACCGTTCACGATGGC
>NZ_JADOGI010000482.1 GCF_015645445.1 Nonomuraea cypriaca | reverse complement strand
CCACCCGCCTCGCCATCCTGGCCTCCCATCCCCCAACGAGACCAGACCGGCAATCCCGCCTCCTCGGCCCTGCCCGGAAGCGTAGATCAGGCCCCCTCGCCTTTGCCCGGAGGCCCAATCGCGAGTCGGCCCCCGCGCCTCTGCCGGCGCAGGAGGTCGGCGTCAGCCGGTCTCCTCGTCCCTGCAGACGCGGGAGGCCGGCCGTGAGCCGGTCTCCTCGTCGCTACCGGCTCAGGAGGCCGACCGTGATCCGTCGTCTCGCCTTGCTGTGGTTCGTCATCACCGGAGGGCTCTGCGCGGCCCTCGCCCTCTTCGCCGGCCCGGCCCGAGCAGCCGAGCGCAGTCGTGGCGAACTGGCCGCCTCCGCCGCCCTGGGCCAACTGGGCATCTCCTTCTCCTGGGGAGGGGGCTCAGCGAAGGGTCCCACCATCGGGATAGGCAGGGGATCGAGCACCAGAGGCTTCGACTGCAGCGGCCTGACCCTCTACGCCTGGTCCAAAGCGGGTGTGACGCTCAGCCACTACACCGGCGCCCAGTTCCGCCAGGGCCGCCGCATCCCGCTCCGCGCCCGCCGCGTCGGTGACCTGCTGTTCTTCGGCGGGGGCCGGGGCGATCCGACCCACGTGGCCCTGTATCTCGGGGGAAGACTGATGATCCACGCCCCCAAGACGGGTGACGTGGTGCGGAAGACCGACTTCCTGGGCTCGGCTTACTACCGCGCCAACTTCCGCGGCGCCGTACGCCCCGGCTGACCCGCCGCACAGACCCCCACCAGTCGTCCGACCAGCCCGGACAGCATTCGCGTCGGCCGTTACGCGCATGCCAGGTTCGGGGCCGCGCAACACGCCAGGTTCGGGGCTGCGCGAGAGGCCCAGGATGAGGGGGACATTTCCCTCAAGAGCGATCTCTGGTATCACTTTGCGTTACCGATGACCATCGGGGCAAATATCCATCAACCTGACCCTGCGTATTGTCGAATCCGTCGATCGCCGAGTCATATTTCGAGAACCGCATGTCAGGGGCGCGCGCCTCGATAGCATCGAGTGTCCTTGACCCCGGCAAGTGATGAGAGTGGCAGAAGATCGATGAGTTCGGTGACCGTACGTGTGCCTGCGAAGGTCAACGTGCAGCTTTCTGTCGGCCCGCTCAGGGAGGATGGCTACCACGACCTGGTCAACGTCTTCCACGCGGTTTCGATCTTCGATGAGGTGGTGGCCAAGGAGTCCGAGTCGATCACCGTGGTGGTCAACGGCAAATGGTCCGACCAGGTGCCGGTTGACGACAGCAATCTGGCCATCCGGGCCGCTCGCGCCCTCGCCAAGCACGCGGGCCGCACCTACGGCGCCGATCTGGTGATCCAGAAGGCCATCCCGGTGGCGGGTGGCATGGCGGGTGGCAGTGCCGACGCCGCCGGTGCTCTCGTGGCGTGCAATGAGCTCTGGGGGCTGGGGCTGCCCTTCGACGATCTCATGGAGATCGCCGGCGACCTGGGCAGCGACGTACCGTTCTCGCTGCTCGGCGGCACCGCTGTCGGGACCGGCCGCGGCGAGCAGTTGAGCGAGCTCCCGACGGGCGGCACGTTCCACTGGGTGTTCGCCCTGGCCGACGGCGGCCTGTCCACGGCCAGCGTCTACGCCGAATGCGATCGTCTCCGCGAGGCCGCGGGGGCCCACGTCCCCTGGCCCCAGGCGAACGACCCGCTCCTGGAAGCCCTGGGCACCGGCGACGCCTACGCCCTGGGCGCGCACCTGAGCAACGACCTCCAGCCCGCCGCACTCAACCTCCGGCCAGAGCTCGCCCCGACCCTCGATGCGGGCCGCCAGCACGGCGCCCTGGGCGCGATCGTCTCCGGCTCGGGCCCCACCTGCGCCTTCCTGGCCATCGACGCCCTGCACGCCCGCGACCTGGCCCTCAGCCTGACAACCACGGGCGCCGCCCACACGGCCGTCCCCGCCCACGGCCCCGTCCAGGGCGCCACCC
>NZ_JADOGI010000481.1 GCF_015645445.1 Nonomuraea cypriaca | reverse complement strand
GGGGTGGTGAGGTGGGGGGCTTGGGTGAGAATGTCGGTTTCTAGGCGGCGTAGGTTGGGTCCGGGGTCAACGCCGAGTTCCGTTCGGAGAACTCGGCGGGCGCGTCGTAGCGTGGCCAGCGCGTCTCCCTGCCGGCCCGTACGGTAGAGCGCCAAGGCCAGCAGTCGCCACCCGTCCTCGCGTAGTGGCTCACCCGCGACATGCGCTTCCAGATCCGGCACGGACTCGGCCGCCTGACCCGAGGCCAGCGCCGCCTCGGCCCGGCGTTCCACGGCCAGGGGGCGTAGTTCGCCCAGCCGCGCCGCCTCGCCCCGCGCCCAGCCCTCGTCGGCGAACTCCGCGTACGCCGGTCCCCGCCACCACATGAGGGCCTCGTCCAGCAGCACGCGCGCCTGCTCGGCCTCGCCGCCGGCCATCAGTCGGGCGGACGCGGCGAGCGCGGTCTCGAAGCGCCAGGCGTCCACCGCCCCGGGATCGGGGCGCAGCGCGTACCCGGGTGACGCCGTGACCAGCAGCCGGGACGGTGTGCGGGGCGGCCGGTCCGGCTCCAGGGCCTTCCGCAGCGCGCCGACGAACGTCTGCACGGCGCCCAGCGCCCCCTCGGGCGGATCGTCCCAGAGGTCGCCGATCAGCCATCTGACCGGCACGACCCGGCCCCTGGCGACCAGCAGCCTGGCCAGGACGGCGCGGTGCCGCGGGCCCTTGAGATTGACCGGGCCGTGCTCGTTCTCGGCGGTCAACGGGCCCAGCACACCGAAACTCACCATCGCCCACCCAAACTAACCGCCCCCGCCACCCAACTGAGCCGCCGCTGACCAGGTGCTGATCCACGGTCGGCAGGCTGAGCACGTACCACCCGAAAGCGCACATCACCGAAGAAGCGCATATCACCCAGAAGCGCGTACCACCGGGAAGCACGACCTGAAAACACATCACCCGGAAACGCGTACCAGTCAGGAAGAGGACCGGCATGAAGATCAGCGGATTCGCTCAGCGGCGGGTCACCGTCGCCGACGGGGTGGCGCTCAACGTCGCGGTGGGCGGCACGGGCAGCCCCGTCGTGCTGTTGCACGGCTTCCCGCAGACCCACCTGATGTGGCGGCACGTCGCCGCCGACCTGGCCGCCGACCACACGGTCATCTGCCCCGACCTGCGCGGCTACGGCGACAGCGACAAACCGGAGGACGACGGGCAGACGTACGCCAAGCGCACCATGGCCGCCGACGTCGTGGCCCTCGCCCGCGCGCTCGGCCACGAGAGGTTCGCGCTGGCGGGGCACGACCGTGGCGCCCTGGTCGCCGTACGCGCCGGGCTCGACCACCCCGATGCGGTCACGCACCTGGCCTCGCTGGACGTCCTGCCCACCCTCGACATGTGGGACGTGATGCGCGGCGCGTCCGCCGCCGTCGGCTTCCACCTGTACCTGATGGCGCAGCCGCCCGGGCTGCCCGAGGCCATGATCAGCGGTTCGGCGGACCGGTTCTTCGGTCACTTCCTCGACCTCTGGGCCAACGACCCGAACGCGATCCCGGCCGACGTACGCGCCGCCTACCTGAGGGCATGCCGCGGGGCGATCCCCTCGATCGTCGCAGACTACCGCGCCTCGGCCGGCGTCGACGTCGAGCACGACGAGGCCGATCGGCAGACGGGGACCCGGCTGCGGATGCCGGTGACCGTACTGCAGCAGGACTGGGGCGCCGCCCTCGGCTACGACGCCGCCGCCCTCTGGCGGGCCTGGGCGCAGGACCTGGAGCACCGGACGGTCTCCTGCGGGCACTTCATGGCCGAAGAGGCCCCGGCGGAGGTCGTCAAGGCGCTCCGCGACCTGCTCGCCCGGTAGCGCGCCCGGGCGAGCTGTGCCCGGTTGAGAGGCGTAAGATCAGTTTCCTCCCCACCGTGTTCTCGTGGGGAGGCCACGTTGCCGCTGCTCGCGCTGCTGATGCTGGTCCTGCTGGTGGCCGCCGGATGTGGCACAGAACCGGCCGTGCCACCGCCCATCCCACCCCC
>NZ_JADOGI010000480.1 GCF_015645445.1 Nonomuraea cypriaca | reverse complement strand
CGGCGGACCGGACGGCGGACGTGGCCGGGGCGAACTCCGGCAACCGCGAGCGGGCCGCCACCGACACCAACGCGCCGGGCGGCAGGCTCCGGGCAGGGCGGGTGCGCGCATGACGGGCGAGGACAAGCAGGCGCTGTCCCGGAGCGAGGAGATCGCGGACGCCGCGGTGCCGGTCTTTCTGCGCTTCGGTCTGCGCAAGACCTCCATGGACGACCTCGCCGAGGCGGCCGGACTCTCCCGCCAGGGTCTGTACCTGCATTTCAAGAACAAGCAGGAGATCTTCCACGCCAGCCTGCGCCGCGTCATCGCCCGGACCCAGGAAGCCGTCGCCCAGGCGCTGGCCAGGACGGAACCGACGGCGCACGAGCGCCTGCTGGGAGCCCTCCTCGCGGTGCACGGGCCCGCCGCCACGGCGACCAGCGAGGCGGTGAACGAGCTCCTCGCCGCAGCGAACACGCTGGGCGAGTCGCTCCTGCACGACCTGGAGCGCTTCGTCATCGACGCGGTGGCCGCCGTGCTCCGCGCCGAGGGGGGACCGGAGCGCACCCGGGGTATCTCCGCCGAGGACCTCGCTTACCACCTGCTCGCCGTCTCGGCGGGCGTCAAGCACCTCACCATCCGGCCCGAGGACCGCGCCCGGCACATCGAGGTCGCCATCGCCCTCGTCCTCGGCTCACCCGAGTAACTCTCACCCCGTGATTGGACACATCATGACCGTTCGCGCCCATGTGGTGGACCGCGCAGGAGGGCCCACCCGTCTCCACGAGTACCAGCCCGCGCCGCTCGGCCCGCTCGAAGTCGACGTGGCACTTACCCACAGCGGCATCTGCCAGACCGACCTGGGCATGATCGACGACCACTACGGTCAGGCCCGCTTTCCCCTCGTTCCCGGACACGAAGGCGTCGGCGTCGTGACGGCCGTCGGCTCCGCCGTCGATCCCCGCCACCTCCAGGTCGGCCGGCGCGTCGGGGTGGGGGCCACCGCCGGCTCCTGCTTCCGCTGCGAATGGTGCCTGTCCGGACGCCAGCACCTGTGTCCGGAGAAGGACGATGTGGTCTTCCGCGACCAGGGTGGCACCTTCGCCAGCCACATACGCGCCGGCGACTGGCGCCACGTCGTCCCTATCCCTGAGGCCCTGACCTCCGCCGAGGCTGCCCCGCTGCTGTGTGCGGGTACAACGGTCTTCAACGCCATCGTGGGGCACGGCGTACGGCCTACCGACCGTGTCGCCGTGGTCGGCGTCGGTGGCCTGGGGCACCTCGCCCTCCAGATCCTGGCCGCGTGGGGCTGCCACGTCACCGCCATCTCCACCAGCATCGACAAGGCTGACGACGCCCACCGCTTCGGCGCCCACGACTTCCTGAGCGCCTGCGAAGTGCCGCAAGCGCATGGGCGGTTCGACTTCATCCTCGATACCGTTGGTGCCGACCTGCCCTGGGACGACTATTTCGCCGCACTGCGCCCGCGCGGAAAGCTGTGCGTGGTCGGCGTGCCCACCAGCCCTTTCACCATCAGCCAGCTCAGCATCCTGCCCGCGGAGAAGTCCCTGGTCTCGGCTGTGGTCGGGCCACCCGCCGTCACCCGGCAACTCCTGGACTTCGCGGCCCTGCACGGCATTCACGCCCAGGTCGAAGTCTTCCCCCTCGATCAGATCGACCAGGCCGTCGACCACGTTCGTCACGGCCGCGCCCGCTACCGCGCCGTCATCGACCTCCGGTGAGCCTCATGCCGGATGGATGTTCAGAACCGGCTTTGGCGGACGCGACGGGTACGGGCTTGAGTTCGGCCGCGATCCGGGCGAAGAGATAGCCGAGCGAGTTGGTGGATAAATGCAGCATCACGGGCGTCAGCAGGCCACGGTGGCGGCGCAACTCGCAGAGCAGCACCCCGGCCGCCGCTGTGGACACGACGCTGCCCGCCACGACCCGCGCGGTGTCCAGATGGGCCGCCCGCCCGTCAGGGCGCCGAGGGCCAGGTTGGCGCGGGCCATGTCGATGGCCGGGAGGATGTGCCACAG
>NZ_JADOGI010000048.1 GCF_015645445.1 Nonomuraea cypriaca | reverse complement strand
GCAGGGCGCGGGCACGACGCGGGCGCGGCACACAGCATCAGGCGTCGGCGTGACACAACACCAGGCGCGGGCGCGACACAACACCGGCTATGACAGGGTGTCAGGCGTACCCCTTCATAATTTCACCGTAATTCAGTCATTTTCCGGCGAAAATTACATATCGAATGATGCGTCGTGTAGCCTAGTTTTGGGTTAATCGCTATGGCGGTGATCCCTGTCAGTGGCAGGTCCGGCTAGAACCCCCAGAATGCGCGTGTTGGGGGGTGTGAAGGCCGTGAGTGACGTCGAAGACCGGCTCCTCTACCAGGACGAGCAGCTCAAGATCACGGTGCGCGCCGCGCTCGAAGCCCCAGCCGTCACGCTGATCGGCGAGATCGACGCCACCAACAGCCCCGCCCTGGCCAGCGCCCTGGTGAGATGCCGAGAACGCGAAGGCGAAGGCGACTACATCGTGGTCGACACCGGCAGGCTCACCTTCATCGACCTCTCCGGGCTGCGCGTGCTCGTCATGCCCACGCTGCCGCCGGCACAACGCTGGATCCGCCTGCACAACGTCACGCCGTACCAGCGGCGCTTGCTGCGCATGATGGGCTGGTACGCCGAGGCTCGTACGCACGGCCTGCCCAGATAGCCGTCGCGGCCGAGGTGCCGAGCCCCGTCGGCCCGCCGAGGCACGGGCGCGGCGGTCGCTTGTGCCGGCGCAGGGTCTCCTCGTCGTAGCGCCTGCAGTGACGATGCCAGTTGAGTATGCCGGTCACCCAGTTCCGCAGCTCGGCGACATAGCCATCGAGCTCACGCCGCCCGTCCGCGTCGAGCCCGAACTCGTCGCCCAGGATCGGCAACTCGTGCTCGACGATGTGCTCGAACTGCTTCATCCGCGACGTGAGCAGGTCATTGACGATGGTGAGGGCCGCCGGGTAGTCGCAGTCGAAGAAGTTGCGTACGACCAGGATGCAGTTGTGCACCTCGCCCTCGAACTCGATCTCCTTCTGATAGGAGAAGATGTCGTTGACGAGCACGCCGCAGTCCGTCATCGCGTTCTCCAGCGCCCGCATCGGGCCGCTGCGGTAGAGCTCCTCGGAGATGCCCTTCGTGTGCCGAAGTCGGCACATGTCCATCGTCAACTCGCCGCCGAAGGTCAGCCTGCGCATCTCCATGTAGTCCACGGGGTCGGGGACATGGTGAGCCAGCTCGTTGGCCAGCTCCCACAGCCACGCCGAGCACATCGACTCGACGTCCGCACGCAGCTTGCGCCGCGCGGCGGGCGGCATCGGCCCCGCCGTACGCGCCCACAGGTCGCCCATGGACCGCTCCAGCGCGCTCGCGGGCGGCGGCACCGGTGAGCCGTCCAGCGGCATGAACGCCGAGAGCCGGTCCACCGCGATCCTCGCCGCGGCCAGGTTGCCGGACCTGCCGAAGACGACGGGGAAGTAGTCGTCTCCGTACGTCCCCCAGGTCAGCCAGTGCGACACCAGGGCCAGCTCCTCGGGCCCGGCGTCGGGACACATGCCCGCCGCGGCGAGCGCGAAGTCGAAGTCGATCAGCTTGTCCGGGTCCCACACGGCCGCGCCCACCACCCCGGCCTCCAGCAGGCCCATCTCCGTGCCCCACGCCACGGTGTCGCGCCGCGCGCGGTCGAGGTGCGGGGAGAGTCTGAGCTCGAAGGGCACGTACAGGTCGGGGATCTGAACGGGCCCCACCCGCTGGTACGGGACGTGGGTGAAGTTGCGTACGCGCTTGGCCCCGAGCAGGTCGACGATCGACGACATGCCCAGCGGCCGGCCCGCCTTCGCCCGCTCGTTCATGTAGCGGCTGGAACGCAGGTGCCACTCGTGCCCGCCCGACTGCCAGTCCTGCAGCCCCTTGACGTAGGCCAGCACTCCCGCGGCGGAGAGCGGATCGACGGCGTGCTCCACGAACATCGGCCCGAGCTCGAAGAACACCGTGTGCTCGAACTGCTGCAACCGCGAGGTGAGCAGGTCGTTGACGGCGTTCGCGGCCTCCTGCGTGGTGGAGCCGAGGAACTTCTCCAGCACCAGCACGCCGTTGCTCAGCTCGCCCTCGTCCCGCACCTCCCGCTGGTAGGAGAACAGGTCGTTGCGCAGGTGCACCGCGTCGGAGAACGCGTCCCGCAGCACCCGCATCGGCCGCGTCCCGGCGACCCGCGCGGGCACCTCGGCCCCCACCGCGTGCTCCACGAGCCCCGCCGACCACGGCGCCCCGCCGACCTTGCGCCGCATCTCGATGTACTCGACGGGGTTGGCCACCCGGCCCCTGTTGATGTTGGCCAGCTCCCACAGCGACTCGTCGAGCAGGTTGCGGGTGCTCTCCGCGAAACGCTCACGCCAGCTCGCCGACATGCCGGGCACCGTACGCGTCCACAGGTCGGCCAGGCCCGCCTCGACCGGGTTGGCCGGCTCGGGCATGGACAGATCCGCGCCCATCGGCATGAACAGCGGCAGCCGGTCGAGGTAGGTCTTGCTGCCCGCGTAGTCGCCGGTGCGCTTGAACACCTGGAGGAAGTGGTCGTCGAAGAAGAACACCCACACGTACCACTCCGTGATCAGGCAGAGCTCCGCGGCGTCGCAGTCCGGATGGGTGTACGCGCACAACAGCGCGTAGTCGTGGGCGTCGAGGTCGGCCCGCTCCCACACGCCCGAGCCGGCCAGCATGCCCATGTCGCCCGCCCACTGTCCGGAGTGCGCGCGTGCCTCTTCGACGTGCGGGTTGAGCCGCGCGGGATACGGCACGTAGAAGTCGGGCAGTTCGAACGGCTGGGACAAGGTCACTCCTTCACTCGGGCAACGACGACCACTCCGGCAACGACGACCGGCGGGCAACGAACGACCGGCACCGCACGCCGCCCCGGGCCCCCACGAGGCGGCACGAGGCGGCACGGGGCGGCACGTGCGTGAACGGGGATCTGGGATCTAGCCGTTCCGGCCGAGCTCGACGTCCTCCAGAACTCCGAGCGCGTCGGGCACGAGCACGGCGGCCGAGTAGTAGGCGCTGACCAGGTAGGAGATGACCGCCTTCTCGTTGATGCTCATGAACCGGACGGACAGGCTCGGCTGGTACTCGTCAGGAATGCCCGTCTGGTGCAGCCCGACAACCCCTTGGTTCTCCTGTCCGGTACGCATCAGCAGGAACGACGTCGTACGCGTGCCGGACACCGGGATCTTGTTGCACGGGAAGATCGGCACCCCGCGCCAGGCCGGGACCCGCTGCCCGCCGAACTCGCTGGACTGCGGGTAGATGCCACGCTTGCTGCACTCCCTGCCGAAGGCGGCGATGGCCTTCGGGTGCGCCAGGAAGAACGCCGGGTCCTTCCACACGGTCGACAGCAGGTCGTCGAGGTCGTCAGGCGTGGGCGGTCCTGTGCGGGTGCGGATGCGCTGGCTGAAGTCGGCGTTGTGGAGCAGGCCGAACTCCCTGTTGTTGACCAGCTCGTGCTCCTGGCGCTCGCGCAGGGCCTCGACCGTGAGGCGGAGCTGCTGGTCGAGCTGGTTCATCGGCTGGTTGTACAGGTCGGAGACCCGGCTGTGCACGTGCAGGACGGTCTGGGCCACGCTCAGTTCGTACTCGCGGGGGCTCTGCTCGTAGTCGACGAACGTGCCGGGCAGGACGGCCTCGCCGACGTGGCCGGCGGACATGTCGATCGCGGCCTCGCCGTACTCGTTCTGGGCGCGGTCGCCGCTGGTGCGCCAGTTGTCCACGTGCTCGCGCAGCGCGGGGGACCGCTCGGCGATCTGCTCGAAGTCCTGCTTGGAGAGCGTGAGCACGGTGGTGGCCGTCTTGGTCCGCGCGGTGAACTCGAACGGGCCGCCGCCCGCGAGGGTCTGCTCGCCGAGGTAGTCGCCGTCGGCCAGGACCCCGAGGTTCTGCTCGTCGCCGTACGCGCCCTGACCGACCTTGCGCACCCGGCCGTGGGCGATGAGGACGAGCTGGTCGGCCGGGGCGCCCTCCGAGACGATCTTCTCGTCGGCTTCGAGCTCGCGCTGGGTGAACCGGTCGGCCAGCGCTTCGAGCACCTCCATGTCGTCGAAGCCGCGCAGCATGGGCAGCTCGGTGAGCTCGGCGGGGATGACCCGCACCGCCGAGCCCGTCGTGCTGAACGTGATGCGCCCGTCGCCCAGCGTGTAGGTCAGCCGCCGGTTGACCCGGAACACGCCGCCGGAGCACTGCACCCACGGCAGCAGCCGCAGCAGCCACCGTGAGGTGATCTCCTGCATCTGCGGCGGCGTCTTGGTCGTGGTCGCGAGCTGCCTGGCGGCATCCGTGCTGAGGCTGAGCCGGCCGTTGGCGGTCTCCGGCGCGGTCGAGTCAGTCGTTTCGGTCATTCGTGCACCACCTGTTTCCGTGTGAGGGCTATTCGGGGTTGCGAGGTGATCGCAACTCGGGGGGAAGCGAGAACGTGAGGGTCTCCTCGGTCAGCGTCACCGGCTCGACGTCGGCGTATCCGCGGGCGGCGAGCCAGCCGAGTAACTCCTCCACCGGCCACTCCGGCACGGAGGCGCCGGAGCTGATCCCGACGGTCCGCACGCCGCCGAGCCATCGCTCGTCGGCGTCGGCGGCCCGGTCGACCAGGTAGGCCGCGCCCGCCCCCGCGTTCAGCGCGACCTCGACCAGCCGCTGGGAGTTGGAGGAGTTGGCCGAGCCGACGACGATGATCAGATCGCAGCGCGGGGCGATCCTGGTGATCGCCTCCTGGCGGTTCTGGCTGGCGTAGCAGATGTCGGCGCTCGGCGGATCGGCCAGGTGCGGGAAGCGCCGGCGCAGCCCGGCGACGGCCCGCATGGTCTCGTCCACGGCCAGCGTGGTCTGCGACAGCCAGCTCACAGGACCGGCGCCGCTCGCCGTCACCTCGTCAGGCCGGGCCGGGTCGACGACGTGGATGCGGCCGGGGGCCTCGCCGAGCGTGCCCTCGACCTCCTCGTGCTCCGCGTGCCCGATGAGCACGATCTCGTAGCCCTCTTCCGCCATGCGTACGGCCTCTTTGTGGACCTTCGTGACCAGTGGGCAGGTCGCGTCGATCGTCAGCATCGCGCGCCGCTCCGCCTCCTCCTTGACCGCCGGCGCGACGCCGTGGGCAGAGAAGACCACCAGCGCGCCGTCGGGGACCTCGTCGAGCTCGTCGACGAAGACCGCGCCGCGCCTGGTGAGGTCCTCGATCACGTGGGTGTTGTGGACGATCTGCTTGCGGACGTACACGGGAGGGCCGTAACGGTCCAGCGCCTCCTCAACGGTGACGATCGCGCGGTCCACGCCCGCGCAGAAGCCGCGCGGGGCGGCGAGAAGTACCCGTCCCATCTGGGTGAACCCCCTACTTGGTGCGGTGCGCCAACTGGTCGGCCAGCACGGCGAGCGCGCTCGCGGCCGCCGGCTCGATCGGCGCCTTGTCCAGGGCCGTGACGGCCTCGTGCACGCGTTCGCTGATCATTTCCTCGACCTTGGCGAGTGCCCCGGTGTCGCGCAGGACCTGGCGCAGGTCGGCCGCGCGCTCCTCGCTCAGCTCCGGGTCGCCGTGCCAGCGACGCAGGTGCTGGAGCTGCGCCGGCGAGGCGTTGTGCGTGGCGTGGGCGAACAGCACCGTGTGCTTGCCCTCGCGCAGGTCGTCCAGCGCCGACTTGCCGGTCTCCGCCGACGAGCCGAACGTGCCGAGCACGTCGTCGCGTAACTGGAAGGCCTCACCGAGCGGCAGTCCGAAGTCGGAGTAGGACTCCAGCAGCTCCATGGAGGCGCCGGCCAGCGCCCCGCCGATCTGCAGTGGCCGTTCGACGGTGTATTTCGCCGTCTTGAAGCGGATCACGGTGAGCGCCTCCGCCACGCTCGCGCCTGAGCGGATCTGGGCGAGGACGTCGAGGTACTGGCCGCTGATGACCTCGGTGCGCATGGCGTCGAACAGGTGGTGGGCGGCCCGCAGCCGGCGCGGCTCCACGCCGCACGACGACAGCAACGTGTCGGACCAGGCCAGGCTGAGCGTGCCGAGCAGGATGCCGCCCGCCTGCCCGAACGCGTCCGCGCCCGGCCCCTCGTGCAGCCCTGCCAGGCCCTTGTGCACCGTGGCCCGGCCACGGCGCAGCTCGCTCCCGTCCATGATGTCGTCGTGGATGAGCAGGCCGGCGTGACACAGCTCCAGGGCCGCGGCGGCGCTGATGATCTCGTCGCAGTCGTCGCCGCCCGCCCCGCGCCAGCCCCAGTAGCACAGCTGCGGCCTGATGCGCTTGCCGCCGCGCAGGATGAAGTCGCCCAGCAGCTCGTACGCCGCCTCGACGTCGGGATCGGACACCGGGTTGCGCCAGGTTTCGAGGAAGGTGAACAGCCGCCGCTCGATGAGTGCACCAAGGGAGTGCTGAGTGAAGCTCACCGGCATGCGCGCGGCTCCTTCTGTCAGTCGAGTCACTACCAATAGTTAGTCATCGAATACTCAGCGTGTAAAGACTCTTCGGTAGCTCAAGACTTCTTTTGCCACAGCAGTCACGGAGAGTCATGGCACCGGACAAGGTCACGCCCAGGTGCGGCCGTGGTGGCCGTACCTGGGCGTGATGGTGTTGCTCACGGTCCGGGCCGGGGAGGGGGTGACCGGCCCGGACCCGAGACGGTCGGCGTGCTCGTCCCGCCGCCGCCCTGGGTGGCCAGCGTGAGGCCGTAGGTGGTGAGGATCTCGTTGGCCGGCTGGAAGTACGTCGTGCCGCCGGACGAGCAGTTGCCCGAGCCGCCCGACGTGACGCCCTGTCTTCCTGGGGAGCATGTGCGACTCTCCTCGTACTGGGGGGTGTCGTTACGGTACGCACCTGTCCACGAGGAGTGGTCGTGTCAAAAGACCCCTATTACGGTGGTATAGCTGGCTCGGTTTGATGCTCTATGTGGGGGTATGCGGCTTTCGTGCCCAAGCATTGAGGAGACACCATGAAGGCGGTCACCTGGCACGGCAAGCGCGACATCCGCGTCGACGAGGTCCCCGACCCGGCCATCAAGGAGCCCAACGACGCGATCATCCGGATCACCAGCACCGGCATCTGCGGCTCCGACCTGCATCTGTACGAGGTGCTCGGGCCGTTCCTGGCCGAGGGCGACATCCTCGGGCACGAGCCCATGGGCATCGTCGAGGAGGTCGGCGCCGCCATCGGCAACATCCGGCCCGGCGACCGCGTGGTCATCCCGTTCAACATCGCCTGCGGCCACTGCCACATGTGCGGGATGGAGCTCTACGCCCAGTGCGAGACCACCCAGGTACGCGAGCAGGGCACCGGCGCCGCCCTGTTCGGCTACACCAAGCTGTACGGCCAGGTGCCCGGCGGGCAGGCGGAGTACCTGCGGGTGCCCGAGGCCCAGTTCGGCCCGATCAAGGTCCCGGAGGGCCCGCCGGACGAGCGCTTCCTCTACCTGTCCGACGTGCTGCCGACCTCCTGGCAGGCCGTCGAGTACGCGGACATCCCGGAGGGCGGCAGCGTCACCGTCTTCGGCCTCGGCCCCATCGGCCAGATGTGCGCCCGTATCGCCCGCCACCTCGGCCACCGCGTGATCGGAGTGGACGGCATCAACCGCCGGCTCGACCTGGCCCGCCGCCACGGCATCGAGGTCGTCGACGCCAGCGAGGTCTCCGACGTGCCTGGAGCGATCCGCCGGCTCACGTCAGGGCGCGGCACCGACTCGGTCATCGAGGCGGTCGGCATGGAGGCCCACGGCTCACCCGCCGCGAAGATCGCCCAGGCCCTCACGGGGCTGCTGCCAGGCGCGGTGGCGGCGCCGCTGATGTCCAACGCGGGGGTCGACCGCCTGGCGGCGCTCAACCAGTCCATCGACACCGTGCGCAGGGGCGGCGTCATCTCGGTCATCGGCGTGTACGGCGGCATGACCGATCCGCTGCCGATGCTGCGCATGTTCGACAAAGGCATCACGATGCGCATGGGCCAGGCTCACGTCAGGCGGTGGATCAGCGCGCTGATGCCGTTGGTGACCGACGACGCCGATCCGCTGGGCGTGATGGACCTGACCACGCACCGGCTGCCGCTCGACCAGGCGCCGATGGCGTACGAGATGTTCCAGAAGAAGGCCGACGGCGCGGTCAAGATCCTGCTCCAGCCATGATTCGGCAGCTCAGCGGGGTTTCGCCGAGGGAAGGCCGGGCAGCGGAGCACGCATGAGAGTCGTTGTGGTCGGAGCAACCGGGAACGTCGGCACCAGCTTGGTACGCGCGCTGGCCGCCGACGACGGCGTGGCCTCGATCGTGGGGGTCGCCCGCAGGCTGCCCGGGTGGCGGGCCGACCGCACCGACTGGCGGCAGGCGGACGTCGCCACCGGGGACCTGGCACGGATCTTCGAGGGCGCGGACGCCGTCGTCCACCTGGCCTGGTTGTTCCAGCCGACGAGGGATCCCGCGACGACCTGGCGGGCCAACGTGCTCGGCAGCATGCGGGTCTTCCGCGCCGTGGCGGAGGCGGGGGTGCCCGCGCTGGTGCACGCGTCGTCCGTGGGGGCGTACTCGCCGGGGCCCAAGGACCGGCCTGTGGACGAGAGCTGGCCCACGCACGGCTGGCCGGGGGCCGCGTACGGGCGTGAGAAGGCTTACGTCGAGCGGGTGCTCGACGTGTTCGAGAACGATCACCCGAGCATCCGGGTGGTGCGGATGCGGCCGGGGTTCATCTTCCAGCGAGCGGCGGCGACCGAGCAGCGGCGGTTGTTCGCCGGGCCGTTCGTGCCGCGGCGGCTGATCCGCCCGGGGCGCGTTCCGTTCGTGCCGGACATTCCCGGGCTGCGGCTGCAGGTGCTGCACGCGCGGGACGCGGCGGAGGCGTACCGGCTGGCCGTGACCAGGCCGGTGCGCGGCGCGTTCAACCTCGCCGCCGAGCCCGTGCTCGACCCACACGACCTGGCCAAGCTGCTCGGCGCCCGTACGGTGCCGGTCTCGCAGGGACTGGCCAGGGCGGTCGTGGCGGCGGGATGGCGGCTACGGCTGCTGCCCGCCGCGCCGGGGCTGCTGGACCTGGCGCTACGGATTCCGGTCATGAAGGTGGACCGGGCCAGGGACGTGCTGGGGTGGTCGCCCAGGCACACGTCCTGGGACGCGATGCGTGAGCTGCTCGACGGGTTGCACGACGGCGCCGGCATGGACACCGCGCCGCTCGCGCCCGACGGTGGCCCGGCCGCGCGCGTACGGGAGCTCGCGACGGGCGTCGGCCAACGTCTGTGAACCTGCACGGAGGGTGATCTCCGGCCGGGGACGAGGACACCGCGCGAGGTCCTGAGGCGAGGCCGACGTGTCGAGATGACACGAAGGAGCGATATGGACCTGCTCATGAGCCAGCCTTTCACCCTCCACGACATCACGAAGCTGCGTCGTGAGGTGGCCGAGCGGGCGGAGCGTCGCGGCCTGCACGGCGTACGGTTGCGTGACTTCGTGTTGGCCGTGCACGAGAGCATCGTGAACGCCGTGGAGCACGCGGGCGGGCACGGGCACTTCAAGCTGTGGGCGGGCGGCGGGCTCGTTCGCGCGGAGACCATCGACTGCGGCTCGGGCATCCGTGACGGAGCCATCGACGGCGGGCGGCCGCCCGAGCTCGCCACCAGCGGGCGGGGCATGTACCTCATGCGCCGGCTGTGCGACGAGGCCGACTTCCGCACCGGCCCCGAGGGCACCAGGGTGGTGCTGACCATGCACTTACCGCATGGTCCTGACGCCCATAGGGGGATGCGGCGGATCAGGGTCAGGGCCGGCCACCGCCCGCAGTGCCGCTTCACCGCCTGACCTCGAGCCGCCCGAGCAAGGCCCTTCGCGCTCTCGTGGGCCGATCCCGAGCCGTCTGATCTGCCCGGTCCCGGGCCGTCTGGCCTGGGTGAGGGGCAGGTCTAGTAAGAAACCTGCTAAGTGGACTGCCGCTACGGCGTTGGCCTGGCACAACAGTAGGGCGGCAGTCCGACGAGCAGATTTCTTGCTAGTAGGCTCGCAACGTGAGCGGCGTGCAGTTTTCTCCCGGGATCGTCTCTCCCGTGCGGCGCATCGGGCGGCGGGAGTTCGATTTCGAGCGCCAGGTCGCCATCATGGCCATCGTCAACAGGACGCCCAACTCCTTCCACGACCAGGGCAGCACGTACGCGCTCGAAAGCGCCGTGGCGTCGGCCACGAAGGCCGTGGCGGACGGGGCGGACTGGGTGGACATCGGCGGGTTCGCCTTCAGCGCGGCCCAGGCGGGGATCGGCGCCGAGGAGGAGATCGAGCGCGTCGCGCCCGTCATCGCCGAGGTCAGGGCCGCCACCGACGCCGTGATCTCCGTCGACACCCACCGGGCCGAGGTGGCGCGGGCCGCCATCGAGGCCGGGGCCGACGTCATCAACGACACCAACGGCCTGCGCGAGCCCGGCATCGCGGAGGTCGCGGCGGAGACGGGCGCCGGCGTGATCGTCACGCACAGCCTCGGCGGTCCAGGCCGAAGGGTTTTCCGGCCCAGCTACGCCGACGTGGTCTCCGAGGTCGCGGACTACCTGCGGGAGCGGGTGTCGTTCGCGCTGAAGGCGGGCATCGCCGCCGACAAGATCATCATTGACCCCGGGCACGACCTGAACAAGAACACCTTCCACTCCCTCGAGCTCACGCGCCGGCTCGAGGAGATCACCTCGATCGGATACCCGACGCTGGTGGCGCTGTCCAACAAGGACTTCATCGGGGAGACCCTCGACCGGCCCCAGGGGGAGCGGAAAGAGGGCACGATCGCCGCCAACGTGATCTGCATACTCAAAGGCGCCCGCATCCTGCGCGTCCACGACGTGGCGGCGACCGTCGCGTCGGTGCGCATGACCGAGGCCGTGCTCGGGTGGCGCGGCCCGGTCGCCCCGATTCACAACCTGGCGTGAGGAGATCCGTACGTGAGCGAGCGCAAGCCGATCGGCGTCCCCTTCGAGACCTGGATCGACCGGCAGATCCGCGAGGCGGAGGAGCGCGGCGAGTTCGACGACCTGCCGGGCGCGGGCAAGCCGCTGCCTGGCATCGACCGGCCCCTCGACGAGATGTGGTGGATCAAGCAGAAGATCGAGAGTGAGGGGCTGTCGATGCCCCTGCCGCCCACGCTGGCGTTGCGCAAGGAGGCGGAGCAGGCGCTGGCCGAGGCGCGTGATGCCAGGTCCGAGACCGAGGCGCGGCAGATCGTCGAGGACATCAACCACAAGATCCGCGAGGCGATCAGGACCGGGCTGTCGGGCCCGCCGCTCAACCTGATGCCCTTCGACGTGGACCAGATCGTCTCGGAGTGGCGCCGCCGGCGATAGCAACCAGGCGGCCAGGAGGAAGCGGCCGGCGGCAGGACGGCGGCGGCACGACGGCAGTCGGCGGGAAGTCGGTGCGGGAAGACAGGCAGTGGGAAAAGGGCCCGGGCGTGGCCCGGGCCCTTTCCGTGGGCGGGGGACCCGGGGTCGGGTGAGGCCCCTCCGCTGGGCGAGAGACCCGGGTCAGGCGGGCCCCTCTGGCTGGTAGGGGCCTGGGTCAGGTCCAGGCCCCCCGGCCGGAGGCCCCTCGCGGTCCTCCGGCCGGCCAGGTCTTTCAGTTGATGGGCGGGTAGGCGTTCTGCAGCAGCTGACGGAACTGCGCCGAGAACCACTGGCCCGACAGCGGCGAGTTGGCCAGGGCGCCCGTCAGGTTGTTGCCGTTGAGGTCGTTGCCCCTGTAGGTCGGGTCGCACATCCGGTCGAACTTCTTGCCCTCGTCGTTCTCGATCTCCGTGCTTGAGCCGTCGGACTCACCAGGAGGCTTGACCCAGACGTACGCGTCCAGACCGCTCGCCGGGCTGGCGGCCGGCCGGGCGCCCATGCCCGCGCCGCTCTGGTTGCACCAGTTGCCGGCGTGGATGCGTTGGTCGATGCGCGACTCGTTGACGAACGTGTCCAGGACCGTCGAGGTGCTCGGCGCGGTCGGGCGGGCGCTGCCGCCCCAGCCGTTGCGCGAGGTGTCGATCAGCATGCCGAGCCCGTCCCTGAAGCCCCTGGACACGAGCGCGGAACGCAGGGCCTGGGCGAAGGTCAGCTCGTCCACGTAGAAGTTCCAGTCGACCCACGTGGACTGCCGGATCTGCTGGCCGTTCACGGTCGTGTTGATCGTGAAGTGCGGTTCGGTGGTGGCCGAGTAGTTGGCGGTGTTGACGATGAACCCGTCCACGCTGTCCACGCCGGCGGTGGTGCCGGTCGCCATGCTGTGGAAGAGGTTCACCGACGGGCCGAAGTTCGAGTCCCAGCCGAGCCAGCCGTGGTGGCCGGCGTCCACGTAGGTGTAGACGTTGGTGATGGCGTGGAGCTGGTTGAGCGCGTAACGCACGCCGTCGACGTAGCCGCCGGGGCCGTTCGCCTCCTGGCACTTCGGAAGGCTGAGGTTGGTGACCAGGTTCGGCAGCGAGTCGGGCTCGATGATCGTGACGATCCGCAGGTTGGAGTACGCCGGGCTGCGGAGGATGGCCGCGATCGGGTCGATGTACTCGGTCTTGTAGCGGTTGAACCCGTCCTCTGCGATCAGCAATTCGCCGTTGGAGGCCAGCGCCGCGCAGTCGCGGTTGGGCAGGTCGTAGATGACGATCTGGATGGTCAGCGGGGCGGAGCCGTTGGCCGCGTCCTGCCTGACGGCCTCGTCCATGTGGGCCCGCAGGCTCATGGCGGAGGGGGAGCCGGCGATGGCCGCGATGCGGTCCATCCACACGGCCGTGGAGGTGTTGGCCACGGCGGAGCCGCCGGGCTCTGCGGACGCCCTGGCGGACCAGTCGGGGTTCACGTAGCCGGTGGCGCCGGCGTACGGGTTCTGGACGTGGGTGGGGTTGGTCCCGCCGTCGTCGTCGGCCTCGGTGGCGGTGACCGTCCTGGACGTCAGGCCGGTGGAGGCCACGGTGAAGGTACGGCTGCCGTTGGCGGTGTCGGAGTCCTGGGCGGCGGCCAGGGTCACCGTCTGGGCGGTGTTCCAGTTGTTCTGTGTGAAGGTGAGGCTGCCGCCGGAGGAGACCGTGAGGTTGGCGTCGCCGCTGCCGGCCGTCGAGGTGACGGTCACGTTCGACGAGGGACGCGCGGCCAGGCTCACGGCGTAGGTGCCGGTGGAGCCCTCGGGGACGGTCACGGCGGTGGGCGTCACGACGATCGACTGCGTGACGGTCGCGTCGTCGTCCACCTCGCTCGCGTTGACCGTGGCGCCGGTGACCCCGGTGCCGCCGACGCTGAAGGCGGCCGTGCCCGAGGTGTTGTCGGAGTCCTGGGCGGCGGCCAGGGTCACCGTCTGCGGCGTGTTCCAGTTGGAGGTGGTGAAGGTGAGCGAGCCGCCCGAGCTGACGGACAGGTCGGTGTCACCGCTGGTCCGCGTGGTGTTGACGGTCACGTTGGAGCTCGGCGCCGCGGAGAGCCTGGCGGTGAAGGTCGCCGTGCCGCCCTCGTTCACCGGGATCGCGCTGGCCGAGGTGACCACGGACGGCGTGGTGGGGGTCGTGCCACCGCACGTGGTGCCGTTGACGCTGAACGACGTCGGGGCCGGGTTGGTGCCGGACCAGGTGCCGTTGTAGCCGATGGAGATGGAGGCGCCGGTGGCCACGCTGCCGTTGTACGGCATGTTGGTGGCCGTGACGCGGGTGCCCGACTGGCTAAAGTTCGCACCCCAGCCGGTCGGCGTGTATTTCTGGCCGGTGGTCGCGTAGTCGAAGGCCAGCGTCCACGACGTGAGCGGGTCGCCGGTGTTCCTCAACGTGATGTTCGCGGTGAAGCCGCCTTGATTGTTGCCGCTCGTCCACTGGTTGGCGGCGTAGGTCACGTCGCAGGCGACCGCGGCGTTCGCGGCCGTGCTCTGGCCGACGACGAGCCCGAAAGCCGCGACACTCGCGGCGGTCATGGTCACGGCCCATTTGCGGAGGCCGCGTTGGAGTCTCACGAGCGATCATCTCCAGTATTAGGTGGCTGGGAGCGCTCCCATGGTCTGTCGGACACGGATCCATGTACAGCGGGCGGCCGGCGCAGATGTGTCCGCTGCCCCGCATGCTCGCTGAATGCCCCGGAATGAGGATGAAACTTTCATCAACGGCAGCCTGGTGAGAGGAAACACGGGGGTTACCGGGACGCCATTCCGTTGACATACGCCGGAGTGCACCCACAATCCATTTTGGGAGCGCTCCCACACCTCTACTCCCATGGAGACCCCCGTGAAGTACAGACCACCCTCCCTTCTGACGCGCTTATCGAGGCGGCTCGCCGTGGCCACGACCCTCGTCCTCGTCGCAGGCGCGACCTCTGCCGTGGCGGCCCTTCCCGCCCAGGCGGCAGTGGCGTGCGACGTGACGTACGCGGCCAACCAGTGGACGAGCGGCAACAATCAAGGCGGCTTCACCGCGAACATCACGTTGAGGAACACCGGCGACCCGCTCACGTCGTGGACGCTGGCCTTCGACTACGCGACCACCGGCCAGAAATACACGCCGACCGGCTGGGGTGCGAACTGGAGCCAGTCGGGCACCCGTGTCACGGCCACGAACATGCCGTGGAACGGCAGCATGGCCACCGGCGCCTCGACCAGCATCGGCTTCAACGGCACGTGGACGGGCAGCAACCCGGCCCCGACGTCGTTCAGCGTCAACGGCACCACGTGCGGTGAAGAGGACGAGAACGCCGCGCCCACGGTGTCGCTGACCTCGCCGACCGCCGGCCAGACGTTCACCGCCCCGGCCACCGTGGCGATCGCGGCGAACGCGGCCGACTCGGACGGCACGGTCTCCAAGGTCGACTTCTACCAGGGCTCCACGCTGCTGGGCACCGACACGTCGGCGCCGTACGCCTACAACTGGCAGAACGTGGCGGCGGGCAGCTACTCCATCACCGCCAGGGCCACCGACAACGGGGGCGCGACGACGACCTCCGCGCCGGTCGGGATCACGGTCTCGCCGCAGAGCACGTCGCCCACACTCCTGGTGAGCCAGACGAGCCTGTCCGTGCCCGAGGCGGGAGACGCGAGCTTCGAGGTGAGGCTTTCGCGGGCGCCGTCGGCGAACGTGACCGTCTCCACCGCCCGCACCAGCGGTGACACCGACCTGACCGTCTCCAGCGGCGCGAGCAGGACCTTCACGCCGTCCAACTGGAACACCGCGCAGACGGTGACCCTGGCCGCGGCCAACGATACCGACACGACCAGCGGCACGGCCGTGTTCAGGGTGAGCGCGACCGGATACCCGGCGGTCGAGGTCAACGCCAGCGAGGCGGACGACGACTCGGGCGGCGGCGACAACGCGTACGTCGAGCGCTTCGTCGAGCTCTACAACGAGCTGCACGACCCGGCCAACGGGTACTTCTCGCCCGAGGGCGTGCCGTACCACTCGGTCGAGACGTTCATGGTCGAGGCGCCTGACCACGGGCACGAGACCACGTCCGAGGCCTACAGCTACTACCTGTGGCTGGAGGCGACCTACGGGCAGGTGACCGGCGACTGGACGAAGTTCAACAACGCGTGGGCCTCGATGGAGAAGTACATCATCCCGGCCACCGCCGACCAGCCGACGAACTCCTTCTACGACGCGTCGAAGCCGGCCACGTACGCGGCCGAGTCGAACACCATCTCCGACTACCCGTCGCAGATCGACTCGAGCGTCTCGGTGGGCCGCGACCCGCTGGCCGCCGAACTGCAGAGCGCGTACGGCACTCGCGACATCTACGGCATGCACTGGCTGCTCGACGTCGACAACACCTACGGCTTCGGCCGCTGCGGCGACGGCACGACCAAGCCCGCCTACATCAACACCTACCAGCGCGGCCCTGAGGAGTCGGTCTTCGAGACGATCCCGCAGCCGTCCTGCGACACCTTCGCCCACGGCGGCACGAACGGCTACCTGGACCTGTTCATCAAGGACGCCTCATACGCCAAGCAGTGGAAGTACACCAACGCCCCCGACGCGGACGCCCGCGCGGTGCAGGTGGCGTACTGGGCGCAGACCTGGGCCAAGGCGCAGGGCAAGGAGTCGCAGATCTCCTCGACGGTGGCCAAGGCCGCCAAGATGGGCGACTACCTGCGCTACTCGATGTACGACAAGTACTTCAAGCGGCCCAACTGCACGAACCCGTCGTGCGCGGCCGGCACCGGCAAGGACGCGTCCACCTACCTGCTGTCGTGGTACTACGCCTGGGGCGGGGCGACCGACGCCAGCGCCGGGTGGGCCTGGCGCATCGGCTCCAGCCACAACCACTCCGGTTACCAGAACCCGTTCGCGGCCTGGGCGATGGCCAACGTGGCCGAGCTCAAGCCCAAGAGCGCGACCGGCTCGGCCGACTGGAACACCAGCCTGACCCGCCAGTTGCAGTTCTACACCTGGCTGCAGTCGGCTGAGGGCGCCATCGCCGGTGGCGCGACCAACAGCTGGGAGGGTCACTACGCCACGCCGCCGAGCGGCCTGCCGAAGTTCCACGGCATGACCTACGACTGGCAGCCGGTCTACCACGACCCGCCGTCGAACCAGTGGTTCGGCTTCCAGGCGTGGACGATGGAGCGGGTCGCCGAGCTCTACAACGTCACCGGCAACGCCGACGCCAAGGCGCTGCTCGACAAGTGGGTGGCGTGGGCGCTCGACAACACCACCGTCTCCGGTGACAGCTACCAGATCCCGTCCACGCTGCGCTGGACGGGCCAGCCGGTGGGCAGCTTCTCCGCCACCGGTGGCATGCCGCCGCCCAACCCGGGCCTGCACGTCGAGGTCGTCGACCACACCCAGGACGTGGGCGTCGCCGGCTCCTACGCCAAGGTGCTCATGTACTACGCCGCCAGGGCGAACCACGCCGAGGCGCGTGACACGGCCAAGGCGCTGCTCGACGCCGTGTGGGAGAACCGCGACGCCAAGGGTGTCTCGGTGCCGGAGACCAAGGCCGACTACCGCCGGATCGACGACCCGGTGTACGTGCCCCCAGGCTGGAGCGGCGAGATGCCGAACGGCGACCCGATCAACCCCGACTCGACGTTCCTGTCGATCAGGTCGTTCTACGAGGACGACCCCGACTGGCCGAAGGTCGAGGCGTTCCTGGACGGCACCGGTCCCGCGCCGGTCTTCAACTACCACCGGTTCTGGGCCCAGGTGGACGTGGCCGTCGCGCTCGCCGAGTTCGGACGGCTCTTCCCGTGAGAAAGGCGACACTGATCGCCGTGGCGTCGCTGGTCCTGCCCCTGGTGACAGGGGTGGGGCCGGCGGCCCACGCCGCCGCGCCGGCCTTCGCCTACGGTGAGGCGCTGCAGAAGTCGCTGTTCTTCTACGAGGCCCAGCAGTCGGGCGCGCTGCCCGACTGGAACCGCGTCTCCTGGCGCGGCGACTCGGCCATGGACGACGGCGACGACGTCGGGGTGGACCTCACGGGCGGCTGGTACGACGCGGGCGACCACGTCAAGTTCGGCTTCCCGATGGCGTTCTCCGCCACCATGCTGGCCTGGGGCGCGGTCGAGTATCGCGACGCCTACGTCTCCTCCGGTCAGCTCACCCACCTGCTCAACAACCTCAAGTTCGTCAACGACTACTTCATCAAGGCCCACCCGTCGCCGAACGTGCTCTACGGCCAGGTCGGCAACGGCGGCAGGGACCACGCCTGGTGGGGTCCGGCGGAGGCCATGCAGATGGAGCGGCCCGCGTACAAGATCGACGCGTCGTGTGGCGGGTCGGAGCTGGCGGGGGAGACGGCGGCGGCGATGGCGGCCTCCTCGATCGTCTTCCGCCCGACAAATCCGTCTTATGCCGACACGCTGGTGACGCACGCCAAGCAGCTCTACTCCTTCGCCGACACGGTCAGAAAGAAGTACACCGACTGCATCAGCGACGCCCAGGGCTACTACAACTCCCACAGCGGCTTCAACGACGAGCTGGTCTGGGGCGCGATCTGGCTCCACCGGGCCACGAACGAGGCCGCCTACCTCGCCAAGGCCGAGTCGTACTACGACAACCTGAGCAACGAGCCGCAGACCACGATCAAGTCGTACAAGTGGACGATCGCCTGGGACGACAAGTCCTACGGCGCGTACGTGCTGCTGCACAAGCTGACCGGCAAGCAGCGCTACCTCGACGACGCCAACCGCTGGCTCGACTGGTGGACGGTCGGCGTGGACGGCGCCAAGGTGCGGTATTCGCCCGGCGGCCAGGCCGTGCTGGACCGGTGGGGCTCGCTGCGCTACGCGGCCAACACCTCGTTCGCGGCGCTCGTGCACAGCGACTCCATCACCGACGCCGCGCGCAAGGCCCGCTACCACGACTTCGCGGTACGGCAGATCGACTACGCGCTCGGCGACAACCCGCGCAACTCATCGTACGTGGTCGGCTTCGGCGCCAACCCGCCGAAGAACCCGCACCACCGGACGGCGCACGGGTCGTACACGGATCAGCTCTCCTTCCCGGAGCAGACCCGCCACACCCTGTACGGCGCGCTCGTCGGCGGCCCGCCCGACCCGAACGACGCCTACACCGACAAACGCGACGACTACGTCATGAACGAGGTCGCCACCGACTACAACGCCGGCTTCACCAGCGCGCTGGCCAGGCTCTACAAGGAGTACGGCGGCGCCCCGGCGACGGGCTTCCCCGCGGCGGAGACGCCGGACGGACCCGAGATCTTCGTCGAGGCGGGTGTGAACGCCTCGGGCGGCAACTTCACGGAGATCAAGGCCATCGTCCGCAACCAGTCGGCCTGGCCCGCCAGGGTGCTGTCCGACGGCTCGTTCCGCTACTACTTCACGCTCGACGGCACGACGACCGCCTCGCAGCTCAGCGTGTCGTCGGCCTACACGCAGTGCGCGGCGCCGACGCTGCACCAGGCGGGCGGCAGCACGTACTACGCGGAGATCGACTGTTCGGGCCAGGAGATCGCACCGGCCGGACAGTCGCAGCACCGCAGGGAGGTGCAGTTCAGAATCGCCAGCGCGGGCACGTGGGACCCGGCCAACGACTGGTCGTACCAGGGCATCCCGACGACCCCGGGCACGACGCCGGCGAGGACCGAGAACATCACCCTCTACAGCGGCGCCACCAAGATCTGGGGTGACCCGCCGGGTCCCGGGGAAGAGGACGACACTGCGCCCAGCAAGCCGGGCAGGCCCGCGGTCTCCGCGATCACGGGCTCGACCGCCAGGCTGACCTGGACGTCCTCGACCGACGACGTGGGAGTGGCCGGTTATGACGTCTACCTGGGGTCCACCAAGGCAGGCACGGCCACGACCACGTCGTTCGACCTGAGCGGGCTCACCCCTGCCTCGGACTACACGGTCAGCGTGGTGGCGAGGGACGCGGCGGGCAACAGCTCGGCGCGGTCCGACGGCACCGCGTTCACGACGGCGGACGCGCCCGCCGCCGGCTGCGTGGTCACGTACAAGGCGGTCAACTCCTGGGGCGGCGCGTACCAGGCCGAGGTGACGGTGAAGAACGCCGGCGCCGCGGCGATCAACGGCTGGACGGTCGGCTGGACGTCCCAGGCCGCGATCACCCAGCTCTGGGGCGGCAGGCACACCGTGTCCGGCTCCGCCGTCAGCGTGCGGAACGAGGCGTGGAACGGCGCGCTCGCGCCGGGCGGCACGACCACGTTCGGCTTCATCGCGAACGGCACTCCCTCCACCCCCGACCCGATCACCTGCATCCCCGCCTGAGTGAAGGCCCCGCCCCCGCCGCAGGCGCGGCGGGGGCGGTTCCACCGGGCACCCACCTGGGCCCACTGATCCAGCCGAACTCATCGGACGTCGGCTGAGTAGAAGGAGGTGAGGCGAAGCAGCAACCCTGCCCCACGACACCATCCCGCCCGGATGGGACGGATGCGGCCGGCTCTTCCAGCCGGTCGCATCCGTTTGTCCTGCGGGGAGGTTGTCCTATCGGGCGGTGTTCGACGTGACTTGGGCGAACCTCTGGCGGGCCGCCTCGATCGGCGTGTCGTCCTCGAACTCGGCGAACGCCTCGTCGTGGTAACGCGCGGGGATGAGCTGCCTGACCCGCTCCGGATAGCCCGTTCCCGGCTCGGGGACCTTCACCTGGGGAGGAATGCCGAGGCGGACGGCGATCGGCCCGGAAGCGCGTACGGAGACCGACCAGTCGGTGCTCTCACCGGTGATCGCGCACATGTGACGCGCGTAGACCCACGTGACCTCCACCAGCGACGCGGCGTCGGCGGGCTCGGTGCCGAACGGCTCCACCGCGCACACCACGGCGGACTCGAACTCGTGGCCGTGCGCGTGGTGCTGTTCGGGTGAGGACCGCTCGAGGATCAGCGTCACCTGGGCGGCGAGGTCCTCGTTCAGCTGTGACGACGGCTGCCTGGCGGCGAGGAACGTCACCCCGGCCAGGGTCAGGCAGGCCAGGGTGACGATCGACGCGATCAGCCCGCGACGCGTTTTGATCACGGGCTGGTGCAGGTCAGTGCCGGTGCGGGGCTCGGTATGGAGCCCGTGGCGTTGAAGCCGAACGTAGCTGACGCGTTCGGCGCGAGCTGTCCGTTGTGAGTGGCGTTCTTGACGGTCACATTGGGCGCCTGCCCGGAGAGCACGCCGTTCCACGGTGAGCCGTCGAAGCCCTGGCCGCCGCTGTAGGTCCACTTGACCGTCCAGCCGTTCAGCGTGCTGGAGCCCGTGTTCCGCACGGTCACCTCACCCTGGAAGTGGCCGGCCCAGCCGGTGTCGGTGGCCTTCCACGTGGCGGAGCAGCCGCCCGTGGGCGGGTCGGTCGGCGGCACCGTCGGGTCAGGGCTGGGGCCGGGCGTGCTGCCGCCCGGGCCGACCCCGGTGACCTGGCCGTTGCCGCCGTCGAAGACGACGTCGGAGCAGCTGTAGAAGTTCTCGTTGCTGTCCGAGCGGATCCAGTGCGTGAAGATGATGTGCCGGCCGGACTTGCCGGACGGGAGCTGGGCGTTCCAGTAGTAGTAGCCGAGCCCGCCGGGACCGCCGCTCTTGGCCGGGTTCGTGACGCTGCCGAACGGCTCGAGGTCGGACCACTTCAGCGGCCCGTTCGGGTTCCAGCCGTTCTTGGTGATGTAGTAGTCGAAGTCGCCGGGGTGCTCGGCCCAGTTGCTGTGGCGCATCTGGATGTTGGCGCCCGAGGTCAAGTGGGTCAGCGGCCAGTCGTTGCGTACCGCGTTGTAGGCCGAGAAATTGTATGGTCCGCCGGTGCCGCCGCTGCAGATCTGGCCGTCCGGGATGAATCCGCTGGTCCGGCCGGCGCCGTCGGAGCGCAGCACCGCGAACCAG
Source organism: Nonomuraea cypriaca (assembly GCF_015645445.1). Taxonomy (GTDB): domain Bacteria; phylum Actinomycetota; class Actinomycetes; order Streptosporangiales; family Streptosporangiaceae; genus Nonomuraea; species Nonomuraea cypriaca. Next base: position 33,704 of record NZ_JADOGI010000048.1, on the reverse strand, counting down.
TTGTACAGGGGGGTCGTGCCGCCCTGCGACACAGCGGCCGCGCAGGCGGGGTTGTAGGGCAGGATCTGGCCGTTGTCCCGCAACCCGTCCTGCCAGCACAGGAACGTCCGGCTGCCGGGGAACATCGACACGCCGTGCGCCTGTGCCTGCGTGGGCACCATCAAGACGCTCGTGATGAGAACCATGACGGCGGTGATCGCCGCCGACTTGAACAATTTCATGGGGATTCCCTTGCGCTGACGACAGAGGAAACCTGCCCACGAACAGCCCGCCCGGCCAGCGCATTGAATCATGTTCGGCGACTCTTCGACAACGCTCGGTGAAACTTTCAGCCGATCTTGGTCATGGTTTCCCCTGGTGGCCCGGATGCGACCGGCCGGGCGGGGGCGTACCGGCTTGCCAGGTTCCGTCAGTGGCCGCGAGTCTGACGCTGGGAGCGCTCCCAGCCCTCCCTCTACAGAGAAGCGGGAGCAACACGCCATGAGGCACCTGCACACCCTGATCATCGGGGCGTTACTCGCCACCGGCCTGTTCGCCGCGCCGGCGCAGGCCGCCCCGGTGCTCTGCGAGAAGTACGGCTCGGCGAGCATCCAGAACAACCGCTACATCGTGCAGAACAACGTCTGGGGCGCGAGCACGGCCCAGTGCATCGACGTCAACCAGAGCGGCGGCTTCACCGTCACCCAGTCGGCGCACAACAACGGCACCGGCGGCGCGCCCGCCGGCTACCCGTCGATCTACGCCGGCTGCCACTACGCCGCCTGCACCACCGGCAGCAACCTGCCCATGCAGGCGAGCGCGAGCGGCTTCGGCGGCCTGCGGAGCAGCGTCAGCATGACGTATCCGGGCTCGGGGACGTACAACGCCTCCTACGACCTGTGGTTCGATCCCACGCCGCGCACCGACGGCCAGAACACCGGCGCCGAGGTGATGATCTGGCTCAACAGGCAGGGCTCCATCCAGCCGATCGGCTCCCAGGTCGGCACCGCGAACCTGGCAGGGAGCACCTGGCAGGTCTGGTACGGCAACATCGGCTGGAACGTGATCTCCTACGTGCGCAGCTCGACCACGACCTCGCTCGACTTCTCCATCAACACGTTCTACTCCGACGTGGTCAGCCGGGGCTACGGCGAGCGCTCGTGGTACCTCACCAGCGTCCAGGCCGGCTTCGAGCCCTGGATCGGCGGCGCCGGTCTCGCGGTCAACTCCTTCTCGTTCGGCTCGGGCGGCAGCGGCACCGACACCTCGCCGCCGAGCACGCCGGGCACGCCCACCGCCTCGGGCACCACCTCCACGGGCACGACCCTGCGATGGGGCGCCTCCTCGGACACCGGCGGCAGCGGCCTGGCCGGCTACGACGTGCTGCGCGCGACCGGTGACGCCTTCACCAGGGTCGGCACCAGCACCACGACGTCGTTCACCGACACGGGCCTGAGCCCGGCGACCACGTACCGCTACCGGGTGCAGGCCAGGGACGGCGCGAACAACCTCTCGCCGCAGTCGGCCGTCGTCACCGTCACCACCCTGTCCGGCGGCGGGCCTGGCGGCGGCTGCGCGGCCACCGCCACCACCCAGACCACGTGGAACAACGGTTACGTCATCCAGCCGGTGACCGTCACCAACCGGGGCACCTCCACGCTCAGCGGCTGGACCGTCACCTTCCCGCTCCCGTCAGGACACACGATCACCGGCATGTGGAACGCGTCCTACACGGTGAGCGGCGGAACCGTCACGGCCAGGAGCAACGGCAGCCTGGGACCGAACGCCTCCACCAGCTTCGGCTACCAGGCGACCAGGCCGAACGGGAACACGCAGGTGCCCAGCGGCTACACCTGCGGCTGAGCTCGTCCGCGGGCGTGCTTTGCGAGGGGCACGACGCGGGCGATCCGAGGGGTACGGCTGGTGCGGCCGTACCCCTCGATATCACTTCCTCTTGATCGCGGCGTCGATGACGTCGAGCCTGGCCTCCAGCTCGCTCAGGCAGGCGGGCGAGAGCCGGCCCTCCCGCAGCCGGTCGGAGAGCTTGCGGCGGACGTTGTCCGTACTGGATTCATACGGTCCCAGCGGCGTCACGGTGGCGTGCAGGACCTGTTTGAGATCGAGCACGACGTCGGCGTCGGTCGCGCCGCACGGCGTCCTCGCCTCCAGCGTGCTCGTGAAGCCGGTCACGGCCTGGTCGATCGTGACCGTCGCCGACGGCGAGCTCTCGATCATTTTGGCCGTGGCCGTCTCCGTGGGTGCGACCGTGGCCGAGGGCGTCGGCACCGGTGCCTTCTCCCGTTGCTGCGGGACCTCCGCCTGCTGGAACCACAGCAGCGCGGAGAGCGCGATCACCGCCGATCCCGTGACCGTGAGGCCGCGCCTGACGTTGCGGCTCAGGGTCGCCGTGCTCAGCGCGGCGGTCAGGGCCGTGACGATCTCCGCCGCGGTGGGCCGTTCCTCCGGCAGGTGCGCCAGGCAGCTCTGGCAGAGCGAGGCGACCGAGTGCGGCACGCCGGCCGCCCTCGGTGGCGGTGACGTCCGCCTGGCCACCTCGATCTCCTCCCACGTGGTTTCCGGGTACGGAGTCCGCCCCGTCAGCATGGTGTGCAGCAGCACGCCCAGGGCGTAGACGTCGACCGCGGGATGGGTGGGCACCCGCAGCAGGCGTTCAGGGGCGACGTAGGGAGGGGTGCCGCGGTCGTCCTCGGGATCGCCGGCCCAGGCCGCGATGCCGAAGTCGAGCAGCTTGGGTCCGTCGGCGGTGAGCAGCACGTTCTCGGCCGTGACGTCCCGGTGGACCAGGCCGCGGGCGTGCCCGGCCATCAGGACCCGCGCCAGCCGCAGCGCGATGGCCGCCGCCTCCGTCCACGGCAGCGGGCCCGCCTCGACGCGCTCGGCCAGCGGCGTGCCGTCGAGCAGCGGCATCACCACGTAGGCCGCGACGCCGCCGCTCGTGGTGACGGTCTCGCCGTAGTCGTAGATCTCGATGGTGTCGGGGTGGATGAACCTGGCGGCGGCGCGGGCCTCGCTGCGTACGCTGATGCGTTCGCCGTGGTCCATGTGGAGGGACGCGGTGAGCACCTTGACGGCGATCATCCGGTGCAGGGACTGGTCGAAGGCACGCCAGATGACCGACATGCCCCCGCGGGCCAGCGGATCCAGCAGCAGATACCGGCGGGCCAGGACGTCCCCAGGTTCAAGCCGACTCACGGACGACCAATTCCGTGGGGAGGACGGGATCGATCCCCGCGGCCCCCGACAGGAGCAGCCGGGTGGCGACCGTGGCGAGCTCCTCGACGGGCTGGCGGATCGTGGTCAGGGCGGGAACGGTGTGCCTGGCGACCGGGGCGTCGTCGAACCCGATCACCGCGACGTCCGTCGGCACCTTGCGCCCGGCCCGGCGCAGGGCCTGGATCGCGCCCGCCGCCATCAGGTCGGAGGCGACGAAGACGGCGTCAAGGCCTGGAGCGTGGCGTAACAACCATTGCATGGCGTGGGTGCCTGAGGCGGCGGTGAAGTCGCCGTACGCCACCGGCACGTCGGGGGCGCCTGCCGCCTGCAGGGTGCGTACGAGCCCCTCCAGCCGGTCACGGGCGGCCGGTAACGAGGGCGGACCGCCGATGGCCGCCACGTTACGGCGGCCCGTCAGCAGGAAGTGCTCCGCCGCCTGTCTGCCGCCGTCGAGGTTGTCGACGTCGGCGTACGGCAGTTTGAGGTCGTGGGGCGGCCGGCCGATGTTGCGTACCGGGATGCCCGAGGTGGATAACTTGATCGCCAAGGGGTGGCGTTCTCTGGCGCCGACGATGAGCACGGCGCCGGATAACGCTGGGAGGGTGGATGAAGTGGGCGTTACGGTCGTCACCATGAGGTGGGTGCCGTGCTCGTTGATCACGGCGCCCGCTGCTGACAGGAGCCTGGCGTAGTAGGGTTCGGAGAACAGACGGGGCAGATGGTCACATATCACCGCCGTTACGCCGTCGGCGAGGGTTTTGGCGGCCGTTCCCCGTGGCGCGCGCTGTCGTACGTATCCCATACGGGACACGGCGTCATAGACTTGGCGGCGGGTTGAAGTGCTGACCCGCACCGAGCCCGTGAGGACTCGGGATGCGGTCGCGGGGGAAACCCCTGCAGCGGCCGCCACCTGTGCCAGTGTGGGCTGCTCGGTCATGGAGCACCTCGCGGAAAGAGCCTGGGAGCGCTCCCACGTTACCAATGTTTCGCCGCTGTTAATAGGGGCTTTGCAGGGAGTGCGTCCCATTGTGCGGACGCACTCCGAATTTGCTCAGCTAGGGGCGTTGGTAACCGGTAGAGGTTTTTGTGCCGGGCGTTGATCACGCCATATTTTTATGCCCGATTTGTCATATCCGACGGCGTGGAATCCCTTCAGATCCGTGGCAGTCATGTTGGTGACCAGATTGTCCGCGTTGTCAGCCGATCTCCGCCAGGTCCGCGTCCTCGATCTCGCTGTCGTCGCCCTCCTCGGGCTCCTCGGGCCGCACCTGCTCGACGGGCTGGCAGCTACTGCCGCAGCCGCCGAAACGGGCGGAGTTGATCGGGGTGAAGTCCGTCGGCGGCACGTCCTCGAGCGCGGCGATCATGGTGTCCTTCCAGATCGGCCCGGGAACGGAGGAGCCGAAGACGTTGGCGTAGTAGTTCCCGCCGATGGTGACGCCGTTGAGCTTGTGCTGCTGCGCGCCCCTCGGGTCGCCGATGCTGACCGCGCCCGCCAGGTCCGGAGTGAACCCGGCGAACCAGGCGGTGGCCTGATCGTCCGTGGTGCCGGTCTTGCCGGCGGCCGGGCGGCCGATGCCGCCGACGCCGCTCATGGTGCCCTTGGTGAACACGCCGGACAGGATGTCCGCCGCGGCGTCCGCGACCTCGGCGTCCAGCGCCTGCTTGCACTTCGGCTGGTAGTCCTTCTCCTTGCCGTCACGGTCGACGATCTTGGTGACCACCATGGGGGCGCAGTACTTGCCGTGTCCGGCGATGGCCGCGTACGCGTTGGCGACGGTCACCGGATCCATCTCGTTGGTCCCGAGTGTGAAGGTGGAGAACTCCGTCAGCTTCAGGCCGTCGGACCGCTTGATCCCCAGTGACTTGGCCGTGTTGATCACGTTGCACAGGCCCACCTTCTGCTCCAGTTGCATGAAGAAGGTGTTGACCGAGCCCCAGGTGCCGGTGGCCAGCGACTTGAAGCCGCCGCCGCCCTCGTCGTTGGTGACGGTGTGGGAGGGGTCGGCGATGTTCTCGCCCTTGCAGTTCTTGAACGTGGAGTAGTAGGGGGCGCGGTAGCCGCTGCCGACGGTGAAGCCCTCGTTGATCTTCATGCCCTGCTTGAGCGCGGTGACCAGGGTGAACGTCTTGAACGTCGATCCGGCCTGGAATCCGACGCCGCCGCCGTGCGCCGCGTCCGCCACCACGTTGTACGACATTTCCTTCTTGCGCTTGTTCTGGCCGTACTTGCGGCTGGCGGCCATGGCCTTGATCTGACCCGTGCCCGGCTCCACCAGCGCCTCGGAGGCGACCGGGTCGTCCGAGGCGTACACGTGCTTCTTGATGGCCTGCTCGGCCGCCTTCTGCATCCCCGGGTCGATCGTGGTGTGGATCGTCAGGCCACCCCGGTTGAGGAACTGGCTCCTGGCCGTGGCCGACTTTCCGAACACCCGGTTGCTCAGGATCTCGTTGCGCACGTACACGCAGAAGTACGGATACTTGCTGTCCCCGCATCCGCCCGGCAGCGGGGTGCCCTTGAAGCCGAGCTTCTCGGCCTTGGCGTCGGCGGCCTGCTGGGGCGTGATCTTGCCCAGCTTGGCCATGGTGTCGAGCACGAGGTTGCGCCGGCTCAGCAGCCGCTCCCGGTGCTTCTTGCTCACGTTGGGGTCCGTCGAGTTGGGGTCCTGCACGGCGCCGGCCAGGGTCGCGGCCTGCGCCAGGCTCAGGTGGGCGGCGTCCACCCCGAAGAAGCGCTTGGCCGCCGCCTCCACCCCGTAGGCGCTGGCGCCGAAGTAGGCGATGTTGAGGTACTTCTCCAGGATCTGGTCCTTGGTGTACTTCTCCTCGACCGCCATCGCGTAACGCAGCTCCCTGAGCTTGCGCGCGTAGCTGGCCTCCAGCGCCGCGTTCTTCTCCTTCTCGGTGGTCGCCGAGTTGAGCAGGACCTGCTTGACGTACTGCTGGGTGATGGAGGAGCCGCCCTGGGCGGTGCGGCCCGAGGTCAGGTTCTTGGCCAGGGCGCGGATGGTGCCCTCGATGTCGATCGGGCCGTGCTCGTAGAAGCGGAAGTCCTCGATGGAGATGATGGCCGTCTTCATGACGTCGGCCACGTCTTCGAGCTTGACGTTCTCGCGGTACTCCTCGTAGAACTGCGCGATCTGGTTGCCCTCGGCGTCGAGCACCGTCGTCTTCTCCGCCAGCGGGGGTTCCTTGAGCTCCTCGGCTTTGATGCCGAGATCCTCCGATGCCGAGACGAACATCGCTCCCGTGCCTCCGACCGCGGGCAGCGCGATGCCCGCGGCCACCACGCCGGCCGCCACCGCCGCCGCGGTGAGGCGCGCGAGACTCGACATAGGGGAACTCATGTGGTAGTACCTCTCCCTTTGGCAATAGGGTGCATCCTAAACCCCGCCATGACGTGCTCCATGTAAAAACTTGGACACCACCGGGCGCCGGATGGTTCGGATGTACACGGTGATTTCCGGCACAGTTTCGATCGTGCCGCTCCCGTCTCTTCTGCGCGGGCTGAGTTTCGGCCAGCCTCCGGCAAAGAAGCGTGTCGACGGCCAAGCGGGCCCGAGCCGGTCTGGCAACCTCTAGCAGGGCATTTATTCCTGGACTTGGTGGAGGGGCTTATGTGTCGAGTCGGGGATGGCGAGCACGTCGAGCGCCTGCTCACCGCGGCCCGGACATATTGGGGCGAAGACTCGGGCGGTGACGGGTGTGTCGTGGCGGAGGCGTACGGCGAGGACATCAGGCTCGTCGCTCGCACGCTGATGGTCGCGAAGGCGATCTGCCGGGTGGTCTCGGCGCGACTCGTCGTACTCGGGGATCCTGAGTGGCTTCGGCTGGGCGAGGCGTTCGGGGCGGTGGAGGACTTCCGGCCGGAGGTCCCGCCCGCGGCGCTGGTCACTGGGCGGGCCGAGCGCGAGCCGGCCAGGGAGGTCCCGGTCGTGCACGTCCAGGGAGGAGGGGCGCTGCGTGCGTACGCGCTGTTCCCCGACCACGGGCCGTGCTCCATCGGCGACGAGTTGCCCGCGCGGGTCGCCGCGTTCTTCGAACGTCACGTCTGGCCGCGCCGGGAGACGATCGCGCCGAGCGCCGAGCGGGTGGCCTGGCGGGCGAAGAGCGGCTACGAGGTCCGTACCGCCACCGAGCGCCGCCAGCTGCGCTACTACGGCTGCGCCCGCCTGGGCCTGGACCCCGACCGCCCCACGATCACGGTGTACGGCCACACGCCTGGACACGACAAGGAGCTGTTCGACGCGACGGTGCGGTTCGCCGCCGGGGACGAGTCGGCCAACTGGTTGTTCCACGACCCCGTGCCCGACCCGCATTCCCGGATGAGGCGCGTGCCAGGCGACCTGTCCCCGAACCTGCTCTGGAGCATGACCGACGTGGGCGTCGCGTTCGGCGACAGCGATCTACCCGCCTTCGGCATCCCCGTCATCCAGGCCGGCTGGTCGGAGGGCGGCGCCTGCGGCGCCACGCACGTGGTGCGCACCCCGTCCGAGCACCGCTCGCTGCTCGCCGCGGCCATCGCCGAGCACGCCAAGGGCGAGACGATTCTCGGCCCCGACCAGCGCGAGCGCGCCAGGCTGTGGCTCTGGCTGCGCCGCTGCGGCGCCGACGTGCCCACCCACCTGCTGCCGCACTGGGAGCACGACACCGACTACGCGAACGCGTTCGCCGTCAACCTGGAGCACGCCGAGCGCGACGGCGATCCCCTCTTCGAGGCCGTACGCCGCATGTGGGATCGGCGCGAGCCCGTACTCACCCGATTCGACTTCCACGACCCGGCCGGACTGGCCACCACACTCACCCCCGCGAGGAGCGTCCGATGAGCAGCGCAGGATCCGGTACCGACCTGGACCAGGTGATCCTTCCCGCGATCCCGCCCGCGCACCTGAACAGCGGCCGGATCGCCGCCCTGCAGGTGGCCGACCGGCTGCGAAGGGGCAGCCAGATCGTGGGCAGGTTCGAGACGTCAGCGCTGCTCGGGTTCAAGGTGTCCGCGCAGGGGCGGGCGCTGCGGGTGCACATGTCGCTGTCGGTGGACGACCTGTCGGTGAGCGGCTGGCACACCGGCAACACCGAGCCCCAGAGCACCCTGCCGCGTCTCATCCAGATCCGCTCGCAGGGCCGGCTGCGCCAGTGCGTGCTGCTGAAGGGCCGCAGGTCACACGCGAGGGTGGCCTTCGACCTGGCGCCGGAGGAGATCCCCGACGACGGCCTGATCTGCGTCGAGGCGCTCGACATCAGGGAGGGCGACGGCATCTCCTCCGAGCTGCGCGACGCCGTGTCGGACCGGGTCGCGCCCGACGGCGTGGCCGGGGTACGGCTGGACAAGGTCGTGCTCGAGGAGCCGCCGGCCGTGGACTTCGACCCCGACACGCTCGACGCCGGGCGCTGCGAGTTCTACACGCTGATCAGCAGCGGCGGGCTGGTGAACCTCAACCGGCGCGGCGTACGCCCCCTGCGCACCGGCATGTTCGTGCTCAACCCCGTGATGCGCGACCGGTTCGGGTCGGCCGGGCGGATCACGTTCACGCTGGCGACCAGGGCCGAGGCGCCCGCCATGATCCCGGCGACGTGGCGGCGGCTGAACAGCGAGCTGCGCTGGCTGCGCCACGCCGGCAAGAAGCTCGTACGTTCGGCGGCGCCGTCCGTGGAGTGCGTACTCAGCATCAGGGACGGGGACCTGGGCGAGCCCGAGCAGACCGCGCGCGGGAACGTCACCGAACTGGTGCTGCCCAGTGCCGACCGATCGCCGCTGCTCGTGATGGTCGCGAGGAGCCAGGGCGTCCTGCCGATCCTGGAGTCCGGCAGGTCGCACGACTAGGCCGGGCACCTGAATAGGATCTGGTGCCATGAGCGACGCTATTGACGGGATTCTCGAGCAGTGGCGGCGCGAGCGGCCCGACCTCGACCTGACCGCCATGGGCGTCTTCGGGCGGCTGGCCCAGGTGATGCGGGTCATGGAGCCCCGGGTCGAGCAGGTCTTCACCAGGCACGGGCTGCGGCAGGGCGAGTTCGACGTGCTGGCCGCGCTGCGCAGGTCGGGGCCGCCGTACACGCTGATTCCCTCGGAGCTGTCGGCCGTGCTGATGATGTCGCGGGCCGGGATGACCAACCGGCTCGACCGGCTGGAGGCGGCCGGGCTGGTCGAGCGCAGCCTCGACCCCGCCGACCGGCGCAGCTTCCGCGTCCGCCTGACCGGCGAGGGCCTGCGGATCGTCGACGAGGTGCTCACCGAGCACGCCGCCAACCTGGCCCGCCTGGTCGCGCCGCTCACCGCGGAGGACACGGAGACGCTCGCGTCGATCCTGCGCAAGCTGCTCTCCCCTGAGTAAGGCGCGGGTCCAGAAAATCTCATGGGCGGGGAAAATCCGCGATCACCTGTGATATCGCCGCTCAGCGGGCAGTTTGTCGGGGTGGGCAGGAGCGGTTTGCGAATCGAGACGATCCGATATCTCCCGTGCACGGTCGTCCGCGCCAGCGGCGAGCTCGACCACGCGGGCCGGGTCCGGTTCAGCGCCTGTATCAACGAGATCTGGGACTGGTCGGACGGCCCGGTTCTCGTGTTCGACCTCGGCGACCTCGACTTCTTCGACTCCTCGATCATCGGTGTGCTGGGGATGGCGATGCAGCGGATGGAGGAGCAGGGCGGCGGCCGGATCATCGTGGTCCGGCCTTCCGAGCACCTGCTGTCGGTGTTGCGGCTGACGGACCTGCTGTCGCACGTGGAGCTGCGCGACAGCGTCGAGGAGACGGTCGCGGAGTTGATGACGCAGACGGAGCGGCCCCCCAGGCCCGTCGCACGTCTCGTCATGCGTGGCTGCGGGCGAGAAAGTCACGGCTGAGGGCGACGATCTCCGCCAGGTTGGTCTCCAGCGCCCAGTGGCCGCCATCGAGCAGGTGCAGCTCGGCGCGGGGCAGATCCCTCAGGTACGCGCGCGCCGCGCCCTCCGGCATGTAGCCGTCATGCGGTCCCCAGACGATCAGGGTCTGGGGCTGGTGCGTCCGCAAATAGCCCTGATATTTCGGGAACCAGGCGAGATTGTCCCGCAGACCCTCCATCAAGCCGACCATGATCTCGCGGCGGAGCGGGTCCGAGAGCTGGGGCCAGGCCAGCTTCCACAGGTCCGGGCTGATGAGCTCGGCCTGCTCCGGGGAGACGTCGTTCACGAACTCCTCGCGGAAACCCTCCTCGCTCACCGCCGCCGCCAGCTCTGCCCGTCCCTCACTGGTGGGATGGGACCAGTACGCCTGGAGGGGCGCGTACTTCGGGCCCAGCTCCTGCTCGTAGATGTCGCCGTTCTGGATGATGAGGGCGGCGATCCGCTCCGGCGTTCTGATGGCCAGGCGCAGGCCGATCTGGGAGCCGTAGTCGTGCAGGTAGAGGGCGAAGCGGCGGAGCTCGAGAGCGTTCGCGAACCGTTCCAGGAAACCGGCGTAGCCGTCGAAGGTGTAGGAGAAACGCGCCGGGTCGGGGGTGCCGCTGTAGCCGAAACCGGGGAAGTCGGGCGCGAGCAGCCGCCATCGGTCGGCCAGCGCCGGCATGTAGTGGCGGTACTGGTAGGACGAGCAGGGATAGCCGTGCGGCAGCAGCAGGGCCGGCGCGTCGGCGGGGCCCGCCTCCCGGTAGAAGATCTCGACCCCGTCGAGTCGCATGCGCCGGTGCCTCACAGCCGATGTGACATCCATGGACGCACACCTAGCCACGTGCGTGGGTCACAAACCGTCCTTCCGCCAGAGACCTGGGCTGCCGCCGTCGGGGGCGCTGTCGGAGACCTGTGCTGCCCGCCGTCGGGGGCGCTGCCAGAGACCTGTAGCCCGCCGTCGGGGGTGCTGTCAGAGGCCGTACGTTTCCAGGAGGCGCAGCCAAACCTCGCTGACCGTGGGATACGAAGGGACGGCGTGCCAGAGCCGGTCGAGCGGCACCTCGGCGGTGACCGCGATCGTGGCCGCGTGCAGCAGCTCCGCCGCGCCAGGGCCGACGAACGTGACCCCGAGCAGCACCTTCCTGTCCTCGTCGACGATCGCCCTGGCCCGGCCGCGATAGCCCTCGCCCAGCAGGTAGGCCCCCGTGACGTTGCCCATGTCGTAGTCCACCACGCGCACCCGGAAGCCGGCCTCGCGAGCCACCCGCTCGGTGCGGCCGACGGCGCAGATCTGCGGATCGGTGAAGATTACCTGCGGCGCGCCGTAGCCGTCGGCGAGGTCGCGCATCGCGGGCAACTCGTCGCCGCGGGCCCGCGCCGCGATCACGTCGCCGCAGATCCTGGCCTGGTATTTGCCCATGTGGGTGAGGAGGGCGCGGCCGTTGAGATCGCCCACGGCGTACAGCCAGCCCCCGGGCACGCCGGTCGCCCGCATGCTGTCGTCCACCTCGACGATGCCGTCGGGCAGGCCGACCGTCCCGAGCCCCAGGTCACTGGTCGCGGCCCGGCGGCCAGTCGCCACCAGCAGTTCGTCGGCCTCCAGCGGCGGCTCCGCGCCCAGGTGCACCGTCACCTTCCCGCCTGGCTCGGGGCGCTCGATCCTGTCGGCCTCGGCGTGGAAGCGTACGTCGATCCCGGCGTCCGCGAACGACTCGGCCAGCATCTCTCCCGCGAACGGCTCCATCCTGTTCAGCAGGCCGTCACCGCGCACCAGCACCGTGGTCTGCCGGGCGCCGAGGCCGTGCATGGCCTGCGCCATCTCACAGGCGACCACGCCGCCGCCGATCACAACCAGGCGCTCGGGGATCGAGGCTGTCGCGGTCACCTCGTGGTTGGTCCACGGATTCGCCTCGGCCATCCCCGGTACCCGTGGCACCACCGGTGTGCTGCCCGTGGCCAGGACGACCGCCTGTCGCGCCGTCAGCACCCGCTCGCCGTCCTCCGTGGTGACGCGTACGGTCTTGGTGCCGTCGATGCGGCCGTGCCCGCGTACGAACTCGGCCGGCACGCCCTCGATCCACCCCACCTGACCGCTGTCGTCGAAGTGCTTGACCGCCTCGTCGCGCCTGGCCAGCACGGCGGCCACGTCGATCTCTCCGAGGGACAGCCCGGGGACCCGCGCCACCTCGCCCGCCAGGTCGACCGGTCGCAGCAGCGCCTTGCTCGGCACACACGCCCAGTAGGAGCACTCGCCACCGGCCAGCCGCTCCTCGACGATGGCCGCGGTCAGGCCACCCCGCACGGCCCGGTCCACGACGTTCTCACCGGCGGGACCCCCGCCGATCACGATGACGTCGAACTCGTCAGCCACCACAGCCTCCAGAAGGACTCGTCTATGCATGAAACTCTCTCACGCCCGGATTCGCGTTCTGCGCCGGGTCTGCGCTTGGTCTGCGCTGGGCCTGCGCCGGGTCTGCGCTTGGTCTGCGCCGGTTCTGCGCTGGTTCTGCGCTGGGTCTTCGCTTGGTCTGCGCTGGGTCTCCGCCCGGTCTGCGCCTGGTCGCCGGGATGACGCCTGGCTTGCGTGAGACCTTTCATTGCGCTCGGTGGCCGGGCTTGCGTGAGACCTTCATTGGGCCCTGTCGCCGGGCTTTGCGTGAGAGACCTTTCATCTCGTGCTCATGGTGGCCCAACGGCCGCCCGAGAACCTGAGGTCAGCCGCGGAGAGACCGCGGAGGACATCGGGAGGCATTCAGATGGCTCAGACGTTAAAACGGCTCGTGCTCACGATCGCGGTCGCACTCGGGCTGGGCACGACAGGCACACTCGTCCTGACCACGACCGCCCAGGCATCCGCCGCCCCCCACATCGCCACGGCCATCGCCGACGACGATGACGACGGCCCTCGCGGTGGTGTCGACGCGGGCGTGGGCGGCGCAGCGCGTGACGACGATGACGACGACGACGCTCCCAGGGGTGGAGTCGACACAGGCGCGGGTGGCGCCGCCGCCCGTGACGACGATGACGATGACGCTCCGAGGGGTGGGGTCGACACAGGTGTGGGTGGCGCCGCCGTCCGCGACGACGACGATGACGACGGGCCGCGAGGTGGTGTCGACGCCGGCATGGGTGGCGCCGCCCGCGACGACGATGACGACGACGACAACCCGCGCGGGGGCGTGGACACCGGCGTGGGCGGTGCGTCGCACGATGACGACGACGGCGCGCCTCGTGGCGGTGTCGACACGGGTCTGGGCGGTGCCGCCCACGACGACGATGACGACGACGCTCCCAGGGGCGGAGTCGACACCGGGAAGGGCGGAACCGCCAACGGCGCGGCCGGCGAAACCGGGACGACCGTGACTGGGACGGCCGGAAGCGGCACCGCCGAGAGCGGGCCTGCGGATGGTGCCGCCGCCGGGCAGGTGGCTGCTGAATCCCGCGGCGCGGTGCCGTTGGTGCCGCTGAGCCTGGCGATCGCGGGGCTGTTCGCCGTGGGCGCGTACTGGCTGCGGCGCGCGTTCTTCTCGGGCCGCTGATCATGCGAGCACACGTGGCGGCCGCCACCTTCGCGCTGGTCACGGTGGCAGGCTGCGCCACCGTGCCGGCCACCACCCCACCCCCGCCCAAGGCCATGAGCGGGGTTGCGTCCGCAGTCCCGGTCCCGTCCGGGGCCATGAGCGGGGTCGTGCCCGAGTCTGTGGCTCCGGTCCCGTCCGGGGACATGAGCGGGGTTGCGTCCGAGTCTGTGGCGCCGGTCCCGCATGGGGTGGGGTCTCCGGTCCCGCTCGGGGGCACACCCCTGGGTAAGGGGGCGCGATCGGCGCCGGTCTCCGAAAGTCCTTCGGATACGAGGGCCGGATCGGGTACTGGGAGCGGATCGGGTACCGGGAGCGGGACGGGTGTGGCGGCTGATGTGGCCAATCCTGTGCGGTTGCGCGTTCCGGCCATCGGAGTCTCGACCCGGGTGACCCCGCTGCGGCTCGACGCGAAGGGGCGGCTGGTCGCGCCCGAGCGGTTCGACCGGGTGGGCTGGAACAAGGCCGGTCCCGAGCCGGGCGAGCAGGGCGTGGCGGTGATCGCCGGCCACGTCGACTCGGCCACCGGGCCCGCGGTCTTCTACCGCCTGCGCCAGTTGCGGAAGGGCGACCGGGTCCACGTCGACCGGGCCGACGGCAGCACCGCCACGTTCGTGGTCGGGCGCCTGGCCCGCTATCCGAAGAGCCGCATCCCGAACAAGGAGGTCTACGGATCGGGACGAGGCGCCGAGCTACGGCTGATCACCTGCGGCGGAACCTTCGACCGGACCCGCCGCAGCTACCGAGACAACCTGATCGTGTTCGCCCGCTGAACCACCAACCCCCTGTGCTGCTGAGGAGCTGACTTCCTCCTCCTCAGCACCCCTCCGGTGCTGGTGGGAGGAGGAGATGGCTTCCTCCTTCCCAGCACCTCGCCGGTGCTGATGGAGAAGATGACCCCCACTTCTCGTCAGCGCCACAAGTGCTGTCGAGAGAATGTCCCCGTCTCGTCAGCACATCCCCGGGTTGTCGGGGAACCGGACTCGCTCCCCGACAACAACCCTGTGCCGCTGAGGAGCAGGCTCCTCCTCAGCGGCACAGCCATGTCTCCATTCCCAACCCCTGTGCGGACTCGATGTCCAACGTCCAGATCTTGCTGATGGTGACACGACTCTTGTACACCGCCTTTCGCATCTCTCCGGCGTGGACACGGAGTGTCTCTTCTGTCGCGTCGGTCCCTGGTCCATCGATCGGCGCATTCGTCTTCGTGTAGGGCTGACGTCGGACGGTGTTCACGCGGGAGCCGTAGCGTGCCGCGCATGGCGGATCGTTATCCCACGTCGGTTCCGTACCGGCAGGCGATGGATGGCTATCACACGTACCGGATTCCCGCGGTGGTGATGACGGGGGCGGGGACGGTGCTGGCGTTCGCGGAGGGGCGGCGAGCCTCGGCAGGTGACTCCGGGCACATCGACCTGGTGCTCAAGCGGTCCACGGACGGCGGCGCGACGTGGGGCGACCTGGTGGTGGTCGCCACGGAGCCGCGCCGTGGCACCGCGGGCAACCCGGCGCCGGTGGTGCTGGCCGACGGCAGGATCGTGCTGGTCTTCGTCCGGCAGGGCCCGTCGGCGACCGAGGACAAGATCCGACGCGGTCAGGTGGCGGCGGCCGACGGGCGGCGGGTGTTCGTACAGGTGAGCTCCGACGACGGGGTGAGCTGGTCGGCGCCGCGCGAGATCACCGGCACTGTGAAGCGGCCCGAGTGGCGCTGGTACGCGACCACCCCCGGGCATGCGATCGAGCTGCGGGAGGGCCCGCACGCGGGCCGGATCCTGGTCCCCGGCAACCACTCGGCCCCACCGCAGGGCTCGGACAACGGGACCGAGGGCAAGTACAACGGCGGTCACTGCCTGCTGAGCGACGACGGCGGCGAGACCTGGCGCATCGGGTACGTCGACGACAACCCCGACGGCTACGTCAACGTCAACGAGACCACGGCCACCGAGCTGCCCGGCGGGCGCGTCTACCTCAACACCCGCACCGACTCCACCGCCCCTGGCACCAGGGCCGACGCCTACTCGGCCGACGGCGGCGAGACGCTGGAGCTGCCGTTCCGTCCTCAGGCCGGGCTGACAGGGCCGGTGGTGGAGGGCAGCGTGCTGTGGTGCGGCTCGCCGGACACATTGCTGTTCTCGGGTCCGGCGGCGCCCGACGCGCGGGCGTTGCTGACGGTACGCGCCAGCGGCGACCTCGGCGTCACGTGGCGCCCTGTGCACACGGTCTCCGGACTGCCGGCCGCCTACTCCGACCTGGTCAGGGTGGAGGGGGACACGGTGGGGCTGCTGTTCGAGACGGGGAGCTTCGGCCCGTACGAGAGCATCGCCTTCCGCCGCATCCCCATCGCCGAGCTGGTCCCGTAGCGGACGAAAGCGTCAGCGGACGAAAGCGTCAGCGGACGAAAGCGTCAGCGGTCGTGGTGCGGCCAGGGGGAGGCGGCCACAACGGCGCCGTAGAGCAGGTGGTCGGCGAGCAGGGCGAGGCGTTCCTTGGCGGTGTTCGGCTGACGTGGCAGGCCCAGTGCGGGGGCGATGGCCAGCTCGAACCCCGCCCAGAACAGCACGCCGTATACCGGCCCCGCCCACGGTCGCCCACGCACCGCGCGCGGCAGGACGCCGAAGAACGCGCCGCCGGCCGTCCCGTACAGACAGTGCACGGCCTCGACCACGGCGGCGCGGCGCTCGGCCGGGATACGGTGGAAGGCGCCCGGCGCGGTCCGCTCGATGACCGACTCCGGCGGCGTGCTGGCGACGAGCCCCAGCGCGGTCGTCATCTGGCGCAGACCGGACATCGACATGGACGCGATCGTTCCCCGCGCCGCCGCCCGGACGATGGGCCTGCTCCATCCGCCTTCACGCTGGTCGGTGCGGGTCTGGGTCATGGTTTGCCACCTTCGCTGGCGCGGTATGTCCGTTACGTAGAGGTACCGGTCGCCTGCCAAAAGTCACAAGGACTAAACCTCATGTCGCTGAACCAACTCATCGGCCGGATCGCGCGGACCGTGCTGTACGAGGGCTACCCGCCCTACCACCAGGCCGGGAGCGAGCGGCGGTGGACGTTCGGCGGCGTGCACCCGGAGGCGTACGGCCGGGCCAACGAGGGCTGCCCGTGGTGGACCAGGAGCCAGTGCCTGATCGAGGCGGACCAGGACGACACGGTCGACGTACATGTCCGGTTCCTGCACCTCGTCAGTCGCGAGGTGGCCGTCCGGCGCGGCGGCGAGGTGACGCCGGTGGCCGAGCTGACCGTGGACGGCGTTCGGCACGTCGCCGGCGAGGAGGCCGTGGAGCGCGAGGTGGCGGCGACCGGGCTGCGGCTGGGCGAGCTGGCCGGGATCCCGGAGATCATGGAGATCGCCGTCCCCGCCGGCCAGCGGGCGGAGTGGCTGGACGGGGACGGGGTGCTGCTGCGCGGCTGGGAGGCGCTCAGCGGCCGGGTCGAGGTCCTGGCCGAGCCGGTGCGGCAGGGGGTCTTCAGGCTCACCCTGAGCGTGGTCAACACCTCCCCGTGGCCGGGCGGCCCGCGCGCGGAGGCCATGCGGCACACGCTGGTCTCGGCGCACTCCGTGCTGCGTTCCGACGCGGGGCGGTTCGTCTCGCTCATGGACCCGCCCGCGCACCTGCGGCGGCTCGCGGCCGGGTGCCGCAACATCGGGACCTGGCCGGTGCTGGTCGGCGCGGAGGGCGAGCGGCACGCGATGCTGTCCTCACCGGTCATCCTCTGCGACTACCCGGTCGAACTCAGCGAGCGACTGCTCACCTCCTGAGCCCTTCAAGCGAGGCGTCAGCCGAGTGAGGCGCCCGGGAGGGATCGCATGCGGCCGATGATGGCCGTGGTGGAGCGGTCGGGCAGGTAGGAGAGCACTCGCACCTCGCCGCCCAGCGAGCGGACCAGCGGCGCCTCAGCCAGCATCTCCGGGGTGTAGTCGCCGCCTTTGACGTAGACCTCCGGCCGGATCATCCTGATCAGGCGTTCGGGTGTGTCCTCGTCGAACTCGGTCACGTAGTCCACGTCGTTCAGCGCGGCCAGCACGGACATGCGGTCCTCGCAAGGGATGACCGGCCGTCCAGGGCCCTTCAGCCGGGCCACGCCGGCGTCGCTGTTGACCGCCACCACCAGCACGTCGCCGAGCCGGCCCGCCTGTTCCAGGTACGTCACGTGCCCCCGGTGCAGCACGTCGAAGCAGCCGTTGGTGAACACGACCCGCTCACCCCTGCGCCGGTGCTCGTCGAGGAGCTGGGCCAGGCGCTCGGGCGGCTGCACCGTGCCCTCGTGGCGGCGCAGGGCGCGCAGCAGCTCGTACCGGGTGCAGACGGCCGTGCCCTGGCGGCGTACGACGACTCCGGCGGCGGCCTGACCCGCCTCCGCGGCCTCTTCGGGCGACGCGCCGCCGGCCAGCCACAGCGCGAACGCGGCGGTGTAGGTGTCGCCCGCCCCGGTGGCCATGTGGTGCGGCGCGGGGTGCGCGTACGTACGGTACGGCGGATGGCCGTTCCTGTGCAGCAGCGTGCCCTCGCCGTCCAGTGTGGTCACCACGATCCCGGCCCCGGTCAGCTCCAGCAGCCGATCCGAGCGGCCCATCAGGTACGACAGGCGGTCGGCCGGTTCGTCCGCCCCGTCGCCGAGCAGGCGTACGACCTCGGCGTAGTTGGGCAGCACCGCCGCGGGCGCCGACTCGCGCCAGGCCGCGATCGCGTGCGCGTCCACCACCAGCAGCGGGAGCCCGGCGAGCGCCCGGCGCACGGCCGGGGTGAACACGCCCCCGCCGTAGTCGCACGCCACGACCACGCTCGCGCCCGGCAGGGCCGTGGCCAGCCGGCGCAGCAGCTCCCGCTCGGCCTGCTCCGGGATGACGTCCAGGTCCTCCTCGTCGTAGCGGGCGGTGAGCTGGCCGCCGGCGACCAGGCGCCGCTTGTGCGCGGTACGCCGTCCAGGCACCGTCACCAGATCCGTGCCGACACCGAGCAGGCGCAGCGCCTGCACGAGGTCGTCCCCGCATTCGTCGTCGCCCACGACGCCGAGGAGCCGGACGCGACCGCCGAGTGCCACGAGGTTGGCCGCGGTGTTGGCGGCCCCGCCGGGCGCCTTCTCGATCGTCTCCAGGCTCATGACGGGCACCGGCGCCTCCTGCGCCAGGCGTTTGGCCGAGCCGCGCAGCCACGAGTCCAGCATGACGTCGCCGATGACCACGGCGCTGACCGTCTCGTCCAGGCTGCCCATGACATTCGAGCTACCTGCGAAAGGGCTGCTCAAACCCGGGCCGTCGGCGTTCGCGCAGGTTAGGAGCGGTGCGTACCCGGGTAGCCGGGCGGCTATGCGGGGCTCTTCGGTGGTCGAGGGTGTAGCGCGGATCGCCGTGCTGCGGGCGAACGCCGTCGGCGACTACCTGATGGCCGTCCCGGCGCTGGAGGCGCTCAAGGGCGCCTATCCGGACGCCCGTCTCACCCTGCTCGGCACGTCGTGGCACGCCGAGTTCCTCACCGGCCGTCCGGGGCCCGTGGACGACGTGGTGGCGCTGCCGCCCATCTCGGGCGTGTCCACGCAGGAAGCCGGGCATCCGCCGTCGGAGGAGTTGTGCGAGGAGTTGCGTGAGCGCCGGTTCGACCTCGTGGTGCAGATCCACGGGGGAGGGCGCTTCTCCAACCCGTTCGTGCGGCGGCTGGGGGCCCGGGTGACGGCCGGGCTGCGCGCTCCGGGGGCGGCGAGCCTGGACCGATGGGTGCCGTACACGTCCTACCACCACGAGACCCTGCGCTTCCTGCAGGTCGCCGCGCTGGTCGGCGGGGCCGGTGACGGGCTGGAGGAAGCGCCCGTGGCGGTCACCGCCGCGGATCGCGCCGAGTTGGCCGCCGTTCTGGGCGAGCCACCGCGTGGTCTGGTGGCCGTGCATCCGGGCGCGAACGATCCCCGGCGCCGGTGGCCCGTCGAGCGCTTCGCCGAGGTGGCCGACGGGATCGACCGCCCGATCGCCGTCACCGGCACCCGGGCGGAGAAGGACCTGGTGATGGGGGTGGTCACGGCGATGAGCCGGCCCGCGACCCCCGTCGTCGGCACGCTCGGCCTCGGCGGCCTGGCCGCGCTCTATGAGCGCTGCGACCTGGTGGTCGCCAACGACACGGGCCCGCGCCACCTGGCCGCCGCCGTCGGAACCCCCACGGTGGCGGTGTACTGGTGCGGCAACCTGATCAACGCAGGACCGCTCACCAGGACCCGGCACCGGCCGCTGATCTCCTGGACCACGGCGTGCCCGGTGTGCGGCGCCAGCGGCGTGGACCCGGACGTCGCGCGCTGCCCGCACGACCCGTCGTGGGTGACGGACGTGCCGGTCGGCCTGGTGATGGAGCAGATCACGGACTTGCTTACCGCGAAGGGGATGCTGACATGACCGACCACGCCGTGCTCGACGAGTTGCAGCAGGCGATCGACGAGGTCTTCCAGGGACGGGACCGGGTCGCGATCCGGGAGGTGTACGGGCAGGTGTCCGAGCACGTACGCGTGCCCGCCGACGTGCTGGCGCTGCTCAACGAGGTGCCCGAGGGCGCCTACAGCAAGCGGGACGTGACGGAGGCGATCAACGAGGTCATCCGGCGCCGCGGCGACCAGGACAGCCTGGGGCTGCTGCGGGCACCGAAGTAGCCGCCAGCCGATAATTCTTGACCGATCGCGGCCGGCGTCTTCGGCATGGTCGCGCCGCTGGCCGACTACGACGAGGACACCTGGGACGACGTGGTCGCGGTGAACCTCAAGGGTGTGTTCCTGCCGATCGCGCGCACGGCGGCGGCGCCGTCGTCGTCAACATGGCCTCCAACCTCGGCGCGCACTGGCGGCTGCCGGGCGCGGCCGCGTACGCCGCCTCCAAGGCCGGGGTGGGCTTCCTGACCCGCACCGCCGCCCGCGACCACATCGCCGACGGCGTACGCGTCAACGCCGTGAGCCCCGGTCCCATCGACTCGCCCATGTCGACGCGGCCGGGAGAGACCACCGAGGAGCGGGACGCGCGCATGAAGGACGGGCTGCCGATCGGCCGCGTCGCCACGCCCGGGGAGGTCGCGGCCGCGGTGCTGTGGCTGTCGTCACCTGAGTCGAGCTTCGTCGTGGGCCAGGACCACGTGGTCGACGGCGGCGCCACGGCCTGACCGCCGCTTCGGCGATCGCATGCCGTCCATGGGTACGGCCCGCGCCGGGTCGGGGCGCGGGCCGTACGGAAGGGATCTCTACCGGCTGATGCGGACGGCGTCGGCGATGACGAGCCCGACGCCGGACGTCCAGCGGCTCACACCGACCACGTTGTACGTGCCGGCGTTGAGTGCGAACGTGCCCAGGCTGCGCCAGGCGCCTCCGCCCGAGCGTTGGTCGACGTAGACGGTCTGGTTGCCGCTCGACGTCGCCACGATGTACGGCGCCGAACTGCTGTATCCCGGATCAGCCGGATGATAGACCTCCACCCGGTACGTCCCGGCGGCCGGAATCGTCGCCGAGTACCACGCCGGGTCGCTGGAAGCGACGGGGTCCGCGAAGCGGTAGTCGGCGCCGATGCGCTGGGTGGAGTAGGTGGAGGTGCCCCAGTTGGCGCTGGCGGTGAACTGACCGGCCGTGGCGTTGTCCACGGTCGTCGTGAACGTCGGCGGAGTGGTGCCGCCGCCGGTCACGTAGTTCATGAACGTGGTCCAGTTCCAGTTACGGCCCGGGTCGGTGTGGGTCGCCCCGGGGACCTCGCTGTGACCGACGATGCCAGTCCTGGTCTTGGGGATGCCGTACTTGTCACAGAGGTGCTTGACCAGCGCCGCGGAGGACCGGTACATCGCGTCGGTGAACCACGAGGCGTCGGCGACGAAGCCCTCGTGCTCGATGCCGATGGAACGGTTGTTGTAGGTCCCCGCGTGCCAGGCGACGTCCTTGTCCCGCACCATCTGGGTGACGGCGCCGTTGGACGACTTGATCACGTAGTGCGAGGAGACGTTGGCGCTGGGGTTCTGGAACCAGGAGATGGTGCCCGCGTACGAGCCCTGGGCGACGTGGATGACCACCCGGTCGATGTTGTAGCTCGTCTCGCGGCTGGACACCCGGTAGTTACCGGAGTTGGCCGGCACCCAGGCCGCAGGCCCGTAGTCGGTGCTGAGGATCCCGGCGTCGGCTCTGGAGTTCAGGTCGCGGGTTTCCGCGTACTCGCCGCGGTCCGCGGTGACCTCCTGGGGCTTGACCTGCACGCCCCGGGCGTTGACGCCGAGACCGAGGTTCTCGTACACGGCGTCGGCGTAGAGGCGGGCCAGTTCGGGCGAGGAGGCGTTGCCGTACTTGGCGACCGCCTCGTACCAGCGGCCGACGTCCTTCCTGGCCGTCTCGTCGAGGCCGATGCCGTCCGCGTGGGCGCGCAGCACGGCCGCGCCGCCGAGGATGTTGGCCGCGTCGTCGGTCCGCAGCTGGTCGGCGGAGAGGCCGGTCAGCTCGGCGGCCTTCTCGAGCGAGTGGTTGGTGGGGTTGCTGACCAGGTGCATCACGCCGTAGCCGTTGCTGCCGCTGGGCTCGCCGTTGTGGCCGTCGAGATGGGTCTCGGCGTAGGCGAGGGCCACGAGCAGGTCACGGGGTACGTCGTGGGCGGCCGCCGCCTTGGCGAACGCCGCCGGCAGCGCGGGCTCCTTGGCCGTGGCCAGTGCGGGTTGACCTGCGACGATCAGGAAAACCGCGAGGATCGAGGTGGCGAGGGCGGCTAATCGCGTGCGGGCGAGAGTCATGGGTGCTCCTCGTTTTGGGTATCGGCAGCACCGTACGGCACCTTCTGACTCAATGTCGACAATTGACATCAGTTCGGTGTTAGGTGAAACTTTTCTCCTGGAAATGCGATAGGGAGTGGCCGCTGAGATTGGGCCCGTGAAAACTATTGCGCTTTGGTCCGATCGCACTGAAACTTCCTTTCGTGACCGCGCTCCTGCGTACCGTCCTGGCGGCGCTCACCGCCGCACTCCTCAGCATCGTGGCCCCCACCTCCTCCGCCGCCGCGGCGGCCTGCGCGATCGATCCCGCGACCCCGAAGCGGCAGCTCAGGGCCATGTGGATCTCCTCGGTCGCGAACATCGACTGGCCCAGTCGCACCGGGCTGAGCGTGTCGGCGCAGCAGGCCGAATTCCGCGCCTGGCTGGACTTCGCCGTGCAGAAAAGGATGAACGCCGTCGTCGTGCAGGTCAGGCCGACGGCCGACGCGTTCTGGCCCTCGTCGTACGAGCCCTGGTCCCAGTGGCTGACCGGCACCCAGGGCCGCAACCCCGGCTACGACCCGCTGGCCTTCATGGTCAGCGAGGCCCACGCCCGCAACCTGGAGTTCCACGCCTGGTTCAACCCGTACCGGGTCGCCAACCACGACGACGTCAGCAGGCTCGTGTCCACGCACCCGGCGCGGCAGCACCCGGACTGGCGCTTCGCGTACGGTGGCAAGCTGTACTACAACCCGGGCATCCCCGAGGTCCGCGCCTTCATCGAGGACGCGATCATGGACGCCGTCTCCCGGTACGACGTGGACGGCGTACACCTCGACGACTACTTCTACCCGTATCCGGTGAGCGGGCAGAGCATCCCGGACTCCGCCACCTTCACCCGGTACGGCGGCTCGTTCGGCAACATCGCGGACTGGCGGCGCGACAACGTCAACCGGCTCGTACGCGAGCTCGACCAGCGCATCCACGCGGCCAAGCCGCACGCCACGTTCGGCATCAGCCCGTTCGGCATCTGGCGCAACTCCGGCACCGACCCGCTCGGCTCACGCACCTCGGGGCTGCAGTCGTACGACTCGATCTACGCCGACACCCGGCAGTGGGTGAAGCAGGGCTGGGTGGACTACATCTCGCCGCAGATCTACTGGCACATCGGGTTCTCCACGGCCGCCTACGAGGTGCTCACCGCCTGGTGGTCCGACGTGGTACGGGGCACCGGCGTGCAACTCGTCGTCGGCCAGGCCGCCTACCGCCAGGGCGCCTCCGGTGAGGACGCCGCCTGGCAGGACCCGAACGAGCTCAGCGACCACCTGACCGACAACAGGAAGCATCCCGAGGTGGTCGGCGACGTGTTCTTCAGCGCCAAGGACGTCAAGGCGGACCGGATCGGGTCCTTCACCAGGCTGATGAACGCCCACTACACCCGCCCCGCGCTGCTGCCCGCCCGCGGCTCCGCCGCCGCGCCGGCCGTGCCCTCGATCACCTCGGCGACCAGGGGCTCGAACGGCGTCCAGCTCTCCTGGACCGGCTCTGGCACCGCGTACGCCGTCTACCGCGTCGACGGCTCCCCCTCCGCCGCCGACCCGTGCTTCTTCGCCGACGCCAGGAACCTGATCGGCACCACCCGCCAGAAGTCGTTCACCGACGCCTCAGGCGCCGGGACGCAGACCTACTACGTGAGCGCGCTCAACAGGACGCACCAGGAGAGCTCGCCGAGCGCGGGCAGGGTTCCCGGCGGGTCGGGCGGCACGTTCAGCGTGGTGATCGACAACGTCGGCGCCGGCTTCACCGCCAGTGCGAACTGGGGCACCTCCACGTATTCTGCGCAGCTCCACGGCACCGACTACCGTTTCGCCGACCCGGTCGCGGCCAGCGATCCCGCCTGGTTCCGTGCGGCCATTCCGAGTGCGGGCAGTCATCGGGTCGAGGTGTGGTATCCGGGCAACGCCGGGTACAACAGCGCGACGCCGTACATCGTCGCGGCTTCCGGCGGGAACCAGACGGTCGTGGTGGACCAGCGCTCGGGTGGTGGGCAGTGGCGGGTGCTGGGGACGTACTCGCTGGCGGCGGGGACGTACAACGTGGTCGGGGTGAGCCGCTGGACCTCGACGACCGGTTACGTCATCGCCGACGCGGTTCGCATCACCAGGGTCTGATCGGGCTGGGCACGACAGGCCCGTGATCGTACGATGAGCCGGTGGACGGTGCCCGCCCCCGACCTGTCGACGCGGTCGCGGTCCTGGTCGCGGCAGGTTTGACGGTCGCGAGCGGTTTCGCGGCGCCGGTCCTCGTGATCCTGCTCGCGGCGGCGGTGCCGCTGTTGTGGATGCGGCGGGCGCCGCTGACCGTGGCCTGGATCGGCGCGGGCACCGCGGTCATGCTGCCCGTGCTGGCCGTGCTCGCGC
The DNA here is from genome assembly GCF_015645445.1 of Nonomuraea cypriaca. GTDB lineage: Bacteria > Actinomycetota > Actinomycetes > Streptosporangiales > Streptosporangiaceae > Nonomuraea > Nonomuraea cypriaca. The sequence goes on along the minus strand of NZ_JADOGI010000048.1, from coordinate 8,940 downwards.
CGTCCGTCGTGCCGTCCTTGGCAGGCGTGCCGGTGTGGCCGCCCGCGTCCGGATTCGCCGTGTACGGAGCGATGGCGTTCGCGGCCGACCGGCATCGCGGGCCGCTCCAGTGGATGCCGGTGGTGACGCTCGCCCTCGCGGTGCTGCTCCTCGCCGAGTGGCCGGGCACGGGCCCGGTCGTGCTCCGCACCGAGACGGTGATCGCCCTGGCCGCCCTGTACGGGAAGTACGTGGCGGCCGGCAGGCGGCTGCGCGCGGCGCTGGCGGAGCGGACCGAGCGGGTGGAGCGCGAGCGGCTGGCCGGTGAGATGCACGACGTGGTCACCCACCGGGTGAGCCGGATGGTGTTGAGGGCCGGATCGCTGGCGCGGGAGTCGGGGGACGAGCGTACGCGGGCGGCGGCCGAGGAGTTGCGCGCGACGGGATGCGCGGCGCTGGACGAGTTGCGGCACATGGTGGCGCTGTTGCGGCGCGGCACCGGGGAGGGGTTCGACCTGGGGCTGCCGCTGCCCGACCTGCGCCCGTTGGTCACCGAGTTCGCCTGCGCCGGGGTTCCTGTGGAGCTGGTGGTGACCGGTACCCCCACGCCCACCTCGGGTGCTGTGGGGCGGACGGCGTACCGGGTGGTGCAGGAGGCGCTGACGAACGTCAGCGAGCACGCGCCCGGGGCGGACGCGCGGGTCCTGATCCACTACCTGCCCGGCGCCGTCCAGGTCACCGTCAGCAACACCGCCACCCCCGCCGTCGTACGCCCCGCCGCCGACCCGGGAACGGGCCTTCTCGAACTGCGGCAGTGGGTGGAACTGGCCGGCGGCACCCTGGACGCCGGCAAGGACGAGAACGGCGGCTTCCGCGTCGAGGCCACCCTCCCCACCAGCTCCTGACCCGCCGGGCTCAGCCCCTTCCGTACCTGGGTGAAGATGAGAGCCTTTTCATCTGTGACTCATCGTTTGGGCGGTATCCGACCCGAACACTAAGAAGCATGAGCCTTCTGCGACGCATGGCAGTTCTGGGGGGAATCGTCGCGTTCCCTTTGGGGGTTGCCGCAATGAGCCACGCTCTGTCCGGTTCCGCCGGCCGCCCGGAGACCCCGGCGAGCGTGCAGGTCACCAGTGAGCCCGCCACCCCAGTCGGCACGCCTGCGAACCCCCGCCCCACGCAGAGCACATCGCCCTCAACCACCGCATCGCCGCCCGTCACGCCGGCATCCAGTGCGGCGCCCTCAGCCACGCCCGCGCCGCAGCGACCGGTCGCGCCCGTGTCGCCCTCGGCCCATGAGGACGACGACGGCGACTCCGACGATGACTCCGGTGACTTCCATGACTCGGGTGACGACTGACGACGCGCGCCGCTCCAGGCGTCGCCAGGGCCGCGCGGTCCCGAAGATGAAGACCCTCTCATAGACGGTTCATCTGCGCCTAACCGCCCGTCCCCACGCTGGACCAATCGGGCAATCAGTGCGTTACGGCAGATGGGGGTTCCGTGGCAGAGGCGACGACGGCGGCAGGGTCCACCTCTCCGGGCGATCGGTCATCCACGGCCGGCGGGCCGGAAGGCAAGGACCGATCGGCGGCCAGACGTACGAGGCGGCGGATTCTCGTCGGCGGCGTTGCCATCGCGGCCTGCGCCGCCATCGGGTTCGGCGCCACCGACCTGGCCACAGGCGGACGCATCACCCTGGCGGTCTTCGTTGTCGCGACGCTGTTGTGGATGTTCACCTCGGTCGATGACACGTTCGTCGCGCTGGGCGCCGGTCTCGTCCTGGTCGTCACCGGGGTCCTGGAGGTCGAGGTGCTCTTCGGCAGCCTGGGCGATCCGACGATCTGGCTGCTCATCTTCGCCTTCGTGATCGCGGCGGGGGTCTCCAGCTCCGGGCTCGCCACCCGGGCCGGCGCGTTCCTCGTGGCCGGCGCCAGGAGCGTTCGGCAACTCGCCCACCTCACGACCGCCGCGCTGGTGGTGAGCGCGTTCGCGATCCCGGCGACCTCCGGGCGGGCGGCGCTGGCGTTGCCGATCTTCCTCGCCCTCGCGCGAGCGCTCGGGGAGCGCCGCCGGGTCGTCCTCGCGCTGGCCCTGATCTTTCCCACGGTGATCCTGCTGTCCGCCGTCGCCACACTGATCGGGGCCGGCGCGCACCTCATCTCGATCGAGATGCTGGCCCACACCACCGGGCAGCGGATCGACTTCGTTCAGTGGCTGCTGCTGGGGGTGCCGCTCGCCATCGTCTCCTCGCACCTCGCGGCCGAGTTGGTGTTGCTGCTCACCACGCGGCGCGCGGACCGGAAGGGGCCGGTGCGCATCACCGCCGAATCGATCGGCGAGGCCACGAAAACGCCGGTCACCGGGCGGCTGAGCGAGGCCCAGACGCGCTCGGCCACGCTGCTCGCCGTGATCGTCGTACTGTGGTGCAGCGAGCCCCTGCACGGTGTCCCCCCGGCCGTGGTCGCCTGCGTCGGCGCGCTCGTCACCGCTTCTCCGGGGCTCGGGACCGTCCGGCTGCGCGACTCCTTCGCCACGGTTCCCTGGCCGATGCTGCTCTTCATGGCGGCCACGATGGCGATGGGCGCCGCGCTGACCACGTCCGGTGCGGCGGCCTGGATCACTGACGGCCTGTTCGAACCGGGTCGGGGAGCCGCGCTGCCGGCCTGGATGTTCCTCGGCGTCGTCATCGCCTTGAGCACCGCCGCCCATCTGGTCCTGCAGTCACGTTCGGCCCGGTCGAGCGTGCTCGTCCCGCTGGTGATCGCCGCCGCGTCCGGAGCGGGGGTCTCTCCGGCCGCTGCGGCGTTCGCCTCCACCGCTGCCGCCGGCTTCTGCCAGACGCTCCCGTCGTCGGCCAAGCCGGTGGCGCTCTTCCACCAGGTCGACGGCGTCACGACCTACACCCCTCGTGACCTGCTGGGCGTGGCTGCCCTGCTGGCGCCGCTCACGGCCGGACTCGTCCTCCTCTTCGCCCTCATGGTGTGGCCGCACCTCGGCCTGCCGATCCACTGATCTTCCGCAACTTCCCTCTGAAGGAGAATCATGCTGCGCATCGTCGTCGCCCCGAGCGGCTTCAAGGAGTCGCTGACGGCCGAGGAGGTCGCGGAGGCCATCGCCCGCGGGGTACGCCGGGTCGTGCCGGACGCGGCGATCGACATGGTCCCGCTCATTGACGGCGGCGAGGGCACGGCGGCCGCTCTTGCCCAGGCCACCGGCGGGCATCTCGTCAAGCGTGTCACCACCGGCCCCACGGGGGAGCGGGTGCGGTCGCACTTCGCGATCATGGGCGGCCCGGGGCCGCGAACGGCCGTGGTCGAGATGGCGGCCACCGCCGGGCTGCGTCTGGTACCGGGTGACGAGCGCGACCCGGGCCGTACGACCACGTACGGGGTGGGTGAGCTCATCACGGCGGCGCTGGACGCGGGCGCCCGCCGGATCCTCGTGGGCTGTGGGGACTCGGGCACGTCCGATGGCGGCGCGGGGGCCCTGCAGGCGCTCGGGGCGCGGCTCCAGGACGCCGGCGGGGCGGAGATCGGTCGCGGTGGCGCCGCGCTGGCCCGGCTGCACCGTATCGACCCCGCCGGGCTCGACCCGCGTCTGTCGCGGACGGAGCTCCTCGTCGCCTGCAACCCCTGGAACCTGTTGTGCGGGGAGAGCGGGGTGGCCCGGGTGTTCGGGCCGCAGAAGGGTGCCACGCCCGAGCAGGCCGAACTGCTCGACAAGGCACTGTGCCGGTGGGCCGACGTGCTGGAGCGCGACGTGGGCCACGGGGGCGTCGACCTCCGTACCGGCCCGGGGACCGGCGCGTCGGGCGGGCTCGGAGCGGGCCTCGCCGCGCTCGGCGCCCGCCTCCTTCCCCGATTCGACGTGCTCCTCGACTACGTCGACCTCGACCGGCTGCTCGCCCGTTCCGACCTGGTGTTCACAGCTGAGGGCGCGATCGACTTCCAGACGTCGCGCGGCAAGATTCCCGCCGAGGTGGCCCGGCGCGCCAAGCGCTATGACAAGCCGGTGCTCGCGCTGGCCGGCACCATCGGCACGGACGCTCACCTCGCCTATGGATGTGGCATCGACGCCTTCACGAGCATCCTGCCCGCCCCGGTGGGACTCGCCGAGGCGATGTCCCGTGGCGCGGAGTTCCTCAGCGACGGCGCCGAACGAGCCCTGCGCGTGCTCCTCCTCGGCACCTACCTGACCTCCGTCGCCCGCCGCCGCCTCGCCCAGGCGTACGGCTAGCCGCCCCGCCGCTCCACGCCGGCCATATGGCGGGCCGCACAACTTCCGCCTCGGCGTGTCACCGGCCCGGTGGCCCCTCCTATACCTTCAGCCACTGGATCTGCCGCGACCCGAGCTCGACAGCGGCCTTGCACAGGGCCGGAACATGGGAGCCGTCGGCGGTGAGCAGGCGGCCCGGTGCGTTGGTGGAGGCCGCCGTGGCGGTCACGAGCGCGTCGATGACGTTGCTGTGACCGTCGAGCCCGGCACATTCCAGGAGCCCTGCCGCCAGGTCGGCCAGTTGCTCGCTGACGGGCACGATCACCAGCCGGGAGCGGAGCCAGCGCATGCGGGCCGCCGCCTGTCCGGTCCTTCGTTGCTCAGCGAGGGTAGCGACACTGATGGTCGCGGCATATCCATCCTCACGGGACACTTCCGCCAGGTCCACGGTGTCGGCATGGTTATCGGCCAGCAGCGAGAGGGCTTGGGCGTCGAGCACCAGCAGCGGCCCGGCAGCCGCGAACTGGGCGCGCCTCAGGCGTCGTGCCACCGACGCCTCGCTTGCTCCAATCGCTCATCACTGATGGGACCGTGCTGCCTCTCGTACTCATCCACGATCTCGCCCGTCTTCATCAGGGCCAGCCAGTGTTGGGCGGCTCTGGCCATGAAGGCGGAGAACTCACCGCGGCCGACGTGCGTGTCGATCTCGGCGGCAAGCTGCTCCGGCATGGTGATGGCTTTCTTGACCTTCGGGCCTGGCTCGTCGTGAGCGACGTACAGCGCGGCTCGGGAAGGCTCCTCGCGGTCGGGCATGGCACTGGCGGCTGCAGCGTTCATGACCTCATCATACTATTAGTATGACGATCAGCGAGGGCTGGTCCAGTAGTAGGCCCACGATGAGGAGGTCGCCGTGAGCGGGAGCCCTGCCCACCCCAGGACCTCTCCCGAGGAGTTGGTCAGGGCCAAGCGTGCCCGCCCGAGCGAGCCCCTGGATGATCTCGCCGCGCCGGACATCTTCGAGAACGACGAAGAGATGGAGGAGTTCTTGGCCTTCGCCTACGCCGAGCGCCACGCGCACTTGGGTTAGCCCGAACAGCAAATGAACAAGCGTCGCTGTGGTCTGGGGGTCGGGGAACGTCGATGTCGCCGGGAAGCTTCTTCCACGATCCGAACTGTAATTGTACGGTTACGTTATGCATCCAGGCGGAGCAAAGGAGATCGCGGGTGGGCAGCCACGAAGACCCCGAGAGCCCCAAGGATACGCCGCTCGACCCCAAACAGGGCGGCCAGGGCAGCAACGACGACGAGAACAAGACAGGCTCCGGCAAGCACGGCGACGACAAGGGGCGGTAAGAAGTAGTGGACGTCACCGCGCGGATGGATCGCCTGATCGCCGACCTCGACCCTGCCGGGGATATCAGGGACGTCGTCAAGCAGGCGGTCCGCGCGGTGCCCCGGCACCTTTTCATACCTGACGTCGGCCTCGTCTCGCCGCGCAAGACCGGCACCGCGTTCCTGATCGACCGTGACGCCGGCCCCGCCCTCTGGGGGGACACGGTCTACTCCGACACCACCGTCGTCACCCAACTCGACGACGGTGGCACCGACCTGAGCGAGATGGCCGGCGACTACACCTCTTCGGCGTCCGCTCCGAGCACGGTCGCCGACCTGCTGAACCTGCTGGATCCCGACCCCGGCCACGGGGTGCTGGAGGTCGGCACAGGCACCGGCTGGACCGCCGCCCTGCTGTCTCGGCTGGTCGGCGAGCACGGCGAGGTCACTTCGATGGAGGTGGATGCAGCCGTCGCCGAGCAGGCCGCCAAGAATCTCGCCGCCGCCGGCGTCCACCCGCATCTGGTGGTCGGTGACGGAGCGGCGGGATGCTCGCGGCGAGCACCGTTCGACCGGGTGCATGTCACGTGTGGCATCCGGACAGTGCCCTATGCCTGGGTCGCGCAGTCCCGGCCCGGCGCGGTGATCGTGCTGCCGTACTGTCCCGGGTTCGGCACCAACCACGCGTTGCGGCTCGTGGTCATGCCGGACGGGACCGCGGTCGGTCGCTTCCCGGGCTTCGCCTCGTACATGATGATGCGCTCGCAGCGCGGCACGCCCGACCGCCCGCCGCGCGGGCCCGACGACAAGCACCACCTCACCACCCGCGTCGATCCGCGCACGATCGCCTACGCTCCGGCCGGCGCGGACCTGGCCATTTCGGCGCTGACCGGCCTCACCTCCAACGGCAGTGCGGAACCTGACGAGGACGGCGACCTGTATCGGCTGTGGGTGTCCGACCCCGGCGACCCGTACTCGTGGGCGGCGGTGGACTGGAGGCCGGGCACCGTGGATTACAAGCTGTACCAGGTGGGCACCCGGCCCCTGTGGGACGAGGTCGTGGATGCCTATTTCCGGTGGGTGAGTTGGGGCGAGCCCGGTCGCGACCGGTTCGGTATGACGGTGACGCCCGAAGGGCAGCGCATTTGGCTGGATTTCCCCGACCGGATTGTGGAGTAGCCCGTCCTGTGTGCGGGCACCAGCAGGTCGCCGCCGCTCGACCAGACCCTTGGACAGCAACCTTGGACGATCGCGCCGAACGGGCGGTCGCGGTGGGGCAGGAGGGGCAATACCGGTGAATCCGGTTCGTCGAGGCCAATGATCCACTAGACATCTGGTCATGACGATAAACGAGGCGCATCTGTCCAGGACGAACGGCCTCAGCAGGCGGCGGCTGCTGGTGGCGGGTGCCACATTACCCGCCCTCGCTCTGGGAGCCTCCCGACCTGCGTTCGCCGCGACGGTCCAGACCGCGGGGGTGGCGCCGGCCGCGCTCGTCGGCTTCGACAACGTGCTGAAGACCTACATCGTGGAGCGCGGGATCTCCTGTGCGCAGCTGGCCATCACCAAGAACGGCAAGCTCGTGCTGGCCAGGGCCTACCGCTACAGTGACGACCCCTCCGTGCCGAAGTTCACGCCTACCTCGCTGTTCCGCATCGCGAGCCTCAGCAAGCACATCACCGCGGTGGCGATCATGCGGCTGGCGCAGGACGGCAAGCTGAGCCTGGGGACGTCCGTCGCCACGCTGCTCGGGCTTTCGACCACGGCCGACGCCCGGCTGGCGAACGTGACGGTGTGGCGGCTCCTGCAGCACACGGGCGGGTGGGACCGCGACATCTCGGGCGACTACCTGTACAACATGGACCACACCATCTCCAGATCGCTCGGCGTCTCTCTGCCGATCACGCGCGACCACATCATCCAGTACGCCTGCGGCCGCCCGCTCGACTTCGCCCCCGGCAGCATGTACGCCTACAGCAACTACGGCTACATGCTGCTCGGCATGATCGTCGAGAAGGCGTCGGGCATGGCCTACGAGTCGTACGTCCAGCAGAAGATCCTGGCGCCCGTCGGCATCACCCGCCTGCGGCTCGGCCGTACCCTCAAGGCGCAGGCCGCGCCCGGCGAGGTCGTCTACGAGTCGGCGCAGACAAGCAAAACCGTCACAGACGCGTCCGGCACGATAGTGCCGGCGCCGTACGGTGGCTTCAGCATGGAGAACCGCGGGCCGGGCGGCGGCTGGCTGGCCTCCGCGGTGGATCTGGTGCGCTTCGCGCGCATCCTCGACGCCCCCGGCACGGTGCTGAACGCGACGTCCATCGGCAGGATGGTGGCCAAACCCGAGATCGGCGTCACGGAGAGCGGCTCATGGTATGGCGCCGGTCTGTGGGTCCGCCAGGTGACGGGGCACCTCAACACCTGGCACAGTGGGGGGTTGCCGGGGACCTACACCTACACCGCCCGGCTCCAGAACGGCTTCACCTACGCCGCCCTGTTCAACCGGAATCAGGAGAGCGGGTCGCTGGACTTCGACGTGCTCAGCCCGCGGCTCGCGGACCTTGGCCTTGGCGTCGGACCACTTCACGAACTCGCTCATCGCCGTTCCTCCTTCTCCTTCTCGGCGCGGTACGAGCATGTGACCATGAGCTAGCGTTCAACGGTGAGTCACGGGCATCGCGGGTGTCCAGGTCGCTGGCGCGGGTGCGAGCTGACAGTATCGGGAGTGAGGGGCGGCACCATGAACTTCGATCGGATCACTGTCGAGCTCGACAAGCTCGAAGGCAAACCGACCATCCGAGGGCTGCGCATCACCGTGGAGACGGTAGTTCGGCTCGTCGCAGCCGGACGGACCTTCGATGAGATCTTGTCGGACTACCCCGATCTCGAACGCGAGGACATCAAACAGGGGCTTGAGTACGCGGCGGCCTCCACGAACGTTCACTTCTACCGCCTCCGCGAGCCGGCGTGAACTCCTTGGAAGTACGGGAGCCGAAGGCTCACCTCAAGGCGTCCGCCGGTTCCATCCTGGCGGCACGTAGCGCCGGGTAGAGGCCGGCCAGCAGGCCCACCACGGCGCCCGCGACCGGTGCGGCGACCGCGAGGCGTACGTCGAGCAGGGGCGTCCACTGGCGGGCCGCGGACACGGCGACGACCGTGATCACCCCCAGGGCGGCCCCGATCACGCCCCCGGTCAGCCCGATCAGCGTCGACTCCAGCAGGAACTGGCCCGCGATGTGCCGCCTGGCCGCCCCGAGCGAGCGGCGCAGGCCGATCTCGGGGACGCGTTCCATGACGGTGACGAGGGTGACGTTCGCGATGCCGATGGCGCCGACGACGAGCGAGACCAGGCCGAGGATCAGGAACAGCGCGTTGACGTCGTCCTGCGCCTGGTCGCGCGCCCGGGTCTGTCTC
>NZ_JADOGI010000479.1 GCF_015645445.1 Nonomuraea cypriaca | reverse complement strand
GGGTGGGCGGGATGGTCGGCGCTCGGCCCCGGCGAGCTGGCCGGACGCCTCAGCCGCTGCCTGCAGATGATGCCGTGGACGTGCGCCGCCGGGGTGGGCGCTCAGGTGGAGGGCCTGGAACAGGTGGGGGAGTCGCTGCTGGGCGCGGAGGCGGCGGCGTTCGTGGCCGAGCCGGACATGGTCGCCCGCGCCGACCGGATGGGCCCGGCCGACCTGCTGGGCGCCCTCCCCACAGGTGTCCTGCGCACCCCGGCCGCGGTCGTGCTGGGGCCGTTGCTGGCGATCGACAAGGACGGCACCCTGCTGGAGACGCTGGCCGCCGTCCTGGACGAGGGCGGCGCGCTGAAGGCGGCGGAGCGGCTCGGCGTGCACCGCAACACCGTCACCACCCGCCTGGACCGGATCAAGGCGGTGGGCTTCGACCTGGACGACGCCTCCACCCGCCTGGCACTCCAGCTCGCCTGTCATGTACTGCCCCGCTGAGCCTTCCCGTGGCATGCTCGTACCACCAGAAAGAGGCCAGAGGGAGGCACGCCCTTGACGGAGGACGACCAGGAGCCGGCGGGCGAGAGCAGCCTGCTGGCGGTCAGCGACCTGCACGTCGGCTACCAGGAGAACCGGGCCATCGTGGAGGAGCTGAAGCCGGCTACGCCGGGCGACTGGCTGCTGGTCGCGGGGGACGTCGGGGAGCGGCTGGCGGACATCGAGTGGGCGTTGCGGCTGCTGGCCGCCCGCTTCGAGCGGGTGATCTGGGTGCCGGGCAACCACGAGCTGTGGACCCCGCCGGCCGATCCGCAGGAACTGCGGGGGGTCGCCCGCTACGACCACCTGGTGCGCCTGTGCCGCAGCCTCGGGATCGGCAACCCCGAGGACGCCTACCCGGTGTGGGAGGGCGCGGGCGGCCCGGTCCGGATCGTGCCGCTGTTCCTCCTGTACGACTACACGTTCCTGCCGCCCGGCCACCACACCAAGGAGAGCGCACTCGAGTACGCGCACGGCACCGGCGTGGTCTGCACGGACGAGTACCTGCTGCATCCTGACCCGTACCCGAGCCGCGAGGCGTGGTGCCGGGACCGGGTCGAGCTGACCGAGGCCCGGCTGGCGGAGCTGGACGACGTGCCGCTGGTCTTCGTCAACCACTACCCGCTCGTACGCGAGCCGACGGACATCCTGTGGTACCCCGAGTTCGCGCAGTGGTGCGGCACGACGGCCACGAGGCAGTGGCACCGCCGCCACCGTACGGCCGCCATGATCTACGGACACCTCCACATTCCGCGCGTCACCTGGTACGACGGTGTCCGCTTCGAGGAGGTGTCGCTCGGCTACCCACGCGAGTGGAAACGCCGGTCGGGCACCAGGCGGCTACTGCGCGAGGTCCTCCCCCAGTAAGCCCATCGGCCGCTACGCAGACGTCCGGCGGTCGTGTGCGGCCGCCGCCGCCCATACCGCCGCAGGGGTGAGTGGCATGTCGATGTGGTCGATGTCCAGAGCGTCGCAGACGGCGTTGACCACGGCGGGTGGGATGCCGATGCAGCCGGCCTCGCCCGCGCCCTTGGCGCCCAGAGGCGTGTTGGGGTTCGGCGTGACGGTCTCCAGCAGAGTCACCGGCGGCATGTCGGCCGCGGTGGGCAGGAGGTAGTCGAGCAGGGTCGACGCGTACGGCATGCCGTCGAACCCGATGACCGCCTGCTCGTACAGGGCCTGGCCGAGGCCCTGGGCGATCGAGCCGCGGCCCTGGCCGTCGACGATCATGGGATTGACGACCACCCCGTAGTCGTCCACCGCCACCAGCCGCCGCACGTGCACGGAGCCGAGCTCCCGGTCGACCTCCACGACCGCGATGTGCGCGCCGTACGGGAAGGCCTGCGGCGGGGCGAAGATCTCGTCGGCGCGCAGCGGCCCGGTGCGGGCGACCAACTCCCCGAGCATCAGCCCGGCGGGCGAAGGCCCATCCTCGAGGCCAGGGCCGGTCGCGGTGCCGTCCTGGCGCCCGGATCCGGTCTCGGTGCCACCCCGGAGGCCGGGCTCGGCCGGGGGGACCTCCTGGGGGCCGGGTCCGGTCG
>NZ_JADOGI010000478.1 GCF_015645445.1 Nonomuraea cypriaca | reverse complement strand
GGCGGGCGGGTTCGGCTTCCCCCAGGCGGCGCCGCGCCGCGCCGCGCCCATTCTCAGAGCAGCTCGGCCTTGAGGGTGATCGTCGTGCCCGTCAGGGCCTTGCTGACCGGGCAGCCGGCCTTCGCCTTCTCTGCGGCCTCCTGGAACTGCTCGGCCGTGAGGCCGGGAACGTGCCCCTTGACCGTGAGCACGATGCCCGTGATGCCCTCGCCAGGCTGGAACGTCACGTCGGCGCTGGTCCGCAGCGACTCCGGCGGAGTGCCGGCACCGGCGAGCCCGTTGGAGAGCGCCATCGAGAAGCAGGACGAGTGGGCGGCCGCGATGAGCTCCTCGGGGGAGGTCTTGCCGTTGGCCGCCTCGGCCCTGGAAGGCCAGGAGACCTCGAACGTGGCGACGCCCGAGCTGTCGAGCGAGACGGTGCCCGAACCGTCGAACAGGGCGCCCTTCCACTCAGTGGTGGCGGTGCGGGTGGTGGCCATGACTGTGTGCTCCCTCCGTATCGGTGATCTGACCCTATCGCGGCGAACAAAGTCCGGTTGTCGGTCATCCAGCTCAACATTTGCCGCGAATAGTGACATGCTCGGGTCGCGGCGCACTCGCCGCCTTGGTCCGGATGAACACGGGAGCGTGGTGCCAGTGGAGGCACCGTACGACGACCGTCTGCTGCATCAGCGGGTGGTCGGCGGCGATGAGTCCGCGCTGGGCGAGGTCTACGACCGGCTCTCCTCGCTGATCTTCGGTCTCTCCCTGCGGGTCACCAGGGACCGGGTGATCGCCGAGGACATCACGCAGGAGGTGTTCCTGGTGTTCTGGGAACGCCCGCTGGCCTACGACCCGGACCGCGGGACGTTACGCGCGTGGCTCGCCACGATCGCCCACCGGCGCGCGGTCGACCACGTGCGCGCCGAGGAGCGCAGGCGGGTGTCTGCGCTGGGGCCCAGGCTGTTCGAGCGCGAACCTGCCAGACTGGAGGAGACCGTGCTCGCCGCCGACGAGGCCGCGCGCGTGCGGCAGGCGGTGGCGTCGCTGCCCGACGGGCTTCGGGAGGCGGTGGAGCTGGCGTACTTCGGTGGCAGGACCTATCGGCAGGTGGGCGAGGAACTGGGGGTGCCCGAGGGCACGGCCAAATCGCGCATCCGGCTGGCGCTCAGGCGTCTGGCGGACGCGCTGGCAGAGGAAGAGGTGTGATGGACCCCGTCGAGCGTCTCTATCTGGACGCGATGATGGAGGACCCGGCGGAGCCGGCCCGCTCATTGCGCCCTCAGCTCCTGGCCGGGGCCAGGGCCCGGCGCAGGCCGGCCGCCCCCACGGCGGACTGGGCGCAGCCGTACGCGGGCCGCGTGGCCGCGATGGACGCGTTGCTGGCCGCCGCGGTCGAGGACGACTGGTCACGGGTCATCGTCGAGGGCTGGACGCTCCAGGAGCTGGTCGCCCACCTGGCCGCCAAGGACGGCCTCGTGGCCGCCGCCGTGGGAGCTCCCGTCCTGGGGCCGCCCCTCGGGGCGACGGACTCGGCGAGCCGTACACGGGACGTACAGGCGTACGAGCTCGCCCGCAGCCCCGAGCAGACGCGAAGGGACTGGCGGGCCCAGGCCGACGCCCTGTGCCGTCACCTGGCGGACCTGCCCCCGACGACCCTCGCCACCATGGACGGCCTCGAGTCGGCCGTGCGCGATCACATCCTGGCCAGGGGTCTGGAGACCTGGGTCCACACGGACGACGCGGCGAAGGCCGCCCGGATCAACCTCCCCAAGCCGATGCCCGGCCACATCCGTCCGACGGCCGACCTGTGCGCCCGCCTCCTGCCGTGGACGATGCTCCTGTCCGGTCTCGACGGCGCCGGCCGTACACTCCGGCTCACGCTGACCGGCGACGGCGGGGGCGAGTGGCTCCTGCCGCTGGGCGTCGAGGACGAGGCCCCGGGCAGCCCGGACGCGTACATCACGGCGGACGTGGTCGAGTTCTGCTTCCTGCTGGGCGGCAGGGGGGACCCGGCGGACTTCACCGCGGCCGTGTCAGGCGACCTGTCCCTGGCCAGAGACATCCTCACCACCGCCCCCGCCCTCTCTGG
>NZ_JADOGI010000477.1 GCF_015645445.1 Nonomuraea cypriaca | reverse complement strand
CCCCCGTGCGCGAGCGCTCCCCCGCCGCGGCGCGCGAGCCCGCCCGGCAGGTACGTGAGCCAGACGTCGCCGGAAAGGACCTCGAACGTCCGGGGACGGGCCGGTTCGGCGACCGGGGACGCGCCCGGAGGGGCGGCCGGCAGGGGCGGGACCGACTCGGGCAGCGGCCCTGCGGGCTGGGGACGCCCGAAGCCCGAGGAGAAGAGCGCGTAGATGATGAGTGCCGTCACAAAGAGCGCCAGGGCCGCGAGCGCCGCGCGCGGTCCCTGCCCGATGTCCTGCCCCTCGGAGATCATTCACTCATGATCCCCAGAACCTGCCGCTTCCATACCGTGCGTTCGCTTGGTGACGCTGTCCCGCCAACCTGCGAACTCGTCCCGGGGCCTGGTGGCAAGATATTCAGATGCCACGGCCCCTGCACATGCTCCCCAAGGCCCATCTTCACCTGCACTTCACCGGCTCCATGCGGCACGCCACGCTGATCGAGCTGGCCAGGGAGCAGGGGCTGCACCTGCCCGACGCCCTGGAGGAGGACTGGCCGCCGAAGCTGCGGGCCACGGACGAGCGCGGATGGTTCAGGTTCCAGCGGCTGTACGACATCGCCAGGTCCGTGCTGACCCGCCCCGAATACGTCTACCGGCTGCTGCGCGAGACGGCGGAGGACGAGGTGGCGGCCGGTTCGCGGTGGCTGGAGATCCAGGTCGACCCCTCGGGATACGCGCAGCGGTTCGGCGGGCTGACGGCGACCCTGGAGCTGGTGCTCGACGCCACGCGGCAGGCGGCCGGGCACGCGGGGATCGGCATCGCGGTGGTCGTGGCGGCCAACAGGACCAGGCATCCGCTCGACGCCAACACCCTGGCCAGGCTGGCCACCCAGTACGTCGGCCAGGGCGTGGTGGGGTTCGGGCTGTCCAACGACGAGCGCAGGGGCGCGGCGCGGGACTTCGAGCGGGCGTTCAGGATCGCGAAACGCGGTGGGTTGCTGTCGGTGCCGCACGGCGGCGAGTTGCAGGGGCCGCGCAGCGTGGCGCAGTGCCTGGACGATCTCGAGGCCGACCGGATCGGGCACGGGGTGCGGGCGGCCGAGGACGATTGGCTGATGGGGCGCCTGGCCGACCGGCAGATCTGCTGCGAGATCTGCCCGACCTCCAACGTGGGGCTGGGAGTGGCCGAGCGGGCCGCCGACGTGCCGCTGCGGCGGCTGTTCGACGCGGGGGTGCCGATCGCGCTCGGGTCCGACGACCCGTTGCTGTTCGGCACGCGGTTGTTGCGGCAGTACGAGCTGGCCAGGGAGGTCTACGGGTTCAGCGACGCGGAGACGGCCGAGCTGGCCCGCCAGTCCGTACGCGCGTCGGCGGCCCCAGAGTCGGTGCGCAAGGACCTGCTCAAGGGCATCGACGACTGGCTGACGAGCTCATTCGAGTGATTCCGCGACGCGGATGGCCTCTTCCATGGACTTCATGCCCTCCAGGCGGTAGCCGAGTTCGCCGTGCTGCCAGACCAGGGTGGGGCCGGCCTGGCGCAGCGGGACCTCGGTGCCGTCGTAGCGCTTGATGTAGCCCAGGGGATGCCGTCCCGGCAGCCAGAAGCCCTGGTATCCGCCGACCTCGACGAACTCCGGCCACGGCGGGCCGCTCCGCTTGACGAAGATCGGGTCCACCCCGCCGTCGAACTGGTCGAACCTGACGCCGTCCCAGAACATCGACGCCACCCGGCCGCCGTCGGACACCGTGGCGCCGTGCGGGGCGCCGAGAGCGGGCAGCGTCTTGACCTCGAACCTGGCCAGGCCGGCGAGCTCCTCGACGGCCACGGCGCGCTCGCCGGGCATGGGGGCGGTGGTCCGTACGGGCGGGGGTGCGGTGTCGCAGATCCTGAGCTCGATTCCGGCGTACCGGAGGATGTGCGCCACGGCGGCCCGGCCCTGGGGGGTGGCGGCCGTGAGGGCGATGACCACCACGGCCACGGCCGCCACGACCTTCCACCGCGTCCGCCGCCCGCGCCGCCCGGGAAGCCGCCCGTCCGGGGGTCTGACGGGGGCGGAACGAGAGCCGTGCGCCGGATCGCGCCCATCACCGGGCACAGGACCGGAACC
>NZ_JADOGI010000476.1 GCF_015645445.1 Nonomuraea cypriaca | reverse complement strand
CCTCAACACCACACCGCCTCCCCACGCGCCGCCCCCACACCGCGCCGTCCCGAACCCGAACCGCATCGTGCGGGGCCCCGTCCTGCCTGTTCCGCACCGCGTCGTGCCGGAACCGGGCCGCGTCGTGGCCGGTCCGCGGCAGGCGGCCGGGGTGGTGGGGTGGTTAGCGTGGCCATGTGGTCGCCAGGTCGTCGAGGTCGCTTACTTGGACGACGGTCACCCCGGGCGCTGAGGGAGGAGCGGCGCCCGGCTCGGGGTCGCCGACCCGTACGAACAGGACCTGGTCGAAGCGGCGGCGTACGGCGGCGGCGTCGGCGAGGGTCGCGAACGTGCCGCTGACCAGCACCAGCACCCCACCCGAGCCGGCCCGGCGCAGGGCGTGGAGCGGCGGCTCGGCCCCCGGCTCGCGCTCGACCACGGCGAGCCGGTCGAGTACGTCCTCCGCCTCCCCAGGCCCGCCCTTGGCGTGCAGCAGCTCCCCCGAGCCGGTGAACAGCCGCACGGGGAACCGCTCGCGCGCCACCGAGCAGGCGACCGACGCGGCCACGTCCACGGCCAGCTCGAACTCGTCGTCCCCCTCGTACGACGAGTGCCGGTTGTCCAGGACGGCGACGGTGTCCGGCAGGTTCACGTCGGTCAGTTCCTTGACCATGAGCACGCCGGTCCGCGCCGTCGACCGCCAGTGGATGTGCCGCAGGTCGTCGCCGATCACGTAGTCGCGCAGCCCGTTGAAGCCGGCGGCACCGTTCGGCGCGGACCTGGAGGCCAGGCCGTCCAGGTGGCGCCGCCGTCCGGCGTGCGGTGACGGGAGCGGCACCGTACGGGGCCTGACCAGGAGCAGGGTGGGACGCCCGTACGCGATCGAGCGCCGCGCCAGCCCGAACGGGTCGCCGCGGTCGAGCAGCAGCGGCCCCACGGGCGTCTCACCGCGCCGCCGGGTCGGCAGCCGGTACGACACCGTCCGCGAGGTACGGCGCGCCAGCGGCGGCAGCTCGACCGCGACCGTCGTCCCCCTGCAGGTGTCGCGGGCCACCAGCCCGGACAGGGCCCAGCGGCCGGTGTTGCGTACGTGCAGGAGCGCGACCGCCGGCTCGCCCCTGGCCACCTTCACCGGCGTCACCTCGCGGCGCACGTCGAGCCGGGCTCCGCGCAGCGTCCACAACGCGCTCACGCCCACGGCTGCGACCCCGGCCACGGCCAGGACCGCCGACTGGGCGTACCCGAACGGCGCCCCCAGGGCGTAGAGCAGCGCCGAGGCGGCCACCAGGCCCCAGCCCGCGCGGGTGATCACTCGCACTCCCAGAGCGGGGGCGCGGGATAGCCCCCCTTCGGGGTGTCCATGAGCACGTCGTTGAGCCAGCCGTTGCCCCGGCCCGACTCCACCTTGTTCCAGACGTTGCTGCTCATGCCCGTGTCCGTGTCGGTGTAGGCGGCGCCTCTGGTCTGGCAGATCACGGTCATGGTGATGTACTCGCCTCGCGGGATCCGCCCCGCCTCCCTGCCGGGATTGGGTCCCGGGCGGATCAGCGTGTCCCTGTGGTTGTTGTTGGCGTTGCGGAACTGCCCGCGGGGCGGCTGCAGGTCGGCCCTGGCCTCGGCCCGTTCCTGGCTCTCGCCCGCGGCGTTCTTGGCGCGCAGCGTCCAGGTGTAGGCCTGGCCGTTCTTGAGCCCGGTCACCTCGGCGCCGGTGCCGGTGGGCGCCTGCGGGTGGTTCCCCGGGCCTTCCAGGATGTACGTGGCGTTCCTCGCGTTCTCCGGCGGCGACCAGGTCAGGTCGGCCCCATGGTTCTTGCCCTTGGCGGTGAAGGCGGCGGGCCTGCCGGGGGCGACGCAGGGGCGCACGGGGATGGACGGCTCGGAGAGGACCTCGCCGCCGTCGTACTCGGCGGCGACCCGGAAGGTGTACTCCTGGTCGCACCGGCCGCCGGTGACCCTGAACTGGAACGGGCCGTCGGGCTGGGCGCGGGAGGGTGTGACGTCCGCGCCGTCCGGGGCGCCGCGCAGGGAGTAGCCCGTGACCTCGCCCTCGCCGGAGGGGGAGAACACGATCTCCATCCAGCCCGGCCCGGAGTCGGCCGTGACTGTCCCCGGAGGATCAGGGGTCCTCGTGGGAGTGGGAGTG
>NZ_JADOGI010000475.1 GCF_015645445.1 Nonomuraea cypriaca | reverse complement strand
CACCCCGCCCAGCCGACCCCGCCGCCCTGGCCGACCTCCTCAGGACGTACGCCAAGGCAGGAGCGTCCGAGTTCCACCTGTACCACGCCGGCCTGGCCTCCCCAGAACGCCTGACCGCCCTCACACAAGCGCTACACCAGTCCACCTGACCCGTAACTCCGCCCGGCTCATCGGCCGCCCACCACCACCGGGGCACCAGCCCCATCAAGAGCCAGGTCGCCGCGCCCATGCTGTGGCCCCCGAGGGACCGGACGCCGGTGTACGCACAGGCCATCCGTACGCACTCGCCATCATCACGACCACCGAGGGATGGTGGAGGCGGCGCTCGTCGAGCCGCCGTGCCTCGTCGGCGAGCCGCTCCACCAGGTGGTCGATCGTCCAGTTGGGCCGGGCGGCGAGGCACTCACCCTCCGTCCGCGCCATCCGCGCCGGTCGCGCCGTCGGCCGTCCGCGCCGGTCGCGCCCTGGCTCCGACCGCTGTGACCGCGGTACAACGACAGCCCGGCCAACCCATCGCGCGCTCCCTGACCGCCTGCGACCACTGCTCAGCCGACTTGGAATCGATCGGCCAGGCACCGGGCACTCGTACGAATGCCGTACCGCACCGATAGGTTGCACCACATGACGGATATAAAGATCGTCTACCGGAAGTACGGCGGGGCGTTGCACTGGAATCATCCTGGGCGCCTGCTCGGCGAGGATGAGCATGGAGTCTGGACGGAAGTCCCCGGCGGGACGGTGGCTCGGAAGGGCGAGGGACCGCCTGTCACCTGGGAAACGACCGCCATCATGCTGTTCCCGCACGATGCCTGGTGGACGGCGTCCTTCAACAGCCCGCCCCACCGAAGCGAGATCTACGTCGACGTCACCACCATCCCGGAATGGAGAGATGGTGAAGTGACCATGCTGGACCTCGACCTTGATGTCATCCGGATGCGAGACGGCCGGCTGATCCTCGACGACGAGGACGAGTTCGCTGAGCACCAGGTGGCGCTGGGGTATCCCCCAGAGCTGATCACACAGGCAGAGGGGACCGCCCTGTGGTTGATGGACGCGGTCGGGGAGCGAAAGGGTGCATTCGGCGGCGCACACCTGGAGTGGCTCGCCAAGGTGACCTGAAGCAACCGACCTGAAGCAACCCACCAAGACGACCCGAAACAACCAACCTGAAGCAACCCACCAAGACGACCGAAGCAACCAATGGAGCCGAGCAGCCGAATCACCTGGCGGCGGAGACCAGCCCACTCTCGTAAGCGGCAATTACGAGTTGCGCCCGATCACGAGCCTCCAACTTGGCCAGCAACCTCGTAATATGAGTCTTCACCGTGGCCAAGCTCACTTGAAGGTGCCCGGCGATCTCCCCATTCGACAACCCTCGCGCGATCAGCATCAGAACTTCCCGCTCCCGCTCCGTCACCCCGTCCAACCCTCTCACCCGGGGCAGGACGGGAGTACGCGTGAACTCCTCGATCAACCTGCGCGTGACCGTGGGCGCCAGCAACGCCTCCCCGCTCGCGACCACCCGAATGGCGGACAGCAAGTCGGCAGGCGGCGTGTCCTTGAGCAGGAACCCGCTGGCTCCGGCCCGCAGAGCGTCATAAACGTAAGCGTCCAGGTCGAACATGGTCACAACAAGGACCCGCGAAACATCCTTGATCCGCCGAGTGGCCTCGATCCCATCCATCTCCGGCATACGCACATCCATGAGCACCACATCGGGCCGCTGTTCCAGGGCGACGGACACTGCCTCAGCCCCCGTCGCCGCCTCACCCACGACAGCCAGGTCGGGCTCGGAGTCCACCAGCACCCGGAAGCTTCCCCTGAGGAGCGCCTGATCGTCGGCGACCACCACCCGAATCACGAGACCTCCCCATAGGGCAGCCGCGCGAACACCCGAAACCCTCGCCCAGGCAGGCTCCCCGCCTCGAACGATCCGCCATACATCATGACCCGCTCCCGCATCCCGATCAGGCCATGCCCGGTGCCCGCCGACGGCAACGTACGCCCAGGCCCGTCATCGGTCACCTCGATCCGTACGTCGCCTCCTTCGGCGACCACAGACACCCAGCACCGCGAGGGCGCGGCATGCTTGACGACATTGGTGAGCGCCTCCTGCACGATGCGGTAAACCGACAGCTCAACCCCATCAG
>NZ_JADOGI010000474.1 GCF_015645445.1 Nonomuraea cypriaca | reverse complement strand
GTTGAGTCGGCCTGGGGCGCGGTGCCGGGATTGCTCTCGGTCCGTTTCCCCAGGCCGCTCGCCGAACCCGCCGTGCCGATCTCTCGGCAACGGGCTCTCCACGATCTCTGTCGTCAGGCGGGGTTCGCAGGAGGCCATGGGCAGGGGATCTTGTTGCCTCGGTAAGCGTAACGGGTGACCGTCATGCGCTTGCTGAGGCTGAAATACTCGACCCCGCCTGCGGCTATCACCCACCGGCCGGAGCCGTCTTTCAGGTGACGGCGCAGTTGCCCCCAGTTCCAGCCGTGTCTGGCCCGCAACATATGGACGAGCCTCCACCAGGTGAAGGTATCCAGTTTGTCGAAGGTCCACTTGGCCACGGCGTGTTTGAAATAGTTGGCCCATCCGCGCATGATCGAAGCGAGTCGTTTCAGCACGGAGGCGAAGTCCTGCTGCGATGTCTTGTGAGTCAAGGTACGGATCTTCGCCCTCACCGACCGTTTGGCCCGGTCGGCGATGAAGGTGTAGACGTACCACTTGTTCGAGCCCCTCTTGCGTTTCCACCGGATGCGGAAGCCAAGGAAATCGAACCCGTCGCTCATGTGGACCACCTGGGTTTTGGCTGGTGACAGCCGTAACCCAAGAGGTTCCAGCACGCCGGCGACGTCCTCGCGCAACGCCTGGGTATCGGCCTGCGAGCCGTGCACCAAGATGACGAAGTCATCGCAGTAACGCACGATCCGCCAGGTAGGCCGTCCCCGCGAGCGCCGGTAGGCGCGCTTGCCCGAGGTCGACATCGGCCCGTCGTTCTTCCACGGAGCCATCACATGCTCGTCGAGCACGCTCAGCACCACGTTGAAGATCAGTGGGGACAGGATGCCGCCCTGCGGCGTACCGGTGTTGGAGTTCCGACGTTCGCCGAGTTCGGTGAGTATCCCGGCCTTGAGGAACGCCTTGACCAGCACCAGGACGCGCTTATCCTTCACCCGTAGCCGCACCCGATCCATGATCGCCGTGTGCGAAACGTTGTCGAAGGCCGCTTCGATGTCCGCATCCAGTACCCAGCGATAGCCGCGGGTGCCGAAGTGGTGAATCTCCGCGATCGCGTCGTGGGGCCGCCGCCGGGGCCGGAACCCGTAGGAGACCGGCAGGAAATCGGCCTCGAAGAGGGGTTCCAGCACCAGTTTGAGCGCCGCCTGGACGACCCGGTCCGCGATCCGCGGTATGCCCAGCGCGCGAACCTTGCCCGATCCACCCGGCTTGGGGATCTTGCGTTCCCGCACCGGAAGCGGCCGGAACATGCCCGTCTTGAGCTGGGCCCGCAGGTCGTCCAGAAACCCCGGGACGCCGACTTCCTCCTCAACGTGTGCGACCGTCAGGCCGTCCACGCCGGGAGTATTGGCTCCCCGGTTGCCCGCGACCCGGTCAAACGCCACCAACAGCGTCGCCGGGTCGTGCACGAGATTGAACAAGTCATCGAACCGGCGGCCGGGGTCGGCCACCGCCCAACGGTGAAGCTTGGCCTGCATCTCCGATACCCTCCGGCGCGGCCCCCTCTCGTTGTCGGGGATCTGCTCCGGCCAGGCGTCCCCATTCGGGGGCGCATCTTTCGGCATTACAGTCTCCAGTCCTTCTCGAAACCGCTGCCGCCCTTCCCCATGTGCACGGGCTCTCCCCGGCTCGGAGTACTACGGCGGCTCCGCCCCGCCCCGGACCGATCAGCGGTCGATGCGCTCAGCCCGGCCACCCCGCTGGAGGCGGAGCACCTGGCGAGACCCGGAACGGTTCCCGTGTTCACTGTGAGTCACTCGACGGAGGAGGAGCCCGACTATGCCCCTGCGGCCTCGCTGTGAGTACGCCGCAGACCTTCCTCACAGCCTCCCCAGCGGCTCATACATACCGCCATAAGAGTTCCCCGCCCGTGATGAGGGGCGGGTGCGCACCGCTTCCAGCCCATATCCACCAGGTTCGAGCTGGCGCCTGATCAAGGGGGTGTCACACGCCGGTTCCTCGCGTACTCCTTTCCGTCTCGCTAGCCGGACCCGGACCATCTGGTAGTACTGACCCGTCCCGGCGTTGTCAGGGCTGCTCCCACCCTCCCCGGCACCACCCGGATCAGGCTGCCCTCAGCTCCGCCTCCCTGCTGCGACAGGGTCAGCGGTGAAGGTCTTTCACCTCCACTCAACTCACAGCGCCTCACGGCGCAC
>NZ_JADOGI010000473.1 GCF_015645445.1 Nonomuraea cypriaca | reverse complement strand
CTCATGTAAGGAACTCCGGGGCTTGATCAGCCCAGGGGTTCCAGGGTTGCATGAGCATCCCGGCGAGTCCGGTGGGTGGCGATGAGTGTGTCTCTGAAGGAAAGCATCGGCCTGTGGTGCTGGTGTGGAGCCTCGTTCGACTGATTGCCGCCGCTGGCCTGGCCACGGATGACCCGTATGAGGGAAGTGGACCACTCACAGGTCGTGGGTGTGCGCCGGTTGCAGCACATGAATGGGAGCCGTTGTCGGGCTTTCAACCTTGGGACCGTGGCTGATGAGTCGCCGCCTGTCGGGGGACGGGCAGCCGGAGTGATCTGGCTCTGCCTGACCGAAGGAGGCGTTGATGGACGAGCCGAACGAGGCCGGGCCGCTGGTCCGGCGGCTGGTGGGCATCGATCTGGGTATCGCGTCGGAGCACACCGTACGTATCGTGGACGGGTCCGGGCGGCGGGTGGCCGCGGCGCGGTGCCTGCCCATCAGGGACTCTCTGCTGAGGCTGGAGGAGCGGGCACTGGCCGGCACGCCCGCGGGCACGCTGCTGGAGGTGGTCTTCGAGCCGACCGGGCCGGCCTGGTTCCCGGTGGCCAGGTTCTTCGCCGCGCGCGGCCACCGGGTGTTTCGCGTGTCCTCGGCCAAGGCCGCCGACCTGCGCAGGTTCTACCGGCGGCACACCAAGAGCAACGGCATCGACGCCGAGACGCTGGCCCGGCTGCCGCTGGTGGACCCCGACGGGCTGAGCGAGCTGGCGTCGGCCGAGGGGGCGGCGGCGGTGCTGGATCGGCGGGTGCGCGCTACCGACCGGCTCACCCTGCAGGCCGCCACCCACAAACGCCGTATCAAGGACCTGGTCCGGCAACTGCTGCCGATGACCCCGCTGACCGGCGATCTGGGCAAGGCCGACCGGGCGGTGCTGGAACGCTACGCCGACCCGCGCACCCTGCTGAGGCTGGGCCCCGACGGGCTGACCAAGCTGATCGCCACCGTCTCACACGGTCATCAGGGCCGAGAGCGGGCGCTGGCCTGGCTGACCGCGGCCGAGCAGGCCATCGAGCTCTACGGCCCCGACGATCCGGCGATGCCGTATGCGGACCTGGCCGCCGAGGTCGCCACCGAGATACGGCTGCTGACCGCGATCGAGACCGAACTGGCCGCCCACGCCGCCGTCCGCGAGCAGGCCTACCAGCAGGTCGACCCCGATCAGCTGGCCCGCAGCCTGCCCGGCCTGGCCGACGTCGGCGCCCCGGCCATGCTCGCCCTGCTCGGCGATCCCGGCCGGTTCGCCGACGGCCACCGCTTCAAGTCCTACCTGGGGCTGGCGCCCAAGGCCAGCGAGACCGGCGACACCGACCGCAAGGGCGAGCCGATGAGCAAGGCCGGACCATCGCTGGGCCGGGCCACCCTGATCCGCGCCGCCGACACCGCCCGCAAACTCGACCCGCAACTGGCGAAGATCTACTACGTGCAGATGACCGAACGCGGCGCCAACCACCTCAAGGCGTTATGCGTGGTAGCCGGGCACCTGGCCATCCGGCTGCACACCGTGATGCGCCGCGGCACCCCCTACCAGCT
Source organism: Nonomuraea cypriaca (assembly GCF_015645445.1). GTDB lineage: Bacteria > Actinomycetota > Actinomycetes > Streptosporangiales > Streptosporangiaceae > Nonomuraea > Nonomuraea cypriaca. The sequence goes on along the minus strand of NZ_JADOGI010000473.1, from coordinate 645 downwards.
GCGCGACGTCGACGACCAGCCCGTCACCGCCCAACAGGCCAAGACCATCATCGCTGAGCGGTGGACCGTCCCCGACGAGGTCCGCAAACGCCGCCGCAGCAGGAAAACCCCGGCACACAAGACGAGGAAGGCCCCTCACCAGACCCAGACGGCCCGTCCACGAGGCGACCTTCCCCGCCCCGGATCGTCGCCACCCGGCAGCGGTCCTGTCAACCCCGCCATGGCCTGACCCAGCGCGGCCCGCCGCGCACCCCTGCCGACGGCACCTGCCGCACGGCCATCTCACCCTGCCCTTGATCAGGAGGCACACCTCATGCCCACCCTCACCCTCACCCTGACCGAAGACTCCATCAACGACCTGCGCGACCTCCTGGATCGCGTCCAGACGGTGGAGGACTGGCTCCTGCACGCCCCCCACGACGTCATCGACGAACTCGCCGACTTCGCTTTCCACAGCCACTTCCACCCCCGCAGCGCCGTCGCCTGGCTCACCGAAGACCTCGGCAACCTCAACTGCCGGCTCCGCAAACTCCTGCCCGAACCCCGCGCCGACTAGACCACGCATCAAGACCGTCGCGAGGCCGGAACCACAACCACGACCTCTTCCGCGACGGTCTTGACACATCAACTCCTATAGGGAATCAG
>NZ_JADOGI010000472.1 GCF_015645445.1 Nonomuraea cypriaca | reverse complement strand
GGCTGAGCCGGCCCGCCCACCTGCCGATTCCGGCTCGACGCCGCCCTCCCCCGGCGTGACCACCACAGGGACGACCCCCTGGGCCGGCCTCACTGAATCCACTCCAGAGCAGACTGGGTCCGTCTCCGAGCCGTCCATGGGCTTCGTCGCCGACCTGCTGGTGGGCGACTGGGCCAAGGAGCTGCGCCAGCCGCGGGTCAGGCTCTCGACATGGCTCGCCAAGCCGTACGCCGCCACCGCCGACCGCGTGGCCGTCGCCCTGCCGCCCGGCCTGGAGGCCGCGCTCCCCCGCGTGCTGCTGGCCACCCGGGCGGCGCACGTACGCGTCTTCGGCACCGACCTCCCGCCCCTGCCCGACGTGCTGTTCGCCGTCTACAAGCTGAGCAGCGACGGCAGCACGCTCGACGCCGTACGCCTCCCGCAGCCGGAGGGCGAGGCCGCCTCGGTGCTCCGCAGGATCCTGGACAACGGCCACGCCAAGCTGGCCAACACGTGGCGCGAGGCCCTCATAGCGGTGGCCCGCGCCCAGGGCTCCACCCTCACCAAGAACGAGGCCCGCCTCCTCATCCGCCAGGCCGCCCCATGGTCAGAGGACCTCACCCCGCTGGACGCCCCGCTCCACCGCCTCTCCAGCCTCCCCGAAGCGGTCTCCACAACCGTCAAGGCCCTCACCACCACCCTCTGAGCGACAAATCCGGCCTTGGGCGCCGCAAACCGCCGGAAGACAGTGTCCCGGGCCGGCGAGCACCCGGTGCGCCTGCGCTCAGGTGGCGGCGATGATGCGGCTCTGGACGACACGTCCGAGGCCGTCCAGGGCGACGAGGGTGGCGACCAGTTCCTGGGCCGGCGCCGAGCCACCGGCCCAGCTGACCGTGACGTAGTGGCCCATCGCCCTGGCCTGGGCGCGACTGCCGGCGGCGTCGAACAGGATGCTCTGCCGTACGAACCCGTCCTTGCCCAGCGCCGACACCAGCGCGTCGGCCGCACGCCCGTCGCTCAGGTTGAAGATGACGAACTGACCCGCCATCGTGCTCCCTCTGAACGTGGCCTGCAGTGCCTGCGTGCACCCCATGGCGGAGGCGCCCCAGAGAACCTCGTCGCAGTCGGTGAACTCCTGTGTGGCGTCCAGTCGCATGGTGCCGACGCTCTGGGCGGCCGCGGGGAAGACCTCCCGCAGGGTCAGCGGGGCGGCATCGCGCCCGCGGGTGTCGATGGCGGAGTAGAAGGCGGAGGTCGGTTCGCCGTGGAAGGCGGCCGGCCGCGGCTGCTCAGGACGCAACCACAACCAGCCGACCACGGCGATGATCACCACGTTGGCGACCACGACAGAGATGACGAGACGTCGGGACATCAGCCGGCCGCTCCCCTGCCGGCGCCGGCATCGCGGAACATCACGAGGCCGGTCCGGTGATCGTGACCACCCGGCGGTAGACGGCCTTCTCCGCTCCCCGCAGTGCCAGCATGAGCGAGACGAAGTCGTCCTTCGGGGTGGGCTCCGCGCCGTCGGCCCTGCCGAGCCAGACCAGCCCGACGTAGTGGCCGAGGGCGTAACCACCCGCCTCGGAGTGCCCGCCCGGGGGGAAGGCGGCCTTGGTCGAGCCCAGGGGGCGGGTCCACCCGCCTCGGTAAAGGGTCTTCAACGTCTCCACCAGGTCGGCGGCCGACTGGCCGTCTTTCAGGTTGAGTAGCGTGTACTGGCCGATGTAGCGGCCGTCGGAGCTGGCGTAGAGGCCTCGGGCGGCCTGGGTGCACTCGGCGTCCGACACCTGTTCGAGGAGGCTCTCACCCCACAGCGCGGCTGAGCAGTCGGCGTCCAGTCGCTTGTCGACGAGCTTGAGCTTGAGCTTCTTGGAGACCGCCAGCTCGCTCTGGCCGAACACCTCCTTCTCGGTGAGCGGCTTGCCGTCCTTGGCCCGGTCGGTGAGCGGGTCGAACAGCTTGGGCGATTTCCAGCCGCGGAACACCTCCGGCAGCGTCGTGTCGGGTCCCAGTACGGCGGCGCTGGCCTGGCGTTCTGGCGCGTACTCGCCGATCGAGCCGGCCACCGTGACGAGGCCGACTCCGGCCGCCAGCACGCCGACCACCGTGGCGATGATGACCATCAACCGCTGCTGCTCCGGCCGGAAGCCCCAGTCGGTGAGCACGGGGAACTGCCAGTCAGAGCGTGGGGTACGCCGCCGGGCACGTCCAGCGACTCCCGCCCCTTCATCGCGTACGACGCGTCCTCGCTCACCGCCTTGACCCGCACCACGGC
>NZ_JADOGI010000471.1 GCF_015645445.1 Nonomuraea cypriaca | reverse complement strand
CGCCCGGGGCGCGGCCCTCCTTCTGCGTGATCAGGCTCAGGGTGTGATCAAGGCCACTTGGAGTCGCCGGACGGCTCGACCGGGCCGCTCAGCACGCCCAGCCGTTCCAGGAGAGTGATGAAGGTCGTCGCGTACGGCGAGTCCGCCGTCACCGCGGCCACGCGCGGCCAGTCGACCTGCTCGCGCATCGCGCGCACCGGGGCCAGCAGCGCCCCGTAGTCGCAGGCGTGCTCCGACAGCGGCAGCAGCCAGGTGATCACCAGGTCGGTGGCGTCCAGCACGGGCACGATGACCGCCGACGCCTTCAGCGGCTCGGCCCGGTCCAGCAACTCGTCGGTGATCGGCAGGTCGGACACCCGGTAGATCAGGTCGACCAGCCGCCCCTCGTCGTACGCCTTGACGAGCCAGTCCTCCGGCGGCTTGGCCGTCTGGAACCCCAGCTTGCGCAGCACCTCCAGGGCCTCGGGCACGTCGTGCTCGGTGACCACGAAGTCCACGTCGTGCAGCGAGGGCGCCGCGCCCCTCGCGTACGCCGCGCACCCCCCGGCCAGCGCGAATTTCACCCCGGCGTCCTTCAACCCCGAACCCGCTCGTTTGAGCGTGTCCAGGATCGCGTCGGTGACCGCGTGGCCGTGGCTACTCATGTGGTCGGGCTACCCGATCGGTCCTCAAGTAGGCGTGCGGAACAGGGGTCTGGGGCAACCCCAGACCCCTGCCATCCCCGGCCGAGTGACCCGTCGGAAGCCCGGCGGTCAGCGGACGAGGGGCAGGACCTCGCGCTCGTAGAAGTCGAAGAAAGCGTCCTGCTCCGCGCCGATCTGGTTGATGTAGATCTCGTCGAAGCCCGCGTCGACGTACTGCCTGATGGCCTGTACGTGGACCTGCGGGTCGGGGCCGACCGGGCTGCCGTTCACCGCCTCCTCCTCGGTGACCGACGCCGCGAGCTGCTCGAAGTGCCGCGGCAGCGGCAGGAGCTGCGACGCCTCGCCCTTGATCCCCTGCGTGGGCCACAGGCGGTGAACGGTCTTGCGCGCCGCGGCCTCGTCGCCGGCGTAGCAGGCCTTGAGCCCCCCGCACGCGGGCTTGCCTGTGCCGCCCGCGGCGCGGAAGGACTGTACGGACTCCGCCTTCGGAGCCGTCGAGATGTAGCCGTCGGCGATGCGGCCGGCCAGCTCCGTCGACTTCTTGCCGAGCCCCGACATGAGGATGGGCGCGGGCTCCTCGGGCAGCGTGTAGAGCCTGGCGGTGTCCACGCGGTAGTGGCGGCCCCTGTGCGTCACCAGCCGGCCCGTGAACAGCTCGCGCATGAGCCCCATGGCCTCCTCCAGCATCTCCAGCCGTTCGCTGAGCGGCGGCCAGCGGGAGTCGGTCACGTGCTCGTTGAGCGCCTCCCCGGTGCCCACGCCGAGCCGGAAGCGGCCTCCGGTCAGCGCCGCAGTGGTGGCCGCGGCGTGGGCGACGACTGCCGGGTGGACGCGTACGAGTGGGCAGGTGACGGCAGTGGTGATCGGCAGCGAGGTGGCCTCGGCCAGGGCGCCGATCACGGACCAGACGAACGGGGACTCCCCCTGCTCGTTCAGCCACGGATGGAAGTGGTCGGAGATCCAGAGCGCTTCGAATCCGGCGCGCTCAGCGGCTTTGGCCTGGCGTACGAGCTCTTTCGGGCTGTGTTCCTCGGACGCCAGGAAATAACCGAATGTCGTCATAATATTTTCCCCTGCCCGCAATGGCAGGAAAAAACATGTTAACTAGCAGACATTGCGGGCAGCAACGCCCCCATGGCTACTTTGCTCTGGATCATCGCAGTAATTCTCGTCATCTCCGGCATCTACGTGATTCTGGCCAGACGCGACCTCCTCTGGGGAATCGTCCTAATCGTCCTCGGCTTCCTGGTGGGCCCAGGCGGCGTAAGCATCTTCAACGTTTAGGGGGCTGGCCACGTCCGCAGTCCTCAGCGGCCACCCCACCACTGGGCCGCTTCCCCAAGACCGGCCCAGCCACCCCCTTTGGCCTCGGGGGTCGCGGGGGCCTGCCCCTGCGTGGCCCACTCCGGGGCCAGCCACCCCCTTGGAAGGGCGACAGCCTCTTCCAAGCGCAGGAAGCCCGCTTCCTGCGAAAACAAGAAGCCTCTTCCACGCCTTTGACTTCGGGGGGTCGCGGGGCCCGCCCCCGCATGCCCTGAGGCCAGCCACCCCCTTGGAAGGGCGACAGCCTCTTCCAAGCGCAGGAAGCCCGCTTCCTGCGAAAACAAGAAGCCTCTTCCACGCC
>NZ_JADOGI010000470.1 GCF_015645445.1 Nonomuraea cypriaca | reverse complement strand
TGCTGGTCGCTCCCGGACGTGCCGGGGGCGTGACCGGAAGGGCCAGCCAGCATGGATGACCGTACGCAGCACTTCTCAGGCGAGCCGAGCCGACTCCTCATGCCGCGGACGCACGGGCAGCCGCGTGGGGAGGAGTTCCCGGATCTGGCGCCGGGGCTGGTGATGTCAACCTTCCACTCCCGGCCGGTGTGGGGCGGGATGGCCTGGCGGCAGGCATTCCCGGGACGCGGCGATCAGTCGGCCCCCGCGCGCCGCATGGTGGGCCGCTTGCTGGCGGACACCGGCCGGAGACACGACGCGGAGTGGGTGACGGCCGAGCTGATCGCCAACGCGCTGCAGCACTCGTGTTCGGGGCAGGCACGGGGGTTCTTCGTGGTGGAGGTGCTGCGCGGCGCGGGCGTGGCCCGGATCGTGGTGTACGACCTGGGCGGGGGTTCAGTTCCGGACTTCTCCCGGACACCGGGTTCGGTGCCGAACCTGGCCGAGCACGGGCGGGGGCTGGCCGGGGTGGCTGCGCTGGCGGTCCGGTTCGGGGTGGCGGGCGATGCGAATACCGGGCATGCGGTGTGGGTCGAGCTGGCCCTCCCCGAGGAGTCGATCGCGGCGGCCTCGGCGGCAGCAGAAGTGGGTGCTGCGGCCGGTGCTGGTGCGGAAGAGTCGGAGCCGGGCGGTGGGTTCGAGGCGATGCCGGTGGCCTCCGGGACGCTCACCGAGGCAGCAGGACTCCTCGTTGCCCGTAGCGGCTTGTCGCCGGTGGGCTGTGAAGGAACCGTCAACGAGGAAGCGGGTGGCCGGATGGTAGGGGCGGATGGAGCGGGCAACGCACTTTGCCCGGATTGCGAGGAAAGCGGTTGTTGGCCTGCCCCCTTCCCGGTGCTTGCGGAGGACGTACGTGGGCAGGCGGGGAGCCAGGTATCGGCGTTCGGCGAGGAGCCGTGGGCACGGCAGGCGCTGGCCGGGCTGCGCGAGGATTGGCCGGGCTGGGCCTTCCTGGTGGTGCGGTGTCGGTGGATCGCGATGCGCGGCAAGCAGGCGGTGATCAGTGCGGCTGGGCCGCAGGAACTCCGCCAGGCCCTGCCCTCCGTCCCAGTAGACCCGAACGTGACCGGGCTGTTGCCAGGGTGCGGATCGGCTGTACCAGGCCTGGTCGAGGACGAGGCGTCAGAGTCCGGTTCGGTGCTGCCGATGGTGGCCGAGCTGTTGGTGATGGAATCTGATGCGAGGTGGGCGGGGGTGAGCGGATCGCCGGGATCGGGTTCGACATGTACGGCGGGCATCAATGGTGGTGGGGGCGCCGGTACGGGGCTGAGCGGCACGACGGCGGCGGTTGCGCCGCCGCCGGGGGCGTTGACCGCCGAACGGTCGGGGACGGGCACGTGGGCGATTGCTGCCGCTGACGTGGCGCGAGCGGGTCGGCGGCCGTATGGATGGTCATTGTGGCCGTGGGGCAAGCGTCGGGACCGTTCGTGTTCAGCGGCGCACGGGAAACAGGCTCGCACGACTGGCCGGGACGAGCCAGGGGGTGGACGTGGCCACCGCCGGATCCGATCGAAGCCTGCCGCAGCGATGCTGGCCGCCTGAGCGTTGATGTGCCCGCGCGTGATGGGCCGAGGGCGCGGGCTTGACGCCTGGGGCGCAGGTGGGCGTTCATACCGGTTCGCCCGTCCGGCGGCGAGCGATGCTGGACGACAGGACCGGGAGGGGTTTACTCCGCGTCGGGAGCGAGGCGAACCGGCTCCAGCGACGGGACGGAGACGGCCTGTCGGCCTCGGTCATCCGGGCGCGCTATGAAGGTATGGGCGGTAGCGAGGTTGTGTCAGATGGGGGCAGATCTCCCCACCGGAAATAGGGGTAGCGTTCCCTTGCGCGATTAAGGCCGCTACCCCGCGCGGGGGTTGTTTTCGCAGGTCTTCCCGGTTTCGGACAGTGCGCTGGGCGGCCCGACTCGTCTAAGGACGAGTCCTTTGAATATGTGTGCGCGTGCGTGAAGTGGCTGACCGTGCTGCGGCTGGCCCCGTTCGCCGGCTCATCTTGTATCCCATGGCTCCTTCGACTGCCAGCCCCTGGCCGGCTCGCGGCTTGGCCGCGAGCCGGCCTGTTTGTGGAGCGTGTGACGAGTGTGGTGTGGGCCGGTGCGCCGTCGGGGCGGATGCGGGGGATGGCGCGGTCGGGGCCGCTGACGGTTGGCTGACCGGCCCGGGGACACCTACGGCCCCGGTGCCGCCGTAGGGCGGTGCCAGGGCCGGTGGGTTGTCCGGGGGGCGGGGTTACGCGGTGGCGGGTGTGTAGG
>NZ_JADOGI010000047.1 GCF_015645445.1 Nonomuraea cypriaca | reverse complement strand
GGGATGGGGGGGACGCGGGGGGCAAGCCCTCCGCGGGTCAGGTGGATTGGCGGAACGTGTCCAGGAAGACCTTGCGGAGTTCGGCCTGCTCGTCCCACTTGAGTTCGGGCAGCTCGAACGTGATCTTGAACGCCGTCGTGTCGTCGATCGAGACGTACCTGGTCAGCGTGTGCATGGGGACGCCCTCGGGCGTGGTGTAGGTGTACTCCCAGTCGGCCGCCTTCCAGCCGCGGAAGTTCGTCGCCTGGAGCCGCACCTGGATGTAGCCCTCCACGCCGCCCTCGGCCTCCAGCCGGCTCAGCTCGGACAGCCCCCCGTCGGCCTGCGGGGTGGCCGGCTCCACCAGGATCCGCATGCCCGAGTCCTTGGGCCCGCTGAACGTGGCCGCGCCGTCCGCCGTCGCCATCGTCCAGTCCGCCGGCGCGGCGACGGTGAAGCCGGGCGGGGTGTGTTCCTCGTAGCCCTCGGGCGCGGCCGACGCCTCCGCCTGCCGCGTCGGGGCGCTCTCCGAGGTACTGGCGGCGTTGGACGGCGCGGCGCTCGGGGCCTCCTCGGGCGAGCCGCCCGACAGGAGGATGAACGCGGCGCCCACGACGACGGCCACCCCGACGAGCGCGCTGATGATCACGACCGCGCTGGGCCGGCCCTCACGTGCCCACGCGCTGTCGTCCTCCTCCTGCCTGCGCCTGCTCTTGCCGGTGCGCGGCGACGCGTCCGGCAGCGCGGTCAGACGGCTGTGGTCGATGTCGTGGGACAGGTCGCGCGAATGCTCGCGCAGGTGGTCGGGGGAGGCCAGCGGCCACGGCGTCGCGCCGGAGGACGTGCGGCTGTCCGTGGTGAGGGGGAGGATCGGCTGCGGGCGCGGGGCGGAGGAGCCGCCCAGGTCGTCGTCGCTGTCGCTCGGCATCCGGTGCGGCGTGGTCGGCTCGCCGAACGGCGGCCCGCTGTCCACCCGCTGGGGCCCCGACGCGCTGGTGAACGCCTGGAACCCGCCCGACGCCGCTGACGCCTGGTCGGCGGGGTGACCGCCGGACGGGTATCCGCCGGACGGGTGGCTGCCGGACGGGTGGGCGCCCGACGGGCTGGTCATGCCCGGGTGGCCGCCGGACGGGCTCGCCAAACCCGGGTGGCCGCCCGAGGGGCTCGCCAAACCCGGGTGGCCGCCGGACGGGCTGGCCGAGCTCGGGTAGCCGCCGGACGGGCCGGTCATCGGGTCGTACGGTACGCGTACCGGACCCGAGGGCGTCTCCACGATCCGCGACGGCATCGGCCCCGACGGCGTCTCCAGCGGCGGCAGCAGCCCCGCGGGCGTCGGATCGGCCTGGCTGGGCAGCGTCTCGGGCGGGCGCGGCCGGGTGGAGCCGTGCGCGCGCAGCACCGCCTCCAGCATCTCGATGACCTGGGCGGAGGTCAGCCGCTCCGCCGGGTTCTTGCGCAGCAGGCCCTCGATCACCGGCATCAGCGAGCCGGCCCGCTGCGGCCTGATCGGGGCCTGCGTGAGCACCGCGCCCAGCACGGCGATCGGGTCGGGCCCCTCGTACGGCGGCCGCCCCTCGACCGCCGCGTACAGCGTCGCGCCGAACGACCACAGGTCGGCCGCCTGCCCGATCGGCTGCGCGGACAACCGCTCCGGCGGGATGTACGCGGGCGACCCCATGAGCAGCCCCGTCTGCGTGATGTTGACGTCGCCCTCGATGGCCGCGATGCCGAAGTCGGTCAGCACCACCCGGTCGGAGGTCAGCAGCACGTTGCCCGGCTTGATGTCGCGGTGCAGGATCCCGGCGGCGTGCGCGTGCCTGACCGCGTCGAGCACCCGGATGCCGATCTCGGCCGCCTGGACCACCGGCAGCGGCCCGCTCTGGCGTACGGCCTGCTCCAGTGACCACGCCCGGACAAGCTCCATCACGATCCACGGGCGGCCGTCCTCCTCGACCACGTCGTGGACGGTCACGATGCCGGGGTGCGTCAGCCGCGCGGCCGACCTGGCCTCGCGCAGCATGCGCCGGTGTGCGATCTGCTTGCCCGCCTGGTCGAGCCCGTACGGCAGGATCAGCTCCTTGACCGCCACGTCCCGGTCGAGCAGCACGTCGTGGGCGTGCCAGACCATGCCCATGCCGCCCCGGCCGACGGGCGACATGAGCCGGTAACGCCTGCCTACCAGGCGGCCCTGGCCCTGCGGTGCGCCCCCCGGGGCACCGCCGGGAGCGCCCCCCTCTGGGCCGGGCCCGCTGAGCAAGCGGTCGGCTGCCATGTCCCCGCCCCCATCTCGCCTCATCCGTCACGTGCGACACGCGCTACTTGCAGATTATGAGGTTCGATACGATATCGGTGGTAAATGCGCAAGGGAAGCCGGAGCGCACTTACAAGCGGCGTGACGTGCGGCTACATCGGCCGTTCGGACGGCTCGGCGGCCGCGTCGGCCAGGGCGAGCAGCGCTCCCGTGAACGCCTCGACCGGCGGTTCGACCAGGCCCGCGCCGACCTGTCCCGTGCCCGCGACGCGGCCCGCGATGCCGGTGTTGACCACGGGCAGCAGGCCGGTCCTGGCCACCAGCGTGACGTCGATGCCGGTCGGCGTGCCGCGGAAACCGAGGCCCGGGATCTGGTACGCGGGGTGCTCGGCGAGCGTGATCTCGTACATGGAGCGGGTGGCCCGCACGGCGTCGGCCACCTCGCCCCCGACGAACCGCACGATGGCCGGGGACGCCGCCATGGCGAACCCGCCCAGTCCCGACGTCTCGGTGATCGTGGAGTCGCCGATGTCGGGGTTGGCGTCCTCGGGGCCGTACGAGCCCAGGTAGAGCCCGTCGGGCACGCCGCACGGGCCGGTGAACCAGCGGCCGCCCAGCCCCGACACCTGCACGCCGAAGTCGGTGCCGTTCCTCGCCATGGCGACGACCATGGACGAGCCGGGGATGTCGCGGGCCGCGTCCGTGCTGACCTTGGCCGCGGCCATGCCGGCGTTCAGGAAGAAGTGGTCGTTGCCGTTGATGAAGCGCAGCACCTGCGCGGCGCTGCCAGGGGCGGCCTCGACGACTGCGGGGGCCAGCTCGCGCAGCAGCAGCGAGGTGGCGGCGCGGTTGCGGTTGTGCAGCTCGTCGCCCATCTGCAGCGCCTGCGCGGTCAGCGAGCGCAGGTCGACGGGTCCTGTCCGCTCCAGCGTCGCGGCCAGGACCGGGCCGAGCACCTCGTCCATCCAGCGCAGCCGCTCCAGCACCTCGGGGCCGTACGCGCCGTACCTGAGCACCTTGCCCAGGCCCTCGTTCAGCGAGCAGTAGGCCGTGCCGCCGTGCTCCTCGTCGCGTACCTCGAACAACCACATCGACGGGCTCACCACGCCCGCCATCGGGCCGACGGCGGCGTGTTCGTGGCACGGCCGCAGCGCGATCCCGCCCGCCGCGAGCCGCCGCTCCGCGTCGTGCTCGTCGCCCGCCAGGCCCTCCAGGAGCATCGCGCCGACGAGCGCGCCGCGCATCGGGCCGGACGCCCGCTCCCACGTGATGGGCGGGCCCGCGTGCAGGAACATTCCCTCGCCGAGCACCTCGGAGGCCCGCCGCACCCCGGTCAGGTACGGCCGCGCGGACGTCAGCCGCCGGGCGGCAAGCTCGTTGGCGGCCTCCCTGCGCGGGTCGGCCAGCACCTTGACCAGCGCCTCCGCGGTGCCGGGGAGCGGCGGGCGCCACGCGACCGGCGTCGTCGGCACGGCCTGCGCGCGCAGCGCCTCGTCCAGCAGCCCCGCGCCGGCGGTGATGACCCTCGGCGGGCCTGCGAGCAGGCTCACAGCAGGCTCCTGGCGTGCCGCGCGGCCTGGGCGTTCGACGTGAACACGGCCGCGCCCGCCTCGCGGAAGGCGGCGGCCTGGCGGTGCAGGTCCTGCGGGTCGCCTTCGGTGCCGACGAGGGCGATCACGACGGTGGCGGGCGTACGGGCGACGGCGTGCGCCAGCGAGGCGGCCGGGTCGGGGTCGGCGGCGTGGCCGAGTACGACGTCCATGAGCACCACCTCCTCCTCGCCGGCGCGGGCCAGCGCCTCCACGCGCAACGTCGGGTCGATCATCGGGTGCGCCCTTCCCCTGGTGTACGCGTCGTCGCCGTAGTCCACGAACTCCCCCCGACCGGCGACCAGGGCGGCCTCGGCGGCGAGCGTGCCGCCGGCGTACAGGCCCCTGATCGCCTTGCTGCCGGCCGTCCTCCCTGACCAGGACGGCCACGACGGCCACTCGGGAACCGGCCGGCCCAGCGCGCGCAGCGCCTGCTCGGTCGCCTCCGTGAGGTCGGGTGCGCCCTCCTGGAGCAGCGCCCGCACGACCGGCGTGCGCAGCCGTTCCACGGCCTCCCGCACGGCCCCCGCCACCTCGGGCGACGGCGGCTTGGAGATGAGGACGACCAGCTCCGTGGCCGGGTCCTCGTCCAGCATGCGCAGGGCACGCAGCGTCGACAGGCCGCCGACCGCGGCGGACAGGTCCCTGCCGCCCACGCCGAGTACGTGGCTGACGCCCGTGCCGGCCCAGTCGAGCAGGGACGTCACCTGCTGGGCGCCGGTGCCGGACGCGGCCACGATCCCGACGGGGCCGGGGCTGAGGACGTTCGCGAAGCCGAGGCCGACGCCGCCGATCACGGCGGTGCCGCAGTCCGGGCCCATGACCAGGACGTCGCGGTCCTCCGCCAGCTCCTTCAGCCGCCTCTCCTGCGCCACGGGCACGTCGTCGCTGAAGATCATGACGGGGAGGCCGGCCTGGACGGCGTCGTGGGCCTCGAGGAAGGCGTACTCGCCGGGGACCGAGATCAGCACGAGATCGGCCGGGCCTCCCGCGGCCGAGCGGGTGGTCAGCGGCGGTTGCTCCGGCGCCGTGTCCTCCCGCGCGGCGGGGGCGAGCTGCCGGTCGGCCGCTTCGACGGCCGCCTTCGTGTCGTGCGCCCGGACCGCGATGACGAGGTCGCCGGGGCCGGTTTCCGGGACGGTGAAGCCGAGGTCCCTGATGATGGAGACGTTGAGGTCCGTCGCCATGGCGACCATGGCGGCGGCCACGCCCGGCAGGCCGGACAGCGCCCGGCTGACGCGCATGAGCGTGACCGAGTCGTGGTATGCCCCCCGCCGCACCTGCACGACTTCCCTCATCGCGCCCCGCTCGGGCTCGTTCATCGCGCCCCGCTCAGGGCGAGGACGGCGGCCAGGCCGATGGCGATGCCCTGGGCGAGGTCGGCGCCCGAGGTGTGACCGAGCCGGTGCAGGCGGCGCAGGGCCGGTTCGAGCGCCTGCCGGCCGGCGATGCCGCGCAGCACCGCGATCACCTCGGGGCTGGCCTCGCCCCTGGCCGCGCAGTGCAGCAGCGTGGCGGAGATGCGCGTCGTCCGGGTACGCGCGTCGAACGTGACCGTCGCCGCCAGCCAGTCGGCCAGCCAGATCGCCCGGCCCGTCCCCGTCGCCGCGCCCAGATGCCTGAGCGTGACCAGCAGCCCGGCCAGCACGTCGTCGCCGCTCGGAGTGAGTCCGGGACCGAGGCCCATGAGCTGCTCGGCCGCCGTGACCACGCCCAGCAGCCGGCCCTCCGCACAACTGCCGGCCAGCAGGCCGATGGCGCCGTTGCCGGCCAGCCCGGTGCCCGGCGGGTCGGCGAGGAGGGCGGCGGCGTGCGCGAGCCGTGCCGGATCCGTCCGGCCCAGGGGCGGGGCGGGGTCCCACCAGCGGCGTACGCGCAGGCTCAGCGAGCCCAGGTCGATCGCCCGGTCACCCACCGACGCGTCGTCACCCACCGTGACCCGCGGCAGCGGGGTGGCCAGCAGCACCGAGTTGGGCAGCCTCGTGGCCTCGCCGGTGATGACCCCGATCACCGAAGGCTCCAGATCGGTCCTGACCTCCAGGTACACTCCCGCGGGGAACACGGCGAGCACGCGGGCCGGACGGCGGGGCGCCGCCAGCACCGGACGTACCGCCGTGCTGGCCGCGCCCGTGACATGGACGCGGGCCCGCCGCGCATGAGTACTGACGGTCACCGGACCTCCCAACCGACCCTGGACCTGACCGTAGAACGGCCGGGGAACCCTCCGTACGGGTAAATTTGCCAACAGTCAGCGGGATGGTTGGCTCTTCCTGACAGACCGCTTGTGGGGTCACAATCTCCCCATGGAGCCTCCCGTCCGTCTCGCCAGCACCGGGACGATCATTCACGGCGTGTCCGTAGGAGAGGTGCTCGGCGTCTCGACCCTCGCGGACGCCAGGCTCATCGCCGGCGAGAGCGGGCTCGGCCGCATCGTGCAACGGCTCAACGTCATGGAAGTGCCGGACATCCTTGCCTGGGTCAAGCCGCACGAGCTGCTGCTCACCACCGGCTACCCGCTGCGCAACACTCCGCAGTCGCTCGGCCGGCTGGTCGCCGACCTCGACGAGCGCGGCCTGGCGGCGCTGGCCATCAAACTCGGCCGGTACGTCGACGAGCTGCCCGGCGAGATGGCCGAGCAGGCCGACCGGCTCGGCTTCCCCCTCATCCTGCTGCCGAACGACGTCGGCTTCGACGACATCCTCAACCAGGTGCTGACCGACATACTCAACCGTCAGGCCGCCGAGCTCGCCCGCGCGGAGGAGGCCCACCGGGCGCTGGTGCAGGTCGTGCTGGCCGGAGGCGGGCTGGGCGAGGTCACCGCCGAGGTGGCCCAGCTGCTCGACGTGTCCGTCGCGGCCGTGGACGGATCCGGTGTGGTCCTGGCCGCCGCCGGGCCAGGCGACCACGTCGCCGTCCTGCGCGAGTCGATCTCCCGCGAGGGGCCGCCACGTGGGGGCCCGCGTGGGGGCCCGCACCCCGATGGGCCGCCACGCGCGGCGCCGGGCCGCGCCCGCTCGTTCGCCTCGGTGCCCGTCCTGGCCGGCGGCCACCACCACGGCCGGATCGTCGCCTACAGCCCGTCGGGGACGATCAGGGACAGCGACGTCGGCATCCTGGAACGCGCCGCCACCGTCGCCGCGCTCGTCGTCACCCGGCAGGAGGCGGTCAACGCCGTCGAGAGCAAGTACCGCGCCGACTTCCTGCGCGACGTGCTCACCGGGCGGGCCGGGGCGGCGGAGCGGGTCACCGCGCGGGCCAGGGCGTTCGGGTGGGACCTGTCGCGGCGGGTGACCGTGCTGGTGGCCGAGCTCGACCCGGACGGCGACGAGCGCAGCGCGCAGGACCGGCTGGTGGCGTGCTGGACCGCGGCGATGCGCAGGCACGATCCGCGTGGGGCGGTGGCGGGCTTCTCGCACGAGGTGGTGGCCGTGGTGGACGCCTCGATCGACGCCGCCAGGCTGGCCAAGGACGCCGCCTCCGCCTTCGCCGACGTGCCGCCCGCGACGTTCTCCACCGGCACGTCCCGGCCGAGTCCCGGGGCGGAGACGCTGCCTGAGGCGTACTCGCAGGCGCTGAAGGCGGCCAGGGTGGGGCGGCAGCTGCACGGGCCGGGCGCGGTGGCCCACTTCGACCAGCTCGGTGTGTACCGGCTGCTTTCGCTGGTCAACGACACGGACGAACTGCACGCGTTCGTACGCGAGACGCTCGGCCCGCTGGCGTCCGACGACGACGCCGAGAACGCCGACCTCCGGCGCACGCTGCAGGTGCTCCTGGAGACCAACCTGAACGTGGCCGAGACCGCGCGGCGCCTGCACTTCCACTACAACACCCTGCGCTACCGGATCGGGAAGCTGGAGCGGCTGCTCGGCAACTTCACCGACGACCCGCACCTGCGGCTCAACCTGACGCTGGCCCTGCACGTGTTGCGGATGCGCGGCATCTAGGCTTGGGGGCCGTGGACTTCGAACTGCGCTCCGAGTACATCCCGCTGTGCGACCTGCTGAAATATTGCGGGATCACGGAGACGGGCGGCATGGCCAAACACCTGATCGCCGAAGGCATGGTGCTGGTGGACGGCGAGGTGGAGCTGCGGAAGCGGGCCAAGATCCGGTCCGGTCAGGTGGTCAGCGGAGAAGGGTTCTCGATCCGGGTGGAGTAGCCCCGGCGGCGTTCACGAAAAGTCACCGCGAGATTACTTAACGTTTACTAACATCGAGCGCACCGGCGAAAAAGAAACGGCCCCCTCGCGGGGGCCGTAGAGCCCGGGAACGTACCCCCGGGAGCGGTGACTTCATGTTAGGGCGTGATGGCGGTGGGCGACAAGCCGAATCCCGGAATCGAGCGGGTCGGTGTCTACGTTGACGGGTTCAATCTCTACTACGGCCTGCGGGAACTCGGGAGACGCCGTCATCTCTGGCTCGATCTGCGGGCCATGGCCATGCGCATCCTGCGGCCGCACCAGCGCCTCGTGGGCGTCAGGTACTTCACCGCCACCATCCGCAACGATCCACCGGCCATCGCACGCCAGGAGGTGTACCTGGCGGCGACGGAGAGCCTCGGTGTGGAGGTGGTCCTGGGCAGATACCAGGAGCAGCTCGTGCGGTGCCGCAACTGCGGCGCGACAAGGCGGACCTACGCCGAGAAGCAGTCGGACGTGGCGCTGGCCGGCGCGATGCTGGAGGATGTCGCGAACGACCAGGTGGACGTGGTCATGCTCGTGTCGGCCGACTCCGATCTGTGTGCGGCGATCCACGCGATCAGGCGGATGGATGACAGGCGCGGGCGGAAGACGAGGGTGGTCACCGTGTTCCCGCCTGGGCGGCGCTCGGATCGCCTGCGGCAGGACAGCGACGCCTGGTTCCCCCTGGGGGAGGCCGTGATCCGCCAGTCGCAGCTGCCGGCGATCGTCCGAGCGTCCGACGGGGCCGTCTACCACCGGCCGCCGTACTGGAACTGATCTCACAGATTGATCTCACAGGGGGAGCCGGGGTCGTGTGCGTGAGGTTCTCTCTGGTCGGCCGGCCAGATTTGGCAGATCATGCCCGTGTAGGCGGGTGCCGGCGGGCCTAATGTGCCCGCAACGGCCGGCCAGGCGTGACAAGAGGGGCTCTCATGGTTGTGGGATGGACCAAGCACGGTGACGGCAAGCACCTGGCGCCCGGTGAGGTGGTCAAGCCCGACGAGCGGTTGAGCTGGCCCAGGATGGTGGGGTTCGGGGCGCAGCACGTGATCGCGATGTTCGGCGCGACGTTCGTCTTCCCCCTGGTGATGGGTCTGGACCCGAACATCGCCGTGATGATGTCGGGCGTCGCGACGATCCTGTTCCTGCTGATCGTCAAGGGGAAGGTGCCCAGCTATCTGGGCACCAGCGCGTCCTTCGTGGGCGGGGTGTTCGCCATCCGGGCGGCGTTCGGTGGCGACACCGGGGGCGCCGACGCGATCGTGACCGGGGCGATCCTGGTCGCCGGGTTCGTGCTGGCGCTGGCCGGGCTCGCGATCCACTTCCTCGGGGTGCAGATCATCCACCGCGTCTTCCCGCCCGTGGTCACCGGGGCCGTGGTGATGCTGATCGGGTTCGGCCTGGCGTACGTGGTGGCGGACGTCTACTGGCCGCAGGACCACTGGGTCGCGCTCGTCACGATGCTGATCACGTTCGTGGTGATCGTGCTCTTCAAGGGGTTCATCGGGCGGATCGGGGTGCTGGTCGGGCTGGTCGCCGGGTTCGTGTTGTCCTGGCTGCTGGACCTGGCCGCCGGGCCGATCACGTCGGTGCTGCCCGGAGCCAACCTGCGTGACGCGGCCGGGGCGAGTTGCCCGGTGGAGGGCACCTACTGCGTGGCCACGGCGTTCCCGCACGACCGGGTGAGCCTGGACGCCGTGGCGGCGGCGCCGTGGGTGGGCCTGCCGGACTTCCACGCGCCCGACTTCAGGACCTCGGCCGTGCTGCTGGTGCTGCCGGCCGTCATCGCGCTCATCGCGGAGAACATCGGGCACGTCAAGGCCGTGGGCGAGATGACCGGCACGGACGTCGACGCGTACGTCGGCCGCGCGGTCGTCGCCGACGGCGCCGCCACCATGGTCACCAGCGCGGTCGGCGGGTCGCCCACCACGACGTACGCCGAGAACATCGGGGTCATGGCCGCCACCAAGGTCTACTCGACCGCCGCCTACTACATCGCCGGCGTGATCGCGATCCTGTTCGGGTTGTGCCCGAAGTTCGGCGCGCTCGTCGCCGCCACGCCAGGCGGGGTGCTCGGCGGCGTCACCGTGATTCTCTACGGCATGATCGGGCTGCTCGGCGCTAAGATCTGGATCGAGAACCGGGTGGATTTCGCCGACCCCGTCAACATGGTTCCGATCGGGGCGGGCATCATCCTGGCCATCGGACCCGTGACGCACTTCATCGACAGCGAATTCTCGCTCGAAGGCATCGCGCTCGGCACCATCGTGGTGCTGGGCGGCTACCACCTGCTCCGGGCCATCGCCGGACGGGTCACAGAGCCGGTCAGGAGCGACGCCGGGTGAAGCCGCCGCCGTTCGAGTACCACGCGCCCCGCGACCTCGGCGAGGCGCTGCGGACCCTCGCGGAGGTGCGCGGGAAGGTGCTGGCCGGCGGGCAGAGCCTGATTCCCATGCTGAACATGCGGCTGGTCGCGCCCGAGCATCTCGTCGACATCAACAGGATCGAGTCCCTGTCCGCCCTCGACGCGAGCCCGGCGGGCGTCCGGGTCGGGGCGCTGGTCAGGCACTCGGAGGCGGAGCGGTCGGGCGCGCATCCGCTGCTCGCCAGGGCGCTCCGGCTGGTCGCCCACCCGGTGATCCGCAACCGGGGGACGGTGGTGGGCAGCCTCGTGCACGCCGACCCGGCCGCCGAGTTGCCCGCCGTGCTGGCGGTGCTGGGCGGCACCGTCCAGGTGGCCCGCTGGAGCGGGGAGGCGGCGGTGCGGGAGGTGGCCGCGCGGGAGTTCTTCGTCGGGCCCATGGAGTCGGCGGTCCAGCCGGGCGAGCTGGCCGTGTCGGCGTTCTTCCCCGCGACGGGGCCGCGGACCGGGGTCACGTTCGAGGAGGTGGCCCGCAGGCACGGCGACTACGCGCTGGCCGGGGTCTGCGCCGTGGTCACGCTGGACCCTGGCGGCGACGCGCACATCGCCGCCGCCCGGGTGGCCTGCGTCGGCGTCGGCCCCGTGCCCGTCGTCGTGGACGTGGGCGAGGCGTGCGCAGGACGGGCCCCGGACTGGGGCGGCGCGGCGCGGGCCGTACAGGAGAAGACCGAGCCCGAAGGGGACATCCACGCCTCGGCCGCCTACCGGCGGCACCTGGTGGGCGTGCTGGCCGAGCGGGCGCTGCGGAACGCCGCGCGGGAAGGGGCGGCAGCCGGTGGAGTATGAGATCACCCTCGTCGTGAACGGCACGGCCAGGCGAGCGCACGTTCCCGCGCGCCGGCTGCTGTCCGACTGCCTGCGCCACGACATGGGCCTGACGGGGACCCACGTGGGCTGCGAGCACGGCGTCTGCGGCTGCTGCACGGTGCTGCTCGACGGCGAGCCCGTACGGTCGTGCCTGACGTTCGCGGTGACCGTGGACGGGCGCGAGATCACCACCGTCGAAGGACTGGCCGCCGGGGACCGGCTCTCCCCGGTGCAGCGGGCCTTCGCCGAGTGTCACGGACTACAGTGCGGGTTCTGCACGCCGGGGTTCCTGTGCACGGTGACCGCCATGCTCAGGGACAATCCGGCGCCCACGGAGGAGGAGGTGCTGGAGGGCATCTCCGGCAACCTGTGCCGGTGCACCGGCTACCAGAACATCGTCAAGGCCGTCCACCGGGCCGCCGAGCTGCTGGCGGAGGAATCATGACGACCAAGCTGTTCGGGGAGCCCGTACAGCGGCGGGAGGACCCCAGGCTGCTCACCGGGCACGGGCGCTACCTCGACGACCTGGGCGGGGACGCGCTGGCCGCGGCGTTCGTCCGCGCGCCGCACGCCCACGCGCGGATCAGGGACATCGACGTCGGCCCCGCGCTGGACGTCGAGGGGCTGGTCGCGATCTACACCTGGGAGGACCTGCCCGAGCGGGTGGGCCGGGCGTTGCCGCTGCTGATCCCGCACCCGGCGCTCACCCACGGGCGGACGGCGTACCCGCTGGCCAGGGACATCGTCAGGCACGTGGGCGAGCCGGTGGTGATGGTGGTGGCCGCCGACAGGTACGCCGCCGAGGACGTGTGCGCGCTCATCGAGGTCGACTACGAGCCGCTCAAACCGGTCGTCGGGCTGGAGGAGGCCGTGCAGGGCGCGCAACTCGTCCACGAGGACGTGCCCGGCAACGTCGGCGCGCACCTCGTACAGGAGGTCGCGGGCGCCGACGGGCGCGGCGCCAGGGAGACGATCGAGACCGCGCCGCACACGCTGGCCTTCCGGCTCGACATCGAGCGCAGCGCGAGCACGCCGCTGGAGGGCCGCGGCGTGTACGCCCGCTGGGACGGCAGGGACCTGCGGGTCTACTCAAGCACCCAGACCTCCACCAGCGTACGGATGGCCGTGGCCGCCACGCTCGGGCTGCCGCTGCCGCACGTCGAGGTGATCGCGCCCGACGTGGGCGGCGGGTTCGGGGTGAAGATCGTGCACCCGTGGCCAGAGGAGATCCTGGTGCCGTGGGCGGCCATGGTGCTCGGGCGCGAGGTCAAGTGGACCGAGGACCGCAGGGAGCACTTCATCTCCTCGGCGCACGAACGGGCGCAGGTGCAGTACGTCCGGGTCGGGTTCGACGACGACGGGCGGGTGCTGGGGCTGGACGTGACGATCCTGCACGACCACGGCGCGTACACGCCGTACGGGATCATCGTGCCGATCGTCACCTCGACGCAGCTGCTCGGGCCCTACAAGATCGGCTCCTACCGGGTCGAGTTCAGCGCCGTCTACACCAACACCGTGCAGGTCACTCCCTACCGGGGGGCGGGGCGGCCGCAGGGCGTGTTCTGCATGGAACGCACCATGGACAAGATCGCCAGGCACCTGGGCCTGGACCGGGCCGACGTCCGGGAGGCCAACCTGATCAGGCCGGAGGAGTTCCCGTACGACCAGGGGATGATCTTCCAGGACGGGCGGCCGCTGATCTACGACAGCGGCGACTACCCCGAGATGCTGCGCATGGTCAAGGAGCTGATCGGCTGGGACGAGCACGTGCGCAGGCCGGGCACGGGGATCGGCATCGGCTGCTACGTGGAGGGCACCGGGGTGGGGCCTTATGAGGGCGGGCACGTGCAGGTGACCTCCGACGGGCGGGTGCACGTGTCCACCGGGCTCACGTCGCAGGGGCAGGGCCACGAGACGGTGTTCGCCCAGATCGCGGCCGCCGAGCTGGGCGTGCCCATCGAGCGGATCAGCGTGGTCACCGGCGACACGCGCAGGTTCGGGTACGCCGTCGGCACGTTCGCGTCGCGGTCGGCCGTGATGAGCGGCAACGCCATCGCGCTGGCCTGCAAGAAGGTACGCGAGAAGGCGCTGCGCATCGCCGCCGACGCGCTGGAGGCCGATCCCGCCGACCTGCGGATCGACGACGGGACGGTGCACGTGGCGGGCACGCCGTCCGCGTCCATCCCGCTGGGCACGGTGGCGGTGCTGGCCAACCCGCTGCGCTACGCCTTCGACGAGGAGACCGCCAGGGCGACCCAGTTCGCCGGCGCCGCGCGCCCCGACCGGCCGCCGGTCGCCGAGGGTGAGGAGCCGGGCCTGGAAGGGCGCGACTACTACTCGCCGATCAGGTCGACGTTCGCGTCGGGCATGCACGCGGCGATCGTCGAGACCGACCCGGACACCGCCGAGATCAGGGTCGTCAGGTACGCCGTCGTGCACGACTGCGGCCGGCTGATCAACCCCATGATCGTGGAGGGTCAGATCCATGGGGGAGTGGCGCAGGGCATCGGCGGCGCACTCTACGAGCGCATGGTCTACGACGCGCACGGCCAGCTCGTCAACGCCTCCTTCATGGACTTCCTCATGCCGTACGCCACCGAGATCCCGCACGTCGAGACCGCCCACCTGGAGACACCGTCGCCGCTCAACCCGCTCGGCGTCAAAGGCGCGGGCGAGGCCGGCGTGATCCCGGTCGCCGCCGTCATCGCCTCGGCCGTCGAGGACGCCGAGGGCATCGAGATCGACCGCATGCCCATCTCCCCCTCGGAGCTCTTCGACCTGCGCGCCGCCCGGCCTCCCGGCTGATGCGATGATCGGCGTCATGCCGGAATCACGTGCCCCCGCAGCGGGCCTGACCTCCTTCCCCCCGGTCCCGGACGACGTCCGGCTGATCGATCTGGCCTGGAACGACCTCGCCGAGGTGCCCGCGTGGGTGACCCGGCTCGCCTCGCTGGAGGAGCTCAGGCTCGACGGCAACCGCCTGCGCGGCTGGACCGGTTCGCCTACCTCGGCCTGACCGACAACCGGCTCACCCGCCTGCCCGAGACCATCGGGCGGATGGGCTCGCTGGTGGAGCTGCGGCTGTACAACAACCGGCTGGAGGCACTGCCCGAGTCGATCGGCGGGCTGCGGCGGCTGCGCGAACTGCACCTCCAGGGCAACCGGCTGACGCGCCTGCCCGCGTCGATCGCCGACCTGGACGAGCTGCGCGTGCTGGACCTGCGCGACAACCACCTCCGCGAGGTACCGGACACGCTGCCTCCGGGCCTCAGACACCTCGACCTGCGCAACAACCGGCTCCGCGACCTTCCCGCCACCCTCCCGCCACTGGAAAAGCTCGACCTACGCTGGAACAAACTCGACAACGACCCCAAGGTGCTACGCGGCCTCCGCGAACGCGGCTGCGTAATCCTGCGCTGAACCTGGGCGGCGGGACCTGCGTACCTCCGCACATGACGACATTTCCACGTCTGGCCGCTTTCGCGCTGCTGGCCGGGCTGGTCGCCGGCTGCTCCTCATCGGGATGGGGCGACTATGTCGAGGCAGCCGAGAACCAGAAGAGCGCAGCACCGCTGACCGTTGAGCAGCTCTCCGCCAAGGTCGGCTGTGAACCCCGCATGCAGGTCGAGGGCACCGAGCTCCGCACCGGCTACTGCAAGACCGTGGACGGCGAGTTCTTCGTCAACACCTTCGCCAGCGAGCCGCTCAAGGACGAGTGGATGGACCAGGCTCCGGAGTACAACCCGCACCTGGTCGGGCCGCGCTGGACCGTACTGGGCTCGCGCAAGGTGCTCGAGTCGATCCAGGAGCGGCTCAACGGCGACCTGCACCTGACCGACCACCGGGTGTCGATGACGCCGGCGCCAAGCTCATAGGGTCTGGCGCTGAACCGGGGTGGCGGGGCCTGCGTACCTCCGCACATGACGACACTTCCACGTCTGGCCGCTTTCGCGCTGCTGGCCGGGCTGGCCACCGCCTGCTCCGCGGGAAGCGGAGGCGACCACGTCGCGGCGGGCCAGAACGCGAAGGGCGCGGCACCGCTGACGGTCGAGCAGCTGTCCGCCAGGGTCGGCTGTGAACCCCGCATGCAGGTGGACGCCGCCGACATCCGTACCGGCTACTGCAAGACCCCGGACGGCGAGTTCTTCGTGACCACGTTCAGGAGTCAGGCGGGCAAGGACGCCTGGATGGACGCCGCCCCCGAGTACAACCCGCACCTGGTCGGCAACCTCTGGACGGTCCTGTCCAGCCGGAAGGTGCTGGACCTGCTGAGGGAGCGGCTCGGCGGCGACCTGCACCTGACCGACCACAGGACCAAGCAGATGAGGACCGTCGGCTGACGCGGATCAGCCCGGCGGCGGGGCCGTGGAGGCCCTGACCACCAGCTCGTGCCCGGTACGGCGCCGGCGCGGCCGGGCGGCCCGCGGTTTGAGCACCAGCTCCAGAGCCTGCCTGCCCATGCCGACCATGGGCAGCCTGACCGTGGTGAGCCCGGGGTAGACGTCCTGCGCCACCGGCACGTCGTCGAACCCGGCCACCGAGATCTCCTCGGGCACCCGGCGCCCGCTGTTCAGCAGCCAGGACAACGCGCCCACCGCCATCGGGTCATTCAGCGCGACGACGGCCGTCACGTCCGGCCGCGCGCTCATCAGCCTTGCGGTGGCCGCCGCACCGCCCTCCCTGGTGAAGTCCCCGTGCTCGACGGGAACCGCCCGCCAGTCGAGCCCCGCCGCTCCGACCGCCACACGCAGCCCAGCCAGCCGGTCCTCGACCGTGGTCAGGTTGGCGGGCCCACCGACCACACCCACCCGTCGGTGCCCGAGTTCGAGAAGATGACGCATGAGCGTAGACCCTCCGGCGGCGTTGTCGGGCAACACGGCATCAACCGGCAGGTGATGCCGCCCGATCACAGCCACCCGCCCCCCGGCCGCGGTGAACGACCGCACCTCAGCCGCGATATCGGCTTCAGTACCGGCCTCAACATAACCAGACCCCGCCAACACGATGCAGCCAACCCGATGAGCCCGCAAAGCCCGAATCCGCGCCAACTCGGCAAGCGGCTCACGCTCGGTCTGACTGATCAGCGCAAGGTATCCACGACTCTCAGTCGCCCGCAAAACCCCCCTGGCGATCTCCCCGAAGTAGGGATCCCCAACATCATGCACAATCAGCCCCACCATGGAAGCCTGCCCACCAGCCAGCGCCCGCGCGTGACTGTTGGCCACGTAGCCGACCTCCGAGGCGACCGCCTGGACGTGGGCGGCGAGCTGGGGGCTGACTCCAGTGCTGCCCGTCATGGCGCGCGAGGCCGTGGCCAGCGACACTCCGGCGGCCTTGGCCACGTCGACGAGGCGGGGCGGGGAAGGTCGGTCTGCCATGCTCTGCCTAACCCCCATGTCCGGGGCCTTGTGAAAGGCGTGAACCCATGTAATCGTAACCGAAAGCGCTTCCGAAAGCGCTTTCGCGCCGCCTCTCGTGACGGGAGACCCGATGGCACGACTTCTCAAGGGCCTGGCGAGCATCTCGATATGCGGTTTAGTGCTGACCGCCTGTGCTAAGACCGACGAGCCCGGTGCCGCCCAGTCGCCCGGGCAGCAGCAGGGGCCGGTGAAGATCGGAATCTCGCTCCCGCTCACGGGCGACTTCTCCGAGCCAGGCAAGGGCATCCAGGAGGGCTACCAGGTCTGGGCCGACCGGGTGAACGCCAAGGGCGGCCTGCTGGGCAGGAAGGTCGAGCTGATCTTCCGTGACGACGCCTCCGACCCCAACCGGGTCAGCTCCGACTACGAGTCGCTGATCACGCAGGACAAGGTCAACCTGGTGTTCGGGCCGTTCTCCTCGCGGCTGGTGATTCCGGCGGCGAAGGTCGCGGAGTCGTACGACATGCTGTTCGTGCAGCCGGCCGGGGCCGCCAAGGAGGTCTTCGAGCAGGGCCTCAAGCGGTTGTTCTACGCGGCTCCCGCGATCGCCGACGACCACTACAACTACCTGGCCGACCACATCAC
The DNA here is from genome assembly GCF_015645445.1 of Nonomuraea cypriaca. Classification (GTDB taxonomy): domain Bacteria; phylum Actinomycetota; class Actinomycetes; order Streptosporangiales; family Streptosporangiaceae; genus Nonomuraea; species Nonomuraea cypriaca. Next base: position 37,940 of record NZ_JADOGI010000047.1, on the reverse strand, counting down.
CGGCCTGCCGCCCGACCAGCGGCCCAAGACGGCCGCGTACGCGAGCCTGGACGACCCGTTCGCGCAGGGCACCGCGTACGGGCTCAGGGACAAGCTGGTCGCGGCCGGGATCAGGACGGTAGTCGACGAGGTGTATCCGCCGGAGACCACCGACTTCTCGCCCATCGCCGCCAAGATCGCCGCGGCGAAGCCGGACCTGGTCGTGGGCGGCACGCAGTTCGAGGACTCGGTCGGCCTGGTGCGGGCGCTGCAGGAGTTGAAGGTGCAGCCGAAGCTGGCGGCGTTCTCGACGGGGCCGACGCTGGAGGAGTTCCCCGCCGCGGTCAAGGGCGCGGCCGAGCACATCATCTCTCCGGTCGGCTGGTCGGCGACCTCGACGTTCACCGGCAACGCGGACATGGTCAAGCGGTACAAGGAGATGTTCGGCGGCGAGCCCAACGAGGACGCGGCCAACGGCTACACCGTCGGCCAGGTCGTCGAGGCCGCCGTGACCGCCGCCAAGTGCGTCGACCCCGCCAAGGAGTGCCAGGACAAGCTGACCGAGCACCTGCGGACCGGCTCGTTCGACACGGTCGTGGGGCCGCTGTCGTTCGACGACCAGGGCCGGCCGGAGCAGGCGCACATGATCCAGCAGTACGTCGACGGCAAGATCGAGATCGTGCTCCCCGAGCAGGCCAAGACCGCCGACCTCGTCTACCCGAAGCGGGAATGGTGAACCTGCTCCTGCAGGGGCTGGCCCTGGGCGTGCTGACCGGCGGGCTGTACGCGCTGCTCGCCTCCGGCCTGTCGCTGTACTTCGGCGTGATGCGGGTGGTCATGGTGGCGCATCCGGCGTTCCTGTTCCTGGCCGCGTACCTGACGTACACCGTGCACACGACGCTGGGGGTGGATCCGTTCCTGGCGCTGCCGCTGACCGTGCCGCTGTTCTTCGCGCTGGGCGTGGGGGTGCAGCGGCTGCTCGTGGCGCGGCTGGCGCCGGAGAACCTGGCGATGATGTCGGTGCTGCTGACGTTCGGGATCGCGCTGACGATCGAGGGGCTGCTCGGGACGTTCTACACCGGGTCCTACAAGTCGGTCAGCATGGAGTACGCCACCCGGTCGCTGACGATCGGCGGCGTGCACCTCCCTTACGACAAGATCATCGCCTTCGGGGTCGCCGCGCTCACCCTCGCCGTGTTGTTCGCGGTGCTCGTCAAGAGCAGGTTCGGCCAGTCGCTGCGGGCCACGATCCAGCACCGGGAGGCGGCCAGGCTGGTCGGCATCCAGACCGAGCGCGTCGCCGGCTACGGCTTCGGCGTGGGCCTGGCCACGGCCGCCGTCGGAGGCACGGTGCTGGCGCTGATCACGCCGTTCTTCCCCGCCTCGCACTGGGTGTGGATCGGCAAGTTGATGGCCATCATCGTGGTCGGCGGCCTGGGCAGCGTGATCGGGGCGGCCCTGGCGGCGATCATGCTCGGCGTGGTCGAGGGCCTCGTGCTCGTGACCGTCGACGCCACCTGGGCGACGATGATGTTCTACGTCTTCCTCTTCCTGACCCTGCTCGCGCGCCCCCAGGGGTTCTTCGGAGGCCGGCTTGCGCATCGCTTCTAGAGGGCTCCCGCTGCTGGTCGCCGCCCTGGCGATCGCCTACCCGTGGCTGGTGCCCAACTACTACCTCGTGTACGCGGGCGCGCTCACCGTCATGTACGCCGCCATGGCCACCTCCTGGAACCTCCTGGGCGGTTTCACCGGCTACGTCTCGCTCGGCCACTCGGCGTTCTTCGGCCTCGGCGCCTACGGGACGGGCCTGCTCGTCACCCGGCTGGACGTCCCGTGGGTCGTGGCCCTGCTGGTCTCGGCGGTGCTGGTCACGGTGTTCGCGGTGGTCGTCGGCATCGCGGCGGTACGCGTGCGCGGCGCGTCGTTCGTGATCGTGTCGATCGCGCTCGTGTCCATGATGAACCTCGTCGTCCAGGGCTGGCGATCGCTGACCGGCGGCTCGACCGGCCTCCAGGTGCCCTCGCCCTTCCCCGACCTGCACCGTGGCCAGACGCACATGGTGTTCTTCTACCTGTTCCTGGCGCTGCTCGGGCTCGCGCTGCTGTCCTGGTGGTACGTCTCCCGCTCCCGCTTCGGCGCCGGTCTGCGGGCGATCAGGGAGGACGAGGACAAGGCCGAGTCGCTCGGCGTGCCGACGGGGGCGTACAAGGTGACCGCCTTCGCGCTGTCCGCCCTGTTCGTGGCGCTCGCGGGCGGGCTCTACGCGCTCTGGTTCGGCAGTCTCGACCCGATCTTCGTCTTCTCCATCCTGATCAGCTCGTACATGGTGCTCATGAGCCTGCTCGGCGGCGTCAGGATGCTGTTCGGCCCGCTGCTCGGCGCGCTCATCGTGGCCCCTGCGGGCGAGTACTTCCTGATCGCGCTGGGCGAGACGCAGATCCACCTGACCGCGACCGGCCTGGTGCTCGTGCTGGTCGTGCTGTTCATGCCGGACGGCATCCTGGCCAGGCTCACCAGGCGGCGCGCCGGGCCGTCCATCCCGGACGAGAGCGCCGAACAGCGGCTTCAGGAGGTGGCGCCATGACCTCACTGCGCACGGAAGGGCTGACCAAGTCGTTCGGCGGCGTGCTCGCGGTGGACGGGGCGACCGTCGAACTGCGCGAAGGGGAGATCAACGGCCTGATCGGACCGAACGGCTCGGGCAAGACCACGTTCTTCAACCTGATCACCGGCATGATCAGACCGGACTCGGGCCGGGTGCTCTACCGCGACCGCGACATCACCCGGCACTCGCCGCACCGGGTCGCGCACGCGGGCATCGGGCGCACCTTCCAGCTCTGCCGGGTCTTCCCGCGCCTGACCGTCCTGGAGAACATGCTGGTCGCCGTCCGGCGTACCCGGCTGCGTGAGCTGCTGGCCGGGCTGCGCGACAAGGGCGAGGTCGAGCGGGCCAGGCACTGGCTGCGCCGCATGGGCATCGAGCACCTGGAGGACGCCGAGGCCCGCGACCTGTCCTACGGGCAGCAGAAGCTGCTGGAGCTGGCCGCCGTCCTCATGGCCGAGCCCGAGCTGGTGCTGCTCGACGAGCCCGCGGGCGGCGTCAACCCGGCGCTGATCGACCGGATCGTCACGCTCGTACGCGATCTCAACGCCGAGGGGCGTACGTTCCTCGTCGTCGAGCACAACATGGACATGGTGATGGGCATGTGCGACCACGTGATCGTCTTCGACCGGGGCGCGCCCATCGCCGAGGGCCCACCCGCGTCGGTGCGGGAGGACCCGCGGGTGCTGGAGGCGTACCTCGGTGTCTGAGGCTCTCCTGTCACTCGAGGACGTCGTCGCCGGGTACGGCAGGGCGGCGGCCGTGCTGCGCGGCCTGACCGTCACCGTCCGCGCCGGCGAGGTCGTCTGCCTCGTCGGCCCGAACGGCGCAGGCAAGTCCACCGTGCTCAAGGTCGCGAGCGGCCTGCTCGCGCCCAGGTCGGGCCGCGTGGTGCTGGCCGGGCGGGACGTGACGGGCCTGTCGCCGCAGCGGCTGCTCGGCCTGGGCCTGGCCCACGTGCTGCAGGGGCACAGCGTGTTCCGCGAGATGACGGTGGCGGAGAACGTGCGGCTCGGCGGGTTCACCGTGCGCGACCAGGCCACGCTGGCCGCGCGGATCGAGGCGGTCAAGGAGCTCTTCCCGGTCGTGGCCGAGCGGTGGGGAAGCATGGCCGGGCTGCTGTCGGGCGGGCAGCAGAAGCAGGTCGAGTTCGCCCGCGCGCTCATGCTGGAGCCGGCCGTGGTGCTGCTCGACGAGCCGTCGATGGGGCTGGATCCGCGCAACACGCGGATCGTGTTCGACCAGATCGACCTCATGCGCCGGACCGGCGTCGCGGTGCTGCTGGTGGAGCAGAACGCGCGCCGGGCGCTGGAGATGGCCGACGTCGGCTGCGTGCTCGACCTCGGCCGCGTGCACATCTCCGGCCCCGCCCGTGAACTGGCCGCCGACCCGCGACTCGGCCGCCTCTACCTCGGCGGCCAGCCCGCCACCTGAACCCGCGGGGGTCGGCTCGCGACCTGAACCCGTCTCCATCTCGGCGGTCAGCCGGTCAGTTGGACGCGCTTTCTGAACACCCAGTACGTCCACCCCTGGTAGACCAGCACGAACGGCAGCGCGATCAGCCCGATCCAGCTCAGCATGGTCAGGGTGTAGGGGCCGGAGGCGGCCTCGGCCAGCGTCAGGCCGGGCAGCGGCTGCTCCCGCAACTCCACGAACACCGCCAGCGTGGCCAGCACGATCGCCCCGGCCGTGGCCGCGAACGCCCAGCCCTCCCTGCGCCGCCAGATCAGCGCCACCGCCGCGGCCAGTGCCGCCATGGCGGCCAGCGCGGGGAACGTGCCCAGGTTGGACAGCGCGAGCACGGCCACCGGGATGGCCACGCCCCCGGCGGCCACGGCGGCGGTGCGGGCGCGGCGGCGTAGCGGGCCCGTGGTCCTGAGCGCCAGGAACACGGCGCCGTGCAGCACGCACACGGCCAGCGTGAACAGGCCCCCGAGCACGGCGGCGGGCGCGCTCTGGAACAGCAGGTCGGCGAAGACAGCGCCCCACAGGAACGCCGGCAGCGCGCTGCCTGCCACGATGCCGAGGTCGCACCAGAACGGGGTGGCCACCTTGCCCCGCCACTCCAGGCCGACGCCGCGCACGATCAGGCCGACCAGGACGAGCGTGACCGGCAGGTAGAGCGCGCTGAACACGCCCGCGTACCAGGCGGGGAAGGCGGCGAACATGGCGCCGACCGCGGTGATCAGCCACACCTCGTTGCCGTCCCACACCGGGCCGATGGTCTGCAGGCTCTGCCGCCGCTCGGCGGCGTTCCTGCTCACGAGCGGCGCCAGCATGCCGACGCCGAAGTCGAAGCCCTCCAGCACGAAGTAACCCGTCCAGAGGAAGGCGATGATGACGAACCACAGATCGATCATTGTCGTTGTCCCTCAGTACATCAGTGACGGCTGGCGCTGCTCGGCCACGGGGACGGCCGGGTCCCGCTCCTCGACGCCCTGGCGGACGTGCCTGCGCAGGAGCACGACCTCGGCCACGGCGAGGGTGCCGTACAGCAGCGTGAAGATCGTCAGCGAGGTGGCCACCTCGCCCAGGCTCACCCCCGGCGACACGCTGGAGGCGGTCAGCAACTCGCCCGCGACCGTCCACGGCTGGCGGCCGATCTCGCTCAGCAGCCAGCCGGCGATCACCGCGACCAGCGGCAGCGGCAGGGCGAGCAGCAGCGCTCGCGACAACCAGTGGGGGAACGGCCGCCGCCGTCTCGTCAGCCAGAGGCCCAGCACCGACAGCCCCACCGTGGCCAGTCCGAAGCCGATCATCACCCGGAACGACCAGAAGACGATCGTCTGGTCGGGCCGGTAGTCGCCGGGGCCGAACCGCTGCTCGAAGCGCCGTTGCAGGTCCTCGGTGCCCTGGACGGTCGCGTCGGGGTCGTTGGTGGCCAGGAAGCTGAGGACCTGGGGGATCTCGATGCCCGGGGCGACCGAGAGGGGCGCACCCGCCGTGTCCCGCTCCAGGCCCTCGGCGGAGGCCAGCTTCATCGGCTGCTGGTCGTACATCAGCTTGGCCGACATGTCGCCGGTGCCCGCGACGACGGCCCCCGCGATCGCCGTCATGACCAGCGCGGCGCGGGCGGCGCTGCGCCACATCGCGGCGCGCGTCCGCAGCAGCCAGTAGCCGCACACGGCCAGCACGAACCCGCCCGCCACGATGAACGCCGCCCCGATCACGTGCGGGACCTGGGCGAGCGCCGTGGAGTTGGTCAGCACCGCCCACAGGTCCGTCATCCTGGCCTTGCCGTCCACGACCTCGTAGCCGACCGGGTGCTTCATCCAGGCGTTGGCCGCGAGGATGAAGTAGGCCGACAGATTGGACCCGATCGCGGCCGCCCAGATGCACGCGAGATGCACCTTCTTCGGCAACCGGTCCCAGCCGAAGATCCACAGCCCCAGGAACGTGGACTCCATGAAGAAGGCCAGCAACGCCTCCATCGCCAGCGGCGCCCCGAAGACGTCACCGACGAACGTGGAGTATTCGCTCCAGTTCATCCCGAACTGGAACTCCTGCACGATGCCGGTGACCACGCCCATGGCGAAGTTGATCAGGAACAGCTTCCCGAAGAACTTCGTGAGCTTCAGGTAGTGCTCTTTTCCCGTGCGGTGCCAGGCCGTCTGGAGGCCGGCCACGAAGATCCCCAGACCGATGGTCAGGGGTACGAACAGAAAGTGGTACACGGTGGTGACCCCGAACTGCCACCGCGCCAGGTCAAGTGCGTCCATCGTTCCCCGTCGACTCTCGAGCTCTACAAGCTGTAGTTCATCTACTTTCAGTAGTACTACAAGCTGTAGAGCAATGTGCTGCGACCTTGGTCACACGTCCGCCGTGGGGGTGATTCGCCGACAACGCCGGTGCCGGCTGCCTAAAGTGGCGTCATGAGACTGGCGGGCAGCGCCGTGATCGGCGTACAGAGGGATCGAGTGTGGGCGGCGCTCCAGGATCCGGCGGTGCTGGTGCGCACCATCCCGGGCTGCGAGCGCCTGGAGGCGACCGGGCCTGACACCTACAAGATGACCGTCAACGCGGGTGTCGCGTCCCTCAAGGGCGTCTACCAGGGGGAGGTCGCGCTGGCCGATCCGCTGGCGCCCGAGAGCTTCACCATCAAGGCCAGGGGGCAGGGCGCGCCTGGCACGGTGGACGCCACCGTACTGATCAGGCTGAGCGAGGTCGACGGCGGGACGCGGGTGGACTACGACGCCGACGCGGTCGTCGGCGGGACGATCGGCGGGGTCGGGCAGCGCATGCTCGGCTCGGCGGCCAAGCGTACGGCGGGCCAGTTCTTCGCGGCCGTCGAAGAGCACCTGCGCGCGCCGGTCGCCGCCGCCGTCGCGCCGGAGCAGCCGGCCGGAGTCGCGGTCACCGGCGTGGGCGTGACGACTGAGGCCGGCGCGACGACCCCGGCGGAAGCCGCCGTCTACCAGCGGCCTCCCAAGGAACGTACGGAGACGCGGCCGTGGGTTCTGCTGGCGTCGTTCGGGATGGGCGCGGGCATCACCCTCACCAGCGTCGTGATCGGCTGGCTCCTCGGCCGCGCCTCCCGCGCCCGCCGCCCCTGAGCCCCGTCCGGGCTCTCGCGGAAAAGGATCTCCGGGCGTAGCGTGGCGGTATGCGGCAGGCACACGCTGAAGACGCACGGACCGAGGCCAGGCGGGTCGTACGCAACCTCCTGGGTGAGGAACGCCCCACCGCCGACATGCTGATCGCTGACGTGCGCCCGGTCCTCGGTGACGACCGGACCGACCGCTTGCTCGAGCTCGCGCTCGGCGCCTCACTCACCCGGCGCTCGGCCGAGCTGGCCGCCATCGCCGCGCTGCTGGTGGGCATCAGGGAGCTGGGCGTGGAATGGTGGACGCGGTCCAGGGGCGGCAAGTTGCCGCCGCCCGACGAGGTGGTGCGTACGGCCGTCGCGATCGAGCCGTGGACCGACCTGACCGCGCTCGAAATGCTCGCCGCCTGGATCGCCGACGACGCCGCCGACCAGCTGTGGGGCCAGCCGGTCGCCCAGGTCGACCTCAACTCCTGGCAGGCCGAGGACCGCTTCGACCTGCCGCCCGGGGTCAAGCCCGGGCAGCGGCTCGTGGTCCACTTCGACGCCGGCGGGCGGCTGGACGCGGTCGTCACCCGGCGGCCCGACGAGGATCTCGGTTCCAACCTGGACTTCCACTCCCTGCGCTACTCCCGGCCCGCCGAGGCGCAGTGGAGCTGGGGGGTCGCGGCCGGACTCGGGCCGCACCGGCTGCCGGGGGAGAGCCCCGACCCGTACGCGCGTGAGGTGCCGGCCGCGGCCGTGGGCGTCCTGCGTGCCTGGGCCGTGCGGCACGGCGCCACGAGGGAGCAGCTCGGCGAGCGGTGGGACACGGTGGGCGACGTGGTGGCCGCCATCGAACGCGTGGACTGGATGTGGCGCAGCGGCGAATGGTTCGGCTGGTGGCGCGGCGCCTCCGCCCTGGTGGACGACTCGGCCTACCTCCCCTACCGGCTGGAGGAGCTCGCCGCCGGCTGAGCCGCGCCGGGAAACACCCCGATGTCAGGCGGATGGGGGTGCCGGGGAGGAATCGGCGGTGGGGGCCGGTGGTTGAGGTCGTACATGAAGGTTGAGATTTTCTCCGATGTCGTGTGCCCGTGGTGTTACATCGGCCACGTACGGTTCGCTCGGGCGGCTGAGCGGTTCCGTGCCAAGGGTGGTCACCTCGAGGTGACGGTGCGGCCGTTCCAGCTCAATCCCGACGCGCCCGTGGAAGCGGAGCCGCTGATCCCGGCGCTCGAGCGGAAGTTCGGGCCGGACGCGCGCCAGATGACCGAACGCGTCATCGAGGCCGCCACCTCCGAGGGGCTGGAGATGGACTACGACAAGGCCGTCAGCTCCAACACGTTCGAGGCGCACCGGCTGATCGAGGTCGCCGCGCGGCAGGGGCTCGGCACGGAGATGACCGAGCGGCTGTTCAGGGCGTACTTCAGCGAAGGGCTGAACGTCGGAGACGCGCAGGTCCTGGGCAGGCTGGCCGCCGAGGCCGGGGTTCAGGACGGCGGCGAGGGCGCGGAGAGCGTTCGCGAGCAACTCGCCAGGGCGCGGGCGCTCGGGGTCACGGGGGTGCCGCTGTTCCTGTTCGAGGAGAAGTTCGCGGTGTCGGGCGCGCAGCCCGAGGAGACCTTCGCGGCGGCGATCGACGAGGTGGCCGAGCGGACCGGGCAGACGCCGATCACTCAGCTCGCGGGGCCCGGGGACGGCTGCGACGACGGTTCCTGCTCCGTCTGAGCCGGGGCCCGGACTACAGAGACGCGTGCGGGCCTTCGCCGAGGCGGCCCGAGCGGTGGTGGCGGCGGCAGAGGACCTGGTAGCGGACGCGTGAGGCGTCGGTGTCGCCGATCACGACCTGCTCTCCGGTACGCGCCATCGACCCGCCCACGATTCTGGCGTTCAGCTGACCTGGCCGCCCGCACCAGCACAGCACCTCGACCTGCAGCCGGCACACCTCGTCGGCCAGTTCGAACAGGCGCTGCGCGGCGGGGAACATCACCGACCGGAAGTCGGAGGCGAGCCCGAACGCGTACACGTCCACGCCATGATCGTCGACCAGGTCGGCGAGCTGCTCGATCTGCTCGACCGAGTAGAAGCAGGCCTCGTCGCAGATCAGGTAGTCGATCCTGTCCTTCGCGGTCACCAGCCGTACGAGATCGAGGGAGTCCTCCACCTCGATCGCCTGGAGCCCGAGCCCTATCCTGCTGGTGACCTTGGGCCCGCCCGAGCGGTCGTGCTTGGTCAGGACCAGGCCGCGCCGCCCCTGCCGGCCGTGGTTGTAGTTCATCTGGAGCGCCAAGGTGGATTTCCCGCAGTCCATGGGGCCGAAGTAGAACTTGAGTACGGCATCCCTGGCGCCAGACGGCACCGCAGACAAGGCAGACAGTTCGGTCACGGGAGGCCAGCTTAGTGGCTTGGCTTGTTCCATGACCTCGTGGGACATTTCTCCCCTGGAGTTACAGGAGGAACATGTGGTCACCGACAATCCACCGGCCGAGCCACCAGCACTGGACGCGATGATGAATCCGGACGACCTCACGGCCGCGCAGGCCGACGCCACCCGCTGGCGCTACGGGTTCCTCGTCGTCGTGGCCGGCATCGCCGCGGTCCTGATCGCGTTCGGCGCCGCGGTGTTCGCCACCAGGGAGTTCGCCGCGCTGTTCGCCGGAGTGGCCGGGGTGATCGGCACCATCATCGGTGCCTACTTCGGCGTGCAGGCGGGACAGTCGGGGAAGGCCAGGGTGGAGGCGGAGCTGGCCAGGTCGCAGGAGATGGTCGTACGCCTGGCCGCGTACGTCGGCACCGAGAACGCGCCCCGGGTCATCGACGAAGTGCTCGGCCGTCGCCGGAGCTGAGGAGCCATGCGCAGCGTACGTATCGGAGTGGACACCGGAGGCACCTTCACCGACATCGTGGCGGTGGACGAGCAGACCGGTGAGATCCTCACCACCAAGACACCATCGACCCCCGCGAACCCGGCGGACGGCTTCCTCGCCGGCATCGAGAAGCTGGGCCGGCTCGACGTGAGCGCGATCGTGCACGGCACCACGGTCGCCACGAACCAGTTGCTGGAAGAGCGGATCGAGAACCTCGGCTTCATCACCACGGAGGGATTCGAGTTCGTCCTGGAGATCGCCAGGCAGAGTGTGCCCGACGGCTACGGCAACTCCTACTTCTGGGTCAAGCCGCCCAGGATCGTGCCCGTGCACCTGGTGAAGACCGTCGGCGGGCGGCTCGACCACCTGGGCGCCGAGGTGCGCCCGTTCTCGGAGGAGCAGGCCGTCGAGGTGGCGCGCTGGTTCCGGGCCAGGGGCGTCACCGCGATCGGGGTCTGCTTCCTGCACTCCTACGCCAACCCGGAGCACGAGCGGCGCATGCGCGAGGTGCTGTGGCGTGAGCACCCCGAGGCGGTGATCTCCCTGTCGAGCGACGTGCTGCGCGAATACCGCGAGTACGAGCGCTCGATCACCACCCTCGTCGACGCCGCCGTCAAACCGTCCATGCGCGGCTACATCGCGAACCTGTCGAACCGGCTCGGCATGCCGTTCTCCGTCATGAAGTCCAACGGCGGCGTCCTGTCGGCCCGCGAGGTCGTGAACCAGCCGATCACCACCGTGCTGTCAGGACCGGCGGCGGGCGCGCTCGGCGCGGCGCTCATCGCCTCCACGGCCGGGCACGAGTTCGTGATCACCCTGGACGGCGGCGGCACCTCGACCGACGTGGCCGTGGTCATCGGCGGCGAGCCGTCCATCACCACGGAGGGGTCCGTCGGCCGTTATCCGTGCAAGATCCCGATGATCGACATCGTCACCGTGGGCGCGGGCGGCGGCTCGGTCGCGTGGATCTCGCGCGAGGGCACGCTGAAGGTCGGGCCCAGGTCCGCCGGCGCCGACCCCGGGCCGCTCTGCTACGGCAAGGGCGGCACGGAGGTGACGGTGACGGACGCGCACGTGTTCCTCGGCCGGATCCCGCCGCACCTGCTGGGGGGCGAGATACCGCTGGACGCCGACGCCGCTCGTACCGGCGTCGAGGCGCTCGCGGACAAGCTCGGCCTCACTCCCGAGCGGACGGCGACCGGGATCCTGGAGATCAGCGCGTTCAACCAGAGCAACGCGATCAGGCAGCTGACCGTCAAGCGGGGGCTGGACGTGCGGGACTTCCCGCTGGTGACGTTCGGCGGTTCCGGGCCGCTGCTGGCCTGCCGGCTGATCGACGTCCTCGGGCTGCGCTCGGTGATCGTCCCGCGCGATCCAGGGAACGTGTCGGCGTTCGGGCTGCTCACCGTTGACGTCAAGAACGACTACGTCCGTACGTACGTCACCCGCGACCTCTCGCTCGGCAAGGCCGCCGAGATCTTCCACGACCTGGAGCATCAGGCGGGTGAAGCCCTGGACCGCGAGGGCTTCGACGAGCCGGTCTATCTGCGCAGCGCCGACCTGCGCTACTACGGGCAGGCTTACGAGGTCCGCGTCCCGGCCCCGGCCGGGGAGATCGACGATGACTGGCAGGCCGAGGTGATCGGCCGCTTCCACGAGGCCCACGAGAAGCTGTACGGGTACGCGTACCGCGACGATCCCCGGCACGCCGTCGAATGGGTGAACCTGCGCGTCTCCGGCGTCGGCCCCATCACCCGTCCGGCCATCCGCCAGCTGGAGAAGGGCGGCGACGGCGCCACGTCCGTCCGGCCCGTCCACTTCGACGAGACCCGCGACACCCCGATCCACCAGCGCGCCGCGCTGGGGCCGGGGGCCGTGGTCAAGGGCCCGGCGGTGATCGAGGAGTACGGCTCGACGATCCCGGTGCACCCCGGCTTCACCGCAAAGGTCGATATATACGGAAATGTGGAGATAGGTCGTGAGTGATCCCATTCTGGTGGAGATCGTCGAGGGGACGCTGGCCTCCGTCGAGAAGGAGGTCGAGACGGCCATCGCCCGCACGGCCCGCTCGCCGATGATCCGCGACGCGCACGACTTCCGCGCGGGCATCCACGACGTACGGCTGCGCAAGCTGACCGGCCGCTCCTACAGCGCCCTCGTCCAGCCGGTCGTGCGCGACTTCCCCGTCGAGACGATGAAGCCCGGCGACGTGTACTTCCACAACGACGTCTACCTGTCGGAAGGCGGCATCGGCCACCTGCCGGACCTGTGCGTCACGGTGCCGGTCTTCCACGAGGACGAGGTGGTCGCGTTCGTGCAGGCGTTCGGCCACCACGACGACATCGGCGGGGGAGTGCCGGGCTCCATGCCCTCGCACGCCCGGTCGGTGTTCGAGGAGGGCCTGATGGTCCCGCCGATCAAGCTGCGTGACCAGGGCGTGCCGAACGAGGCCGCGCTGCGCATCATGACCCGCAACTCGCGCATGCCCGACTCGCTCGCCGGGGACCTCGACGCCGAGTGCTCGGCCTGCCTGATGGGGGCGCGGCGGCTGGCCGAGCTGTTCGAGCGGTACGGCAGGCAGGCCGTCGAGGAGTGCTTCGACGCGATCATCGACAAGACCACGGAGACGTTCCGCAGGGAGTTGCTGGCGAAGATCCCCGAGGGGACGTACGTGTGGGAGGACTACGCCGAGCACGACGGCGTGGACGAGCCCAGACTGCACGCCCAGCGCATCACGCTCACGGTCGACGAGGCCGCGGAAACCCCGCTGACCATCGACTTCACCGGCACCTCGCCCCAGGCCAAGGGGCCGATCAACCACGCGGGCGACTACGCGGACGGGGTGTTCCTGAAGAAGTGGCTGGCCCCGGTGTTGCGCAACCTGGCGGACACGCCGGAGCGGATGGCGGAGCTGGACGTCAACGAGGGTGTCGTGCCGCTCATCAAGATGATCTTCCCGGAGAAGGGCACCCTGCTCACCCCGGTCTTCCCTGCCCCCACCAATGCCCGTACGTTCGTCATCCTGCGCCTGCTCGGCGTGCTCGCCGGCGTCCTGGCCAAGGCCACGGGCGGCCGCATGCCCGCCGACCAGGAGACCATCCGCTACACGGGCGTGTACGGCACGGACGCGGACGGGGCGCCGTACCTGATGCGCGAGGTCCTGGGCGGCGGCTCCGGCGGGCGCTGGTACGCGGACGGCGAGGACACCATCCACGTGGTGCCCGACTCGCGCAACATCCCGGTCGAGTTCGCCGAGGCGCGCTGGCCGTTCCGGGTCGAGCGGCTGGCCCTGGCCTGCGACTCCGGCGGCCCCGGGATGTACCGGGGCGGGCTGGGCTACGACAAGCACATCAGGATGCTGAGGGACGCGTCGTACATGTCCATCGCCGACCGGTCGATCCTGTCCTGCTGGGGCGTCAACGGCGGTCTCGCGGGGCGGCCGTTCCGGGTCGAGATCGCGGGCAAGGAGATGGAGGGGCTGGTGGACGACCACCCGGTGCAGGCCGGGGAGGTGATCAGGATCCGTACCACGGGTGGTGGCGGCTGGGGCTCGCCCTACGATCGCGACCCCCGGGCGGTGGCGGCCGACGTGCGGGACGGAAAGGTGTCGATCGCGGGCGCGCTCGGCGACTACGGCGTGGTCCTGGACGGGGACCGCATCGACGAGCAGGGCACGGCCGAACTCCGCGCCCGCCTGCGCCCCCGGGCCGACCGCTTCTTCGACCGGGGACCGGGCTACGCGAAGCTCTCGGGCGGCCGGACGTCCGCGGAGGTCGACGAGTTGTGAGCGGGGGGCCGCACGACCCGGCGTGGGACAGGACGGCTGAGCCCGCGTCAGGTCCCCCTGGCCAAGGTGCCTGGCGCTCAGACAGGCCGGGGGACGAACCGGATGAAGGGGATGCGTTGCCCGGCGGCCAGGAAGTCGGCCTCTGAGCCGTCGACCGAGAATCCCATCAGGCGTAGCAGCGCCATCGCCGTCCGGCGGTGCCGGGAGGCGTATCGGGTGAAGACCTCCGCTCCCTCCTCCTGGGAGAGCGGGAGGGCCTTGACCGGGATCGTCCGCGTCCCGATCTGGAGGGTGACGTCCGGCGTGTGCAGCACGTTGCGGTACCACGCGGCGGACGGCCCCCACCCCGAGGCGGCCACGAAGCCGCTCCGGCCCGCCTCGACGACCTCCAGGACGACCTGGCGGCGCTTACCGGTGACCCGGCCCACATGGTTGACCACCATGATGCGGTGGCCGAACACCCACCCCAGCCCCATCCGGTAGAGCCCGAGCGGCAGCCGGAACAGGAACCGGCCCACCCCCGCCGGGGGCGTCACCGTCTTGACGATCTCCATGCGCAGTCCTTCTCCAGAGCCGAGAGGTCCGACTGGAACAGGGTATTAGCGTCGCGGAAACATCCTGGGAGTGCACTGAGGGGGACTCACGAGAGGGTGAGGCATGCGAGCTGCCGGTGCCACTCGCTGACCGCCGGCAGCTCGGGCGCGAGCGCACTCCGGCGCCGCGACCCCGGAGTGCGCCGGGAGGACCCGCCGGCGTACGTGCCATGATGACGGCATGGGGCCGTCTCGGATCATCGCCGTACGACACGGGGAGAGCGAGGCCAACCTGGCCCACCAGCGGGCGGGCACGACCCCTCTGGTCTACGAGCGCGGCGACGACGAGGTGACGCTGACAGGGCTGGGCCGCGCGCAGGCGGCGGCGCTCGGGCGGCTGCTGGCGGTGCTCCCCGGCGACGAGGCGCCCGAACTGGTGTGGTGCTCGCCCTACCTGCGGGCGCTCGACACCTGGAAGATCGCCTGGGCGGCCTGGGCGGCCGGGCCGCTGCCGGTCACCGTGGACGAGCGGCTCAGGGACCAGGAGGCGGGGGAGTTCGCCCGGCTCAACCTGGCCGCCATCGCGGAGCGCCGTCCCGAGGAGCTGAGGCGGCGGGAGACCGAGGGCGCCTACGCCTACCGGCCGCCGGGCGGCGAGTCCCTCGCGGACGTCGTGGCGAGGCTCCGGGACTTCCTGGCGGACCTGGACGAGCGGGCCGGCGGGCGGCGGGTGCTGATCGTCGCCCACGACTCGGTGGTGCTCGGGCTGCGCCACGTCATCACCGGGAGTCCGGACGCGGAGCTGGCGGCCGTGCTGGAGTTCGCGCCGGTGCTGAACGCCTCCGTCTCCGTGTGGCGCGTCGACGGAAGCCGTTTCGAGCTCGTCCGCTTCAACGACGTCACCCACCTCGGCCCGTGAGCTCCCGCGGCCGGTCCACGTGTCCACCTCGGGCCGGTGAGCTCGGGGGGCCGGTTCACGTTTCCACGATCAGGTCGGCCCGGTCCCTGGTGCGATCCTCGGCGAACCACACCTTCTCGGCCGCGAACCACTCCCGCCAGCGCGGCTCCAGCTCGGGCCCGTCTCGCTCCATGACCCGCTCGAACCGCACCCACTCCGGGGCCTCCACCCAGACGGTGAACGCCGTCAGGCCGGCCGCCGAGGCGCGGGCGGTGCCGACGCCCTCGATGACGAGGACCGGCGCGACGGGCACGGACACCTCCTCGGCGTACGCCCCGCGCACCCAGTCGTACCTGCGGAAACGTCCTGGCAGGCCGTGCTGGAGCGGGCGGAGCACCTGGGACTCCAGCGCGTGGAACCACCCGCCGGGGCCGTCCTCCCACGGCACGGGGAAGTCGTCGCTGTGGATCACCTGGCAGCCCAGCGCCGCCGCCAGTCGCGCCGCGTACGTCGTCTTGCCCGCCCCCGCGGGCCCGTCCACGGCCACCAGCCGGACGGGGCCGCACGATGGCCGCCGCCGCATGACACGTCCGGCCAGCGTATTCACGGGGCCCAGGGTAGATGACTGCCGGGCGCCAACTGAGAGAATGTTCTTTCACTCCGATTTCAAGCAGGAGGTTTGATCTTGCTCGGACCCCTCGGTGACATCGTCGTGCTCGACTTGTCCAGGGCCCTGGCCGGGCCGCACGCCGCTCAGTTGCTCGGCGACCTGGGCGCTCGGGTGATCAAGGTGGAGCATCCGGACGGAGGTGACGAGTCGCGCGGATGGGGGCCGCCGTTCGTCGGGCCTGACCACGACATATCCACCTATTTCCTGGCAGCCAACCGTAACAAGCAGTCCATCGCCATCGACCTGAAATCCGCTGAGGGCAAGACCCTCATCGAGGGTCTCGTACACCAGAGCGACGTCCTCATCGAGAACTTCCGCACCGGCGTCCTCGACCGACTCGGCTTCTCCGTCGAGCGCCTGCACGAGCTCAACCCGCGCCTGGTCATCCTGTCCATCACCGGCTTCGGCCACGACGGCCCGGAGGGCGGCCGCCCCGGCTACGACCAGATCGCCCAGGGCGAGGGCGGGCTGATGTCGCTGACCGGCCCCTCGCCCGACGAGCCCTACCGCGTCGGCGCCTCCATCGCCGACCTGCTGGCCGGCATCCACGGCGCGTACGGCGTGGCAGGCGCGCTCTACGAACGCGAGCGCACGGGCAAGGGACGGGTCGTACGCACGTCGCTGCTTGCCGCGATCACCGGCGTGCACTCCTACCACGGCACCGCGTGGACGGTCGGCGGCAGGGTGCCCACCGCCAACGGCAACCACCACGCCTCCATCGCCCCCTACGGCGCTTTCCGCTGCGCCGACGGCATGCTGCAGATCGCCGCCGCCAACGAGGGCCAGTGGCGGAAGGTCGCCGCGCTGCTCGACATCGACCCCGGCGCGCCGAGATACGCGACGAACCGGGACAGGTTCGCCCACCGCGACGAGCTGATCGCCGACATGGAGAAGGCCCTGGCCGCCCACGACCGCGCCCACTGGCTGGCCAGGCTCGCCGAGGCCGGCGTGCCCGCGGGCGCGATCAGGACGCTCGACGAGGTCTACACCTGGGACCAGACCCGCTCACAGGGCCTGCTCATCGAGGTGGACCACCCGGTGCTCGGGAAAATCCGGCTGCCAGGGCCGCCGCTGCGCTTCGACGGGCTGACCGGGACGGAGCACACCGCGCCGCCCGCGCTCGGCCAGGACGGCGACGCGGTGCTCGCCTGGTTGCGAGAGCGAGAGGAATGATCCGTATTTCATGGCACCGGTTCGTGCCCTCGTGCGTCAACATTGCAACGCTGGCCGACTTCTAGGGAGTGATAGTGAGCCGTCCGGACGCGCGCACACTGATCGAAACGGTCCTCGACCGGGGATCGTGGAAGTCGTGGGACGCGCCGCCCGCCGACCCGGCGGAGCCGGGCTCCTCCTATGCCGACGAGCTGGCCGCGGCCCGCGTCAAGTCGGGCTACGACGAGGCGCTGATCACCGGTGAGGGGCTGCTGGGCGGCCGCCGGGTGGCCATGGTGGCGTGCGAGTTCTCGTTCATGGCGGGGTCGATCGGGGTGGCGGCGGCCGAGCGGTTCGCGGTCGCGGTCGAGCGGGCGACCCGCGAGAGGCTGCCGCTGCTGGCCGCGCCCGCCTCGGGCGGCACCCGGATGCAGGAGGGTTCGCTGGCGTTCGTCCAGATGGTGAAGATCACCGCGGCGATCCAGGCGCACCGGGCCGTCGGCCTCCCGTACCTCGTCTACCTGCGGCATCCGACCACCGGCGGGGTGCTCGCGTCGTGGGGGTCGCTCGGGCACGTCACGGTGGCCGAGCCGGGCGCGCTGATCGGGTTCCTGGGGCCGCGGGTGTTCGAGTCGTTGCACGGCTACGCGTTCCCCGAAGGCGTCCAGGTCTCGGAGAATCTGCACCGCCGGGGGCTGCTCGACGCTGTGGTGTCGGCCGACGAGGCGCGGGAGGTCGCGATCAGGGCGCTCGCGGTGCTCGCCGCGGACAGGTCCGCCATCGAGGCGGGCACGCCTCCCGAGGAGGATCTGCGGCCCGTGGAGGCGTGGGAGGCCATCACCCGCTCGCGCCGCGACGACCGGCCAGGCGTCCGCGCCCTGCTCAAGCTGGCGGCCACCGACGTGACCCTGCTCAGCGGAACGGGGGCGGGGCCCAACGAGCCGGGGCTGCTGCTCGCGCTGGCCAGGTTCGGCAGCGCGCCGGCCGTGGTGCTCGGCCACAACCGGCGCGTGCAGCGGGCCGACTCGCCGCTCGGCCCGGCCGGGCTCCGGGTGGCCAGGCGCGGCATGCGGCTGGCCGCCGAGCTGGGCCTGCCGCTGGTCACCGTGGTCGACACGGCCGGGGCCGACCTGTCGAAGGCGGCCGAGGAGGGCGGGCTGGCCGCCGAGATCGCCCGCTGCCTGGCCGAGCTGGTCATCCTCGACGCGCCGACCGTCTGCCTGCTGCTCGGCGAGGGTGCCGGCGGCGCGGCCCTGGCGCTGCTGCCGGCCGACCGGGTGCTGTGCGCGCAGCACGCGTGGCTGTCACCGCTGCCGCCTGAGGGCGCCTCCGCCATCCTCTACCGATCCGTCGACTTCGCTCCCGAGATCGCCCAGGCGCAGCATGTCCGCGCGACCGACCTGCGCAGGCAGGGCATCGTGGACCGGGTCATCCCCGAGTTGCCCGACGCCGCGTACGAGCCGAGGCGGTTCTGCGAGCGGGTGGGGCGGGCGCTGGAGTACGAGATCGCGCGGCTGCTCGAGGTGCCCCCTGCGGACCGCCGCGCGGACCGCCAGGCCCGCTACCGCTCCCTCGGCACCCCCCGGCCCAGGGAGGCGCGCGACTGAGCGCCCCCTGGGCGCGGGATGGAGCACACCGGCCGTGGGCGCGGGCCTGAGCAACCCGGGGGCTCCGGGGGCGCGGCGGGGGTGTCAGTGGGACAGGCGCTTCAGGCGGGCCACCGCCTCGTCGATGACGTGTTCCCGCTTGCAGAAGGCGAACCTGACGAAATGGCGTCCGCGCTCCGGGCTGTGGTAGAAGACCTGGGTCGGGATCGCCACCACCCCGGCCAGCTCGGGCAGGCGCCGGGTGAGCTCCAGGCCGTCGGAGAAGCCCAGCGGGCGGATGTCCGTCTGCACGAAGTACGTCCCCGACGGCTTGAGCACGCCGAACCCGGCCGCAGCCAGCCCCTCCATCAGCCGGTCACGCCGGTCCTGCAGACCTGAGCACAGCGCGGACACCCAGTCGAGCTGGTGCCGCAGCGCGTACGCCACCGCGAGCTGCCATGGCCCGCTCGCCGTGAAGGTGAGGAACTGCTTGACCGTCTGCACCGCGGTGACCAGCGGCGCGGGGGCGCACACCCAGCCGGTCTTCCAGCCGGTGACCGAGAACGTCTTGCCCGCCGAGGAGATCATCAGCGTGCGCTCGCGCATGCCGGGCAGGGTGGCCAGCGGGATGTGCTCGACCCCGTCGAACGTGAGGTGCTCGTACACTTCGTCAGTGATCGCCACCACGTCGCGCTCCTGGCACAGCTCCGCGATGACCGTGAGCTCAGCCCGCGTGAACACGGTCCCCGTCGGGTTGTGCGGCGAGTTGACGAGGATGGCGCGCGTGCGGGGTGTGACGGCGGCGCGCAGCTCGCCGGGGTCGAAGGTGAAGCGGCCCGCGACGGGCCGCATCGTGACGGGCACCAGCTTGGCGTGGGCCAGCGCGATCGACGCGGCGTAGGAGTCGTAGTACGGCTCGAACGCGATCACCTCGTCCCCCGGCTCGCACAGCGCCAGCACACTGGCCGCGATCGCCTCGGTGGCGCCCACCGTGACGAGGATCTCGCCCGCCGGGTCGTAGGAGAGGCCGTAGTGGTCGGCGTGGTGGCCGGAGACCGCCCGGCGCAGCTCGATGGTGCCGGGCCCGGGGGGATACTGGTTGCCGCCCGAGGTGATCGCCTGGACCGCGAAGTCGAGCATCGACGCCGGCCCGTCGGTGTCAGGGAAGCCCTGGCCGAGATTGATCGATCCGCTCTCCAGGGCGAGCGCGCTCATCTCCGCGAAGATCGTCGTGCCGAAGTCGCGCATCCTTGCAACAAGTGGTTCCGTCACGACCCCAGACTATTAGTCTCGTCTCGTGATCACTCGGGTGTTGCTCACCCTCGCCCTCACCGCCCCGCCCGCGATGACCTCGGGCGGTACCGCCGTCGTGCCGCGCGACTGCCCGGTTCCCGTGCCCGCCCGCACCACGTGCGGTTTCCTGGAGGTCCCCGAGCGCAGGACCGCCCCAGGCAGGACCATCAAGGTCGGGTACGCCGTCCGCCAGGCCGCCGGCGACCGCGGCCCTGACCCCGTCGTCTACATGAGCGGCGGGCCTGGTTCGGCGTCGATCCAGCTCACGGGGCTCCTGAGCCGGATGTTCCCCGGCCGCGACGTGGTGACGATCGAGCAGCGCGGCAGCCGATACTCCGAGCCCGCGCTGGGCTGCCCCGAGACGGCCGCGGCACTGCTCGGGCAGTTGCGCACGCCGCCCGCCGACCTGGCCGCGGCCGCCACACGCTGCCGCGACCGGCTCCGCGAGCAGGGCGTCGACCTGCGGGGGTACAACACCAAGGAGATCGCGGCCGACGTGGTCGCGTTGCGCGAGGAGCTCGGACACCCGTCGTGGCACCTGTTCGGCGTCGGCTATTCGACCAGGGTCATGCTGGAGGCCGCCGCCGCCGACCCGGAAGGGGTGCGCTCGGTGGTGCTCGACTCGTTCCTGCCGGAGAGCGCCGGCCGGTACGACGCCGCCGACGCGAACCTGGCCGCCGCGCTGTCCCGCCTCGGCCTGAAGGACCGCTACGACGCCGTGACCGCCCGGCTGAACGGCTCACCCGCCCGGGTGCCGGTGACCGATCCGCTGCTCGGGGAGGCGTTCACCGCGCGGCTGAGCGGCGATCACGTGGCCACGATCTTGGCGGCGGCGTTGCCCGGCGCGGACCTGGCCGCGGTGGCGCCCGCGCTGGTCGGCGCGCTGGCGGAGGGGCGAGACGAGCCGCTGGCGCCGCTGGCGGACGCCGTGGGGGAGGGGCTGGGGTCGTACGCGTTCGGGCTGTATCACGCGGTCCAGTGCCAGGACGAGGTCCCGTTCAACACGTTCACCACCAAATCCCGACTTTTCACGGTAAATGGGGATAAGGCGGTGTGTGATGCCTGGCGGCTGCCCACGTCCCGGCCCGTCAACGCCACCACCAAGGCCCCCGTGTACGTGCTCGGCGGCCAGTACGACCCCACCACCCCCGCCGGGACCGCCAGGACCGCCGCCGAGGCGCTCCCGGACGGCCGGTTCGAGGAGTTCGGCGGCCTCTCCCACGCCGTCTTCCGCACCAGCGAGTGCGCCCGGCGGAAGATCGCCGAATTCGTCGCCGACCCCGCCAGGCCGACGATCTCACCCTGCCCGGCCGCCGCCATCCGGCCGGAGGACCTGCGCGTGACCGGGGCGCCGTACCAGATCTCCCTGGCGCCGTGGCTGGCCACCCCGTTCGCGCTGTTCGCGCTGGCGTCCCTGATCCAGCTCGTCGGCGGCGCGCTCAGGGGCAGGTCCGTCGTGGCCTTCGCCGGACTCACCGGCGTGGCGTTCACCGGCCTGGTGATCGACTCGGTGTGCGCCCTGGCCGCCAGGAACGCCACGGCGCCGGCCCTCGGCGTCCCCGGCATCGTCGGCCCCTACACCTGGATCGCGGCCGGCTCGCTCGTGCTGAGCGCCGCGGTGCTCCTGCGCGACCGGCGCTGGCCGCAGATCACCGCGGCCGCCATAGGCGCCGGATTCCTCGTATGGTGGTTCACCTGGTTCCTGTGACGCGCATCCGTGAACTCGACGCCCTACGCGGCTTCGCGGTGGGTGGCATCATGCTGGTCAACACCTGGCAGCACACCGCCAAGGAGCCCCGCGTGGGGCTCGACTGGACGATCGAGGCGCTCTTCCAGAGCCGGTTCTACCCGATCTTCTCGTTGCTGTTCGGCATCAGTTTCCTGCTGTTCCTGCGCGGCAACAGCCGCTGGGCGCTGCTGAGCAGGCTCTTCTGGCTGTTCGGCATCGGGCTGGTCCAGCACACGTTCTACCCGGGCGAGGTGCTGACCGACTACGCCTTCTGGGGGGCGGTGGTGCTGCTGCCCGTGTCGTTCCTGGTCGGTCGCGTGCCGCTGCTGGTGCTCGGGGCCGGAGTGGTGGCGATCGTGGTGGCGGTCAGGATGGGCGGCGGGGCGCAGATCATCCCCGGCGTGTTCCTGGTCGGCATGGGGCTGTGGCGGCTGCGGCCGTCCCGGCGGCTGCTGCTGCCCGGCTTCGGCGTCGCCGCGCTGGCCACCGCGCTGCTCACCGCCGAGTGGGCGAGCACGGACGAGTGGTGGGTCTACAGCGTGGCCGCGCTGACCGGTGCGGCGGCGTACGCGCTGGGGCTGCTGCTGGTGTTGCGGCCATGGCTGTCGGCGGTGCTGGAGCC
Organism: Nonomuraea cypriaca; assembly: GCF_015645445.1. Classification (GTDB taxonomy): domain Bacteria; phylum Actinomycetota; class Actinomycetes; order Streptosporangiales; family Streptosporangiaceae; genus Nonomuraea; species Nonomuraea cypriaca. Next base: position 15,697 of record NZ_JADOGI010000047.1, on the reverse strand, counting down.
GCTGGGCAGGATGGCGCTGACCAACTACGTCTCAGGCACCGCGGTCATCGTCCTGGCCACGCCGCTGCTGGACGCCGACCCGACCCGCTGGTCGGTGGTGGGGCTGACGCTGGCCACGCTCGTCGTGCAGTTCCTGGGAAGCCGGTGGTGGCTGGCGCGCTACAGGTACGGGCCACTTGAGTGGATTTGGCGGTCCCTGACGTGGTTTCGACCCGTGCCGAACCGGTTAGAGTCGGGCCGTGACCACAATCGCCCTCTGCCAGATCCCGGTGTCTCCTGACCCGTCGGCGAACCTCAAGAGGGTCAGCGAGGCGCTCGCCCGCGCCGAGGGAGCCGACCTCGCCATCTTTCCCGAGGCCACGCTCACCCGCTACGGCAGGCGCGTCGCCACCCTGGCCGAGCCGCTGGACGGGCCGTTCGTGTCGGGGCTGGCCGAGGCGGCGCGCGAGCACGGCCTGGCGGTGATCGCCGGGGTGTTCGAGCCCGGGGCGGACCGGGTGCACAACACCGCCGTGGCCATCGACGACCGGGGCGAGGTCAGGGCGGCGTACCGGAAGATCCACCTGTTCGACTCCTTCGGCGCGAAGGAGTCCGACCTGGTCGCGCCCGGCGCCGAGCCGGTGGTCGTGGAGCTGGCCGGGACCAGGGTGGGGCTGATCACCTGCTACGACGTGCGCTTCCCCGAGCTGGCCAGGGCGCTGGTCGACCGGGGCGCGGAGCTGTTCGCGGTGATCGCGGCCTGGGGCTCTGGGCCGCTCAAGGAGGACCACTGGGTCACCCTGGTCAGGGCGCGGGCGCTGGAGAACACCATGTGGACGGCCGCAGTCGGCCAGGCGCCCAACCCGGCGGAGTCGTCCGACGGCTTCGGCGTGGGCCGCAGCATGCTGGTCGACCCGCTGGGCGTGATCCGCTCCGACCTCGGCACCGCGCCTGGCGTGCAGGTCGTGCGGGTGGACCACGAGTGGACCGCCGCGGCAAGGGCAACCCTGCCGTGCCTCGAACATCGCGTGCTCTAGGTTCAACAGATCGTAAAGTAGGACTGTGAGCGGAACGCAGATGCAGAAGGTGGTCCCGCCGCGTCTGCTCGTGCCATACCTTTCGGGCAAACGCACGGTCATCTCGGGCTACGTCTACCGGGTGCAGGACTGCGTCAGGTTGACCACGCCGGAGGCGCTCTACTACGGGCTGGACCTGTCTTTCGAAGGATCGGAGCTGTTCGCCGAGGTGCCGGAGCTCTACGTCATGCGCTGGTACGCCCGCGACGTCGACACGTACGCGGTGCCGTACGGGCCGCACATGGGCGGCGACTGGAGCGACGCGCCGCCGTTCGCCGGCAACGGGTTCACCACGTCGCCCGATCATGTCGTGCCCCAGTTCCACACCGTGCCGATGCCGATCCCGGCCGGGGCGGAGATCGTCCACGTCACTCCGGGCGGCGAGCGGACCTTCGCCGAGTACGACGGGCTGACCTGGCGGCCCGCCGCATGAGCGAGGAGATCGCGCCGGTCGCCTCCGGCTTCGTCGCCCGGTTCGGCGAGCGCACGCTGCCCGCCGCGCTCGGCCCAGTCAACGACCAGGTGGTGCTGTTCAGCGAGGCCGAGCTGGAGGGGTTCGAGGCCGCGGCCGGCTACTGGCGGCGGGTGGTGGCCAGGTCCGAGGTGGAGTGGCTGGTGCTGATCCGCACCGTCGGCGCCTTCGGCGGCGAGCCGTGCATCGTGCTCGACGAGGACGACGACGGGCTGCACATCGCCTACACCGGGCACAGCGGGATGAAGGCGGAGGCGCTGGGCTACTGGATGGTCGACCACGGTGCCTACGAGGTCGTGGTGCCCCGCGAGGAGGTCTTCTCCATCCGCGTCGAGCGGATCCCGGTCCCCTAGCCGACCGGTTGCGGGCGCAGGCCGTCGAAGACCACGGCGAGCGTACGCGTGCGCAGCCCGTCGTCCCACCCGTTGTGCTGCGCCGCCAGGCAGGTGGCGCTCAGCAGCGCGACCTTGACCGCCGGCGGGCGCGTCAAGACCCGGTGCTCTGCCCGCTGGGCTCGTCCAGCGGGGTCAGCGCCGCGGCGGCGTCCTCGTTCGTCATCCCGGTCGCCTGCAGCAGGTCGACCACCACGGAACGCAACTGCGCGATGATCACGTGTGCCGAGAAGCCCAGCCCGTCCGGACGCTCCCGCGCCGCCACCGCGAGCAGCGCCTGCCGCGCCAGTGTCGGCTCGCGCCCCGCGGCCAGTTCGAGTTGCAGCAGCAGCGCCGCCTCGGAGACCTCTCGCATCGCCTCGGCCAGCGCGGCGGGGGGCGGGCTTGCCTCTCCGAGCGAGGCGAGCGTACGCCTGCTGAGCACCCGCGCGTTCCGCAGCGCCAGATCGACGGGCACGGCCGCGGTCTCGTAACGGGCCAGCCTGGCCCTTCGCCGCCAGTGCAGCGGCGAGATCAGCGCGATCTCCTTGCTGGTCTCCAGCGCCGCCTCGAACTCCTCCACCGCCGCCTGCGTCGTACGCGCCTGCTCCAGCGCCTCGGCCGCCAGGTCGGCGTCGCGCTTCTCGATCGCCTCCGCCGCCTGCTCCAGCACCGTGGACAGCGCGTCCAGCACCCCGGACAGGTGCTTGGCGGCGAGCGCGAACGGGCTCGCAGGCAACAACGCGACCGCCGCGATCCCGATGACGCCCCCCGTGAGCGCGTCGGCCATCCGGTCCAGCCCACCGGCGCCCTCCCCGGGCACCAGCGTGGCCACCAGCACCGCCGACGACCCGGCCTGCGCGACGAACAGCGCCCCGCTGTTCAGCAGCATCGCGGTGGTCATCGCCAGCGCGACCACCAGCGCGATCTGCCATGGGCCTGAGCCGATCCAGGCCACCAGCAGGTCGCCCACGCCCACCCCGAGACTGACGCCCACCACCAGCTCCGACACCCTGCGCAGCCGCTGCCCGAAGCCGACGCCCACGCATACGAGCACGGAGATCGGCGCGAAGAACGGGCTCGGGTGGCCGAGCAACTCGATGGCGACGACCCATGCCAGGGCGGCGCCCACCGCGCACTGGGCGATCGAGGGCGCCATGAGACCGAACGTGCTCAGCCGTTCCTTCACGTGATCGCTGAGCCTGGTTCCCACCCCTCCACCATGTCGGATATTTATGACATTGGGGTCACAATCGCCTTTACAGGTCATTGTGTCGCTTGGTTCACTCCGGTGGATCTTCGGGCGCGATCCCGCGCCCGGTCACGTGAGATGGGCGTTACGGCGCGGTCCCACCGTCCTGGTCGGCCACATGAGACGGGCTCACGGCGGGCTCCTCCTCCAGGAACGCGTCCACCGCGCGCAGGAACGCCCCGCGGGCGGCGACGTGGATCAGGTGACCGGCCTTGATCGTGACCAGCCGCGCCCCCGGGATCCTGGCCGCCGTCTCCCCGGCCTCGAACGGGCTCGCCGCACCGCCGGACAGCACCAGCGTCGGCGCCGTGATCTTCGCCAGCCCCGCCGCCCAGCCGGGATCGGGATCGAGGAACTGCCGCTCGGTGTCGTACATCATCCGCCAGTCGAACCCTGTGGAGTCGTCCTCGACGATGGTGGCGCGGTCGTGCAGCGGGAGCGTCGGCACGTCCTCCAGCACCAGCCGCTCGACCCGCTCGGGATGGCTCGCGGCCAGCAGGCTGGACACCACGCCGCCCAGCGAATGCCCGATGACGGTGGCGCGCTCGATGCCCAGGTGGTCCAGCAGCGCGACGACGTCCTCCGCCATGCCGGGCAGCGGATAGTCGCCGGGGTGGTCGCTGGCCCCGTGACCCCTGAGGTCCGGCACGAGCACGTGGTAGCGGGCCGCGAAGTGCTGGGTTATGCCGTTCCAGTCGTTGTGGTCGGCGGTGCGGCCGTGAATCAGCACGAGCGGGAGAGCGTCCGCGCCGCCTTCCTCCCGGTACACGAGCTTGATCCCGTTGACATGTGCTTCGCGAATCACATCCCGGACCCTACCCGCCGAGCGCACCTTGACATGGGCGGCGGGGTTCATGGGCAGACATTGCCCATGAACCCCGCCGGTCGGCTCGGCTAGCGTCGCCAGAGCAGGCAGGGGAAACCGGTACGGGAGAAAGGGCTTCGCATGCCGGACCCGATCGAAGTGCGCAAGGTGCCGATCGAGAGTGTCACCGACGCCTCCGGGCTGTCACGGCTCATCGCCGACGGGGTGATCGAGGCGCACCGCGTGCTCGCCGTCGTCGGCAAGACCGAGGGCAACGGCGGCGTGAACGACTACACGCGCATCCTCGCCGACCGCGCCTTCCGCGAGGTGCTGGCCGAGCACGGGCATCCGGCGCCGGAAAGCGTGCCGCTGGTGTGGTCGGGCGGGACCGACGGAGTGCTCAGCCCGCACGCCACGATCTTCGCCACCACCGCCGGCGCACCCGCCTCCGACGAACCTCGGCTGTCCGTGGGCGTGGCGATGAGCGAGGTGATCCTCCCCGAGGACATCGGCAGGCCCGCCATGGTGGAGAAGGTCGCCGCCGGCGTACGCGAGGCCATGAAGATCGCCGGGATCGACGACCCGCGCGACGTCCACTACGTACAGACCAAGACGCCGCTGCTCACCCTGGCCACCATCACCGACGCCAAGAGCCGCGGCCAGGACACCGCGATCGAGGAGACCGGTCCTTCCATGGACCTGTCCAACTCCACCACGGCGCTCGGCGTCGCCGCCGCCCTCGGCGAGATCGACATGCCGCGCGCCGACCAGATCCACAAGGACCTGTCGCTCTACTCCTCCGTGGCCTCCTGCTCGTCCGGCGTCGAACTGGACCGGGCGCAGATCGTGCTCGTGGGGAACGTACGCGGGATCGGCGGCCGCTACCGCATCGGCCACAGCGTCATGAAGGACGCCCTGGACGCGGACGGCATCTGGGAGGCCATCCGCGACTCGGGCCTGCCGCTGCCGGAACGGCCGCATCCGTCGGACCTCGGGGGGCGGCTGGTGAACGTGTTCATGAAGTGCGAGGCCGACCCGTCGGGGCGGGTGCGCGGGCGGCGCAACATCATGCTGGACGACTCCGACGTGCACTGGCACCGGCAGATCAAGGCCACGGTGGGCGGGGTGGCGGCGGCGGTCACGGGCGACCCGGCCGTCTTCGTCTCGGTGGCCGCCGTCCACCAGGGCCCCTCCGGTGGCGGCCCGGTGGCGGCCATCACCGACCTCGGGTAGCACGGCCCCACCCGTGCCGGGGGGTGGGCGTGGGCGCCGGTAGTCTCGGAGGTTGTGCCGAGCATCCCGCAACCCCTCGATCCCCGCGACGACGGCGCCGCCGCCCCCGCGGTGGCCGCCGCGCTCGCCTCCTACCAGGCGGGTACGGCCGACGCCGCCGAAGTCCTGACCGCGCTGAGCGGCGCCAGGCTCCTCGTCCCCGTGGTCGCCCTGCTGACCGAGGCCGAGGTCGGCGCGCACGGGCTGCGGCAGGAGAAGGAGAGCGAGATGGCGCTGCCCAAGCTCGTCGGGCAGGACGGCAGGCAGGCGGTGCTCGCGTTCACCGGCACGGAAGCGCTGGCCAGGTGGCGTCCCGACGCCCGGCCGATCCAGGCCACCACGCCACAGGTGTGCCAGGCCGCCGTGCAGGAGCAGGCGGCGGCGGTGGTGGTGGACGTGGCGGGGCCCGTGCAGTTCGTGATCGAGGGCACGGTGCTGGAGGCGCTGGCGGCCGTCGAGTCGGGCACCGTCGCCGGCCTCACGGGCGTCACCGTGGCCCGGGTGGAGCCGGCGCCTGTCCGCAGACGCCGCTGGTTCCGCAGAAGCGGCAAGCACCGCTGACCCCTCACCACCCCGCCGAGCATCCCGCGAAGGCCGGTGACTCTGGGTGTCACAGCCGGGGCTGTGGGGGAGGTGTGCTGATCGGGCTGCCGGTTGGGGTGGGCGGCGTTAGGGTCGGCTCGTGGTCGCACTCATGGCGGTGCTCGGGCTGGTCTGCGGGCGTTCCATCAGGGCGCTGGCCGACTCCTACGACGACGGCGTCACGCCGGTGCCCGCCTGGCCGCCGGCCGTGGAGTTGGTGACCGCCGCCGTGACCGCCCTCGTCACGTGGCGGCTGGGACCGCCGTACGCGTGCTTCGCCGTGATCGGCACGGCCCTGGCGGTCATCGACTGGCGTACGACGCTGCTGCCCGACGCCGTTACGCTGCCGGCGTACCCGATCGTGGCGCTGGGGCTCGTACCGACGGGGGAGCTGCCCAGGGCGCTGGCCGGTGGGGTGGCGCTGACGGCCGTGTACGGACTGCTGTGGTTCGTGCGGCCGCAGGCGATGGGGCTGGGGGACGTCAAGCTGGCCGGGCTGATCGGCCTGGCGAGCGCGGCCCTCGGCTGGCAGGCGTGGGTCGTGGCGGCGTTCTGCGGGCAGTTACTCGGCGCACTCTACGGCCTGGCACTCCTGCTGACCGGCCGCGCGAACAGGGACACCGAGTTCCCTTTCGGGCCGTTCATGCTGCTGGGCGCGTTCAGCGTGCTGTGTCTCGGCTGGTGAACGAAGGACGTCGCACCCGGCAGCACATGGAAGACTTGTACGCATGTTGCGCTGGTTGACCGCCGGAGAGTCCCACGGGCCCGAACTCGTCGCCATCCTCGAAGGCCTGCCGGCCGGAGTCGAGGTGACCACGGCCGCGATCGACGAGGCCCTGCGCCGCCGCAGGCTCGGCTATGGGCGGGGCGCCCGGATGAAGTTCGAGCAGGATCAGGTGACGATCGTGGGCGGCGTGCGCCACGGACGCACGATGGGCAGCCCGGTCGCCGTCCGCATCGGCAACACCGAGTGGCCGAAGTGGGAGAAGGTCATGGCGGCCGACCCGGTCGACCCGGCCGAGCTGGAGGGCCTCGCGCGCAACGCGCCCAAGTCCCGCCCCCGCCCCGGCCACGCCGACCTGGCCGGCATGCAGAAATACGGGTTCGACGACGCCAGGCAGGTGCTCGACCGGGCCAGCGCCCGCGAGACCGCGGCCCGCGTCGCGCTCGGCGAGGTCGCCAGGCGCTTCCTCAAGCAGGCGCTCGGCGTCGACATCGTCAGCCACGTGACCGAGATCGGCGGCGCGCGGACCCCGTCCGCGACCCTGCCGGGGGCCGGCGACCTGGCCAGGATCGACGAGGACCTGGTGCGGTGCGCCGACCCGGAGGGCAGCGCCCTGATGGTCGAGGTGATCGACCAGGCGCACAAAGACGGCGACACGCTCGGCGGCGTCGTCGAGGTCCTGGCCTACGGCCTGCCGCCGGGCCTGGGCAGCTACACCCACTGGGACCGCAGGCTCGACTCCAGGCTCGCCGCGGCGCTCATGGGCATCCAGGCGATCAAGGGCGTCGCGGTGGGCGACGGCTTCGAGACCGCCAGGCGGCCGGGATCGCGCGCCCACGACGAGATCGAATACACCGCGGACGACGGAGTCAAGCGGATCACCAACCGCGCGGGCGGCGTCGAGGGCGGCATGACCAACGGCGAGATCCTGCGCGTCAGCGCCGCGATGAAGCCGATCTCCACGGTGCCGAGGGCGCTGGCCACGATCGACGTCAAGACGGGCGAGGCGGCCAAGGCCCACCACGAGCGCTCCGACGTCTGCGCCGTCCCCGCGGCCGGCGTCGTCGCCGAGGCCATGGTCGCGCTGGTGCTGGCCGACGCGGCGATCGAGAAGTTCGGTGGCGACTCCGTCGAGGAGGTCGCGCGCAACCTGTCCGGCTACCTCTCCTCGATGGTGATCAAGTGAGCGGGTCAGAAAACGAGACGGGAGTGGTGAGCGAGCTGTGAACACCGTGGTGCTGATCGGGCCGCCCGGATCCGGCAAGAGCACGCTCGGGCGGCTGGTCGCCGAGCGGCTCGGCGTCGGGTTCCGTGACACCGACGCCGACGTGGAGGCCGTCGCGGGCAAGCCCGTCTCCGACATCTTCATCGAGGACGGCGAGGACCGCTTCCGCGAGTTGGAACACGACGCCGTGCGCCGGGCGCTGACCGAGCACGAGGGCGTCCTGTCCCTCGGCGGCGGCGCCGTGCTGCACGAGGCGACGCAGGCCCTGCTCGCCGGTCACCACGTCGTCTACCTCCAGGTGGGGCTGACCGACGCGGTCCAGCGGGTCGGGCTCGCCTCGGCCAGGCCGCTGCTCGTGCTCAACCCGCGCAGCCAGTTCAGGAAGCTGATGGAGGAGCGGCGGCCGGTCTACGAGCGGCTGGCCGTGATGACGGTGGTGACGGACAAACGGGAGCCCGAGGAGCTCGCCGAAGAGATCGTGAAGGGGCTGCCCGCATGACGCTCAGGAGGACCGACGTGCAGGAGGTCCACGCATGACCGGCAAGGGCACGGGCGCCACGCGGATCACCGTGCGCGGTGACAGCCCGTACGACGTGGTCGTCGGCACCGGCGTGCTCGCCGAGCTGACGACGCTGTTCAAGCCGGGCGTGCGCACGGTCGCGGTCATCCGCCCGGCGAGCCTGCCGGAGCTCTCCGGACCGGTCGGCGCGGTCCTCTCCGAGGCCGGCTACGAGGTGGTCGACCTGCCCGTGCCCGACGGCGAGCAGGCCAAGACCGTCGAGGTCGCGGCGGGGCTCTGGTCCGCGCTCGGCCGGCACGGCGTGACCCGCTCCGACGCCGTGGTGGGCGTGGGCGGGGGAGCGACGACCGACCTGGCGGGGTTCGTGGCGGCCACGTGGCTGCGCGGCGTGCAGGTCGTGCTCATGCCCACGACGCTGCTCGCCATGGTCGACGCGGCGGTCGGCGGCAAGAACGGCATCGACACGCCGGAGGGCAAAAACCTCGTCGGCACGTTCCTGCCACCCGCGGGCGTGCTCTGCGAGCTGGCCACGCTGGCGGGCATGCCGCGGGCCGACTACGTGGCAGGACTGGGCGAGGTCATCAAGGGCGGCTTCATCGCCGACCCGGCCATCCTCACGCTCATCGAAGCCGACCCCGAAGCCGCCACCAGGCCCGACGGCCCGCACACCCGCGAGCTGATCGAGCGCAAGATCCGGGTCAAGGCCGACGTCGTGGGCGCCGACCTGCGCGAGGCCGGGCTGCGCGAGATACTCAACTACGGCCACACGCTCGCCCACGCCATCGAGCGCGAAGAGCACTACGGCATCCGCCACGGCGAGGCCGTCGCCATCGGCATGGTCTACGCCGCCGAGCTGTCCAGGCTCTCCGGGCACGCCGACCTCGCCGACCGCACCAGATCCATCCTCACCAGCGTCGGCCTGCCCATCTCCTACCGGGCGGGCGCCTGGCCGCGGCTACGCGACCACATGCGCCTGGACAAGAAGAACCGCGGCGCCAAGCAGCGGTTCGTCGTCCTCGACGACCTGGCCAGGCCGGGGCGGCTGGAAGACCCCGCCGAGGAACTCCTCGAGGCCGCGTACAAGGAGATCTCCGCATGATTCTCGTGCTCAACGGCCCCAACCTGCGCAGGCTCGGCACCCGCGAGCCGTCCGTCTACGGGGCGGAGACGTTCGACGACCTGGCCGCGCTCTGCCGCGACACCGGCAGGAAGCTCGGCCACCACGTCGAGGTGCGCCAGACCGACGACGAGGCCGAGTTGGTCGGCTGGCTGCACGAGGCCGCCGACGGGCGCATCCCTGTCGTGCTCAACCCGGCCGCGTTCACCCACTACTCCTACGCCCTGCGCGACGCCATCGCCCAGCGCACGGCCCCGCTCGTCGAGGTGCACCTCACCAACCCCGCGGCGAGGGAAGAGTTTCGCCATACCTCGGTCGTCGCCGGGGTGGCGACGGGCACGATCGCGGGCTTCGGACTACAGTCATACGTCCTTGCGCTGCACGCTATCGCGGAGATCAAGCGCTCCCAGCCGTGAAGGGCCGGGCTTGCCCTGGAGCGATGACCCTCGGGCCATGGCGAGGGGGGGCTGGCTTGATCAGACCCAGTCACCAGGAGAGGGAGGTGAACCAGGTGGCTACGTTGGCCACACGTCAGAAGATCGACTCCGGGGTGCTTCTCCAGCCCCGGACTCTCGAATCGGCGTCAGCAGACAACCTTGGAGCAGGGACGAAACGGGACGCCGAGGCCCGAGCAGGGCAGCGGAGTGGCCGACCTGGTCGAGGAGAGACCCGTATGGCCTCACCTGCCCGTACGGGCGTCACCCCCGTAAGGGGAGTATGCGGTCGTGAGACCGCACCTAGGGTGTTCGTTCTGGCCAAGGAAGGGACTCCATTGGATCCGTGCCATCCCGCGCGGGCGCGCAAGCTGCTGGCATCGGGCCGGGCTCGGGTACACCGGCACACCCCTCTGGTGATCCGTCTGACCGACCGCACCGCCGCCGCTTCCACAGTGCAGGGGGTGGAAGTCGGGATCGACCCGGGCAGCAAGCACACTGGCATCGCCGTCTTCTACGCCGACGGCGGCACTCGGACCGGTCTGTTCGCGCTCCAGCTCGATCACCGCGGTGGCAGCATCCGGAACAGGCTCGTGCAGCGTGCTGCCTATCGCAGGCGGCGGCGCAGCGTGAACCTACGCTATCGCAAGCCGCGGTTCGCCAACCGCAAACGCCCGGAGGGGTGGTTGCCGCCCAGCCTGCGGCACCGGGTGGCCACCGCCCTGTCCTGGGTCACCCGGCTTACCCGCTGGGCGCCGGTGCGGGCATTGCACGTGGAGCGGGTCGCCTTCGATACCGGCTCGCTGGCCGCCGGCCGCCCGCTGGAGGGAGTGAGGTATCAGAGGGGCACGCTGTACGGTTGCGAAGTGCGCGAGTATCTGCTGGCCAAGTGGGGCCGCTGCTGCGCCTACTGTGGCGCCACGGGGGTGCCGCTCAACCTCGACCACATCCAGCCGCGCTCCCGCGACGGCTCCGATCGCGTGTCAAATCTGACGCTCGCGTGTGTGCCGTGCAACCAGGCAAAGAACAACCGCCCTGTGGAAGAGTTCCTGGCAGGGCGGCCGAGAGTGCTCGCCCGGCTGCTCACTCAGGCGAAGGCGCCGCTGCGGGACGCGGCCGCAGTCAACACCACCCGATGGGCGCTCTGGCGCGCGCTGGCCAGGACCGGTCTGCCGGTTCATAGCGCTTCCGGCGGGCGGACAAAGTGGAATCGGTCGAGGACCGGGGCGCCCAAGTCGCACACTTTGGACGCGCTGCACGTCGGCTGCCTAGATACGGTGACCGCTTTGCCCGCCCGGGTGCTGGTGGTCGCCTGCACGGGACGGGGCACCCGCTGTAGGACGCGCACCGATCGATACGGGTTTCCCCGGCTGCGGCTGCCCCGCGTCAAACAGGTGTACGGCTTTGCAACTGGTGACCTGGTTCAGGCGGTAGTGCCATCGGGGACGAAAGCGGGCATCCACACTGGCAGGGTCGCCGTTCGATCAAGGGGCAGCTTCAATGTCACCACCGGCTCTGGCGTTGTCCAGGGCATTCACTATCGCCACATCCGTCTCCTGCAACGGGCAGACGGCTACGCCTACTCCGGAAAGGAAGAGGGCTTTTCCTCCTTCGCCTGACGGCGAGGTTTCTACGCCCGACATCTGATGAACGGCACCTCATGAGGCATTACAAGTCCTTCGTCGCGCTCGGCGACAGCTTCACCGAGGGACTGAACGACCCCGGATCCAACGGGCACTACCGTGGCTGGGCCGACCGGGTGGCCGAGCGGCTGGCCGCCGACGAGCCGGCCTTCCGCTACGCCAACCTGGCCGTTCGCGGGAAGCTGCTCGACCAGATCGCCGGCGAGCAGGTGCCGCTGGCCGTCGAGATGGCGCCCGACCTGGTCAGTCTCTGCGCCGGGGGCAACGACCTGCTCAGGCCTGCCAGCGACCCCGACGTGATGGCCAAGCAGCTCGCCCACGCCGTGCGCGACCTGCGGGCCGGGGGCGCGGAGGTGCTGCTGTTCACGGGAGTGGACCCACGTGACACGCCGCTGATGCGGCGGCTGCGCGGCCGCTTCGCGATCTACTACCTGCACCTGCGCTCCATCGCCGACCTGTACGGGTGCCGGCTGGTGGACCAGTGGTCGATGCAGGGGCTGCGCGACTGGCGGGCGTGGAGCGCGGACCGGCTGCACATGAACGCCGACGGGCACCGGCTGGTGGCCGCCCGGGTGCTGGACGTGCTGGGAGTGCCGTTCGAGGACTGGCGCAAGGACTGGCCGGCGCGTTCGGTGGATCCCCGCGCGCGGCGGCGCGAGGACGCCCAGTGGATGCGCGAGCACCTGGTGCCCTGGGTCGCCCGCCGCCTGCGCGGCACCTCCTCCGGGGACGGCGTCTCTCCGAAGCGTCTCGAGCTTTCCCCTTTTAACGCCGCGCCTTAGGGGTCCTGCGCCTTTCGGGCCGTCCCGGGTTAAGGGCTTTCATCTTGTACGGCGGAGCCGCCGGACCGCCAACCCTCGCACGTGGCGAGGGCCTCCAGGGGGACGGCCTCTGACCCGCACGTGGCCGGCCGCCGTCACGGCGCTCTCTTGACCGACTCCGTGGCCCATCCGGTCCCTGTGTCGTTGGGCCCTTCCGCACGTGCCGAGAGCCGCTGCCTCGTGGTGCGTCGACGCCGGCTGCGGGGTTGGCTCAGGGTTCCGTGGAGAGGCGCTTCAGCGCCGCCCTGGGGATGTTGGGATCGGTGGTGCGCCAGAACGGGGGGAGGGAGCCCATGAGGAAGCTGCTGTAGCGGGCCGTGGCCAGGCGGGGGTCCAGGACCGCGATCACGCCCTTGTCGTCCTGGGCGCGGAGCAGGCGGCCCGCCCCCTGGGCCAGGAGCAGGGCGGCGTGGTTGGCGGCCACCGCCATGAAGCCGTTGCCGCCCTTGGCCGCCACGTGGCGTTGCCTGGCCGAGGTGAGCGGGTCGTCGGGGCGCGGGAACGGCACCCGGTCGATGATGACCAGCCGCAGCGAGGGCCCGGGCACGTCCACGCCCTGCCACAGCGACAGCGTCCCGAACAGGCAGGTCGGCTCGTCCTCGGCGAACTGTTTGACCAGCAGCATCGTCGAGTCGTCGCCCTGGCACAGCAGCGGCACGTCCAGCCGCTCGCGCAGCGCCTCCGTGGCCGCCTTGGCCGCGCGCATCGACGAGAACAACCCCAGCGTGCGCCCGCCGGCCGCCTCGATCAGCTCGGCGATCTCGTCGAGGTACTGCTGGGGGAGCCCGTCGCGGCCCGGCTGGGGCAGGTGCTTGGCGACGTACAGGATGCCTGCCTTGGGGTGGTCGAACGGGGAGCCGACGTCGATGCCCTGCCAGTCCTTGCCGTCGCCCAGCCCCCACTGCGCGGCCAGCGCGTCGAACGTGCCGCCGAGCGCGAGCGTGGCGGACGTGAGGACCACCGTGCGCTCGCCGAACAGCTTGTCGCGCAGCATGCCGCTCACGCTCAGTGGCGCCACGCGCAGCGACGGCGGGCGGCGGTCGGTGCCGGAGTCGAGCCAGACCACCTCCGCCCGGTCGGCCTCCGTGGCGTGGCCGTACGCCTCCAGCATGCGCACCGCCGTGTCGTGCACCTCGTCCAGCGCCGTGAACGCGGCCTTACGCTGGCCCGCCTTGTCCGGGTCGTCCTTGTCGGCGTTACGCGGCCCCAGCGCCGTGACGCACCGCCAGGCGGTGTCACGGATGAGCTGCAGCGTCAGCCCGAGCACCTGCGGCAGCTCGTCGACGCGGCCGGCCGGCGCGGCGGCCAGCAGTGCCTTGAGATCTTCGCCCGCCTCCATGAGCTGGTCGGCGAGCGGCTGCTCGATCAGGCGGCCGACCCGGCGCACGGCCAGCATCACCGACGACTCCGACAACTCGGCGGTCACCACCGACGTCACCCGGTCGACCAGCTCGTGGGCCTCGTCCACGACCACGACCTCGTGCTCGGGCAGCACCGGCAGGTCGCCCATGGCGTCGATGGCCAGCAGCGCGTGGTTGGTCACCACCACGTCCACCTCGCCCGCCCGCGCCCTGGCCAGCTCGGCGAAGCACTCGGCCCCGCTCGGGCAGCGGGTGGCGCCCAGGCACTCCTGCGCGCTCACCGAGAACTGCCGCCACGCCTGCTCGCTCACCCCGGGCACCAGCTCGTCGCGGTCGCCGGTCTCGGTCTCCTCCGCCCACTCCTGGATGCGCTGCACCATGCGGCCGGTCGCGCTCACCTCGCGCGGGTCGAACAGCTGGTCCTGCTCGTCGTCCTCGGGCCAGCCCGCCGACGCCTTGTAGCGGCACAGGTAGTTGCGGCGGCCCTTGAGGATCGCGAACGTCGGCTCGTGCGGCAACTCCTTGCCGAGCGCCTCGGCCAGCCTGGGCAGGTCGCGGTCGACGAGCTGGCGCTGCAGCGCGATCGTGGCCGTGGAGATCACGACGGGCGAGTCGCCGTCCATCGCGTGCCGGATCGAGGGCACCAGGTACGCCAGCGACTTGCCGGTGCCCGTGCCGGCCTGCACCGCCAGGTGTTCCTCGTCGTCGATGGCCTGCTGCACGGCGTGGACCATGGTGACCTGGCCCTGGCGTTCGCTCCCTCCGAGAGCGTTGACCGCGACGGTGAGCAGTTCGTCCACTGACGGGAGATGGGAGTCCGGCACGGCAGTAAACGCTACCCGCATTCCGGGGCCGCCGCGCCGAACGCGCTGTGATCGGCCAGACGCATCCCGGCGTTCCCGGACCCGTACCGCCGCGCGCATGGCACACTGGGCGCTCGGAACTCCAACTGGGTGGAAACAGAGGTTCCTGTGCGTGACCAGAGGGGTTCAGGGAGTAGATGAGAAGGTCGGTTCCCTAGGGTTTTCCGGGGTTGAGTGGACGAATAAAGGCTGGTTAAAGCAGTATGTCTGCCATGTCGGAAGTTGTCCCGTTGCCGTCGTTCGGCGAAGTCTTCTTCGATGCACGAGGTCAGGAGCGCTGTCTCCGGGTCACGTGGCACGAGGGCACCCTGGTGCTCAGCCTGTGGCGTGGGGAGATGTGCACAGCGAGCTTCCGCATGCCGATGGAGGACGTCGGCCGGCTGCTCGACACGCTGGACGAGGGGTTCGCCGAGGCCACGGGTGAGCAACCCGCCGTGCCCGCGGAGGATCCCAGAACCGGCGCCATTCCCGAGACCGGGGCCATCCCCGGCACCGGCCAGTACCACCGGCCGCCGCAGCAGCCGCCGGCTGACGAACGGCCCACGGCCGCGCTGTCGCCCAATGACGTGCTCGTGGCCAGGGGCGCGCCGCCGGCGCACCAGGACAAGCTGGTGGCCTCGTACGGCGAGACCACGGCCCCCAGGGAGACGACGCCGGCCTACGGCGAGCGCAACCCCTTCACCGGCCCCCAGTACGTCGACACGACCGGCCCGCAGCAGAAGTACACCGGCGACCCCTTCAGCGGTCCCCAGTACACCGGCGACCCGCTCAGCGGTCCCCAGTACACCGGCGACCCGCTCAGCGGTCCCCAGTACACCGGCGACCCGCTCAGCGGCCCCCAGTACATCCAGCCGGCCGAGCCCTTTACCGGCCCGCAGTACGTCGAGAACGAGCCGGTCTACCAGATGCCGGGCGGCGAGCAGCGTCGGCCGTCGCCGCTGAGCACCGACCCGCTCGGCTTCCCCTCGCAGGCCGCGGCGCCGTACCCGTCGTCACAGCCCCAGTACCAGTCCGACCCGCAGCAATACCAGTCCGACCAGCCGCAGTACCAGTCCGACCCTGCGTACCAGCAGCCGGACCCGTACGCCCGCCGCCACGACACCTACCAGCAGCCCGCGCCGCAGCCCCACCAGCCTCAGCCGGCCCAGAGCACGGCGGGCCTGGGCACCCCCATGCACGG